>CAMBVX010000476.1 GCA_945871085.1 Opitutus sp. GAS368 | reverse complement strand
TTCGGATGGAAATCAAACGGAGGGGATTGAGCATCAAATGGTGCAAGAATCGGCCAAATTGGAAGGCGGCTTGCTGGTCAGAGCCGCGCGAGCATATCGTCCGGCTCCCAGTCGGGTTCTTCGGTGCGGAAGAGGAGCTGGCCGTCGGCACCGATGAGGATGGTGGAGACGGTGTGGAGGTAGAGGTTTTCGCGCGGGATGGTGATGACGCCGAATTGGCGGAGGAGGTCGGCGATGGCGGATTCCGGGCCGGTGAGGAAGGAGAAGTTCGTGGTGTCGATGCCGCGGTCGGCGGCGTATTTTTTCAGCACGGGCGGGGTGTCGTAGGCGGCGTCGAAGGAGATCGAAACGAAGTGCAGGTCGCGGTGGCCGGCTTTCTTCGCAGCGGCTTGGAGGGCGATCATCTTGGCGGTGGCGGCGGGGCACATCTTGGGGATGGGGCAGCGGGTGAAGATGAAGTTCAGGACAACGCGCTGGCCGCGGAATTGGTCGAAGCGGACGACGGCGCCGTCCTGATTGTAGAGGGCGAAGGATGGGGCCATTTCGCCGAGTTCACGGTAGGCCTTGCGACCGCGGGTCTCGGTGTCGGCGTGCAGGGCCTGGGCGGCGGCGCCGATGGTGTCGGCAGACGTGGGCGGCACGAGGCGGAGGTTTTCGAGGCGGAATTCGCCTGGGGCTCCTTCGACCATGCGCGCGGTGAGGCGCTGGCCGGGATGGAGCGTGGCGAAGTCGGTGCCGGGGGCCGTGAACTCCATCGTCATCGCGGGCATGTAACCGGGGATTTCCTCGTGGTGGACGAGGAGGGTTCGACGGGCGGGATCGAGGCGGAGAATTTCGCCGCGGAGATCGTGCACAGTAGGCGTGGGCGAATTCGTAGGTGTCGTGGCGGACGGTTTGGCTGCGGCGGATTTTTTCGGAGTGCAACCGGCGAGAACGAGCAGCGCGAGCGCAACGAGAGGGAGAACGACGAAGGGACGGCGCAGGGCGTCGCGGAGGGGCCAGAGGGCGCCGTGTTGGCCGGAGTCAGGGGCGAAACGCCACGCGGCATAACCGGGCAAGGTGGAACCGAGGACGAGAAGCGGGAGGGATTGGGCCGGGCCGCCGAGGGTGCGGCCGACGAGCCAGGCGGCGGGGGCGAGCGCGCCGAGGGTGACGCATTCAAAGGCCGCGCGGCTGTGGCTCCAATGGCGGCGGATGGCGAGAAGGAGAATGACGGTGCTCAAGACCGGGGCACGGAGCAGGGCGCGTTCGGCTGACGCCAGGGCGAAGCGTTGGCCGAGCGCCTCGGCCGCGACGACGAACGTCGCGGCGAGGAGCCACGGGAGCCACGCGTGAAAATCGCGGACGCTGAGAGCGAGGCGGGGCCGGCGCATCACTTTTTGGTCAACTCGTCCCACGTCCAAGGGGTGGGGCGTTGGACCTGGGCGCGGACCCCGGCAACGGCTTCCACAGTGACGGGCGCGGCGGTATTGCCCCAGGCGTTACGGACGTAGGTGAGGGCGTCGGCGATTTCCTTGTCGTTCAACTGGGCGCCTTGGGCGGGCATGAGGCTGTTGAATTTCACACCCTTCACCTCGATGGGGCCTTGGAGCCCGTGGAGGACGATGCGGATGATCTTGCCGGTGTCGGCTTCGGTGACGATCGAGGAGCCCGCCAGCGGCGGGAAGGCGCCCGGCAAACCGAGGCCATTGGCTTGGTGGCAGGCGAAGCAGACGCGCAGGTAGACGGCTTTGCCCGCTTCAGCGTCGCCGGGGGTGCCGGCGGCAGGTTTGGCGGCGGCGGTGGGAGCCGCGGGCTTGGCGGCCTCTTTGGCGGGAGCGGCGTCGGCCGGAGCCGAAGTGGGCTTTTCGGCGGCGCCGCAGCCGGAGAAAAAGGCGGCGGTCAGCAGCGCAAGGGGAACGAGTGTGAGTTGGTTGGTTTTCTTCATGGTGGGAAAAAGGGAGGAGGGACCGCCCCCGGGCCATGGATGGCGGCCACCCTCTGTCGTGTGGCCGTCAAACCGGGAGCGGTCCCAAGTGGTGGAAAAGTTACGCGTGGGTGAGCGACGAGAGAGGAAGCGGGCGGAGACTTACCGTTGTTTGGGCACAGCGGTGGAGGCGGTCGCGGGTGTCAGTTTCACGTCTTGCAGCACGAGGGATTCCTCGTGTCGGACCATCGTGGCGGCGATGCGATCGCCGGCGCGCGCGGCCTTGTGGGCGGCGGCATCGACGCGAAAGAACATCGCCATTGCGGGCATGAAACCGGGGATGTCTTCGTGGTCGATCAGCAGAAGGCGGTCATCGGTTTCAACGGAGAGGACGGTGCCCTTCAACGGATAGGTCGGCAGCGGCGCGGTGTCGCGCCCACGAACGAAAAGGGCGATGGCCACCGCGAAACACGGAAGTGCGAGGAGGAGCCAGGCGGGTTTGATTTTCATGGGGAGGACGGGGCGGAGGGCGGGAGATTGGGAGGGCGGAGGGGAGCGGAGGTGGCCAAGGGAAGGAAGCGACGAACGAGATTGGAACGAAGGGATTACCTCACAGGCCGGCGAGGAATCGCTCGGGCTTCGCGACGAAGTGGTCTTTGCACCATTCGCCGCAGAAGTAATGTTTTTCGCCTTTGTAGCTGAACGAGAGTGCCCCGGGTGGCTTGCTGAGCCGCATCTCGCACACGGGGCAGACGGGATGCCCGGGAGTCGCGACGACTTTCTTGGCGAATTCGGCGTTGCTCTCCGGATGCATCCAGCCGGTGCCTTGGTATTCCAGTCGGAAGGCGGTCTCCTTCGCGACCTCGCGGCCGAAGTAACGCTCGACCACGCGCAACGCGAGATCGGTGCCCGAGGTCAGGCCGCCCGCCGTGGCGATCTTGCCGTCCTCCACGTAACGCACGCCGCGGATCAGGTTCACTTGCGGGAACTCGGCGCGCATCGAACCGAAGCCGCCGTGGTGCGCGGTGGCTTTTTTGCCGTCGAGCAGTCCGGCCTTCGCGAGCACGAACGAGCCGTTGCACACCGACATGGTGACGTCGGTTTTCTTCATCGCGGCTCGCAACCAATCCAGAGCCGCGGGGGCGAGGGCGTCGGTGTCCATCGCCGGGATGACGATCACGTGCGGCGCCGGGGCGTCGGCGAACGTGTAGCTGGGCACGATAATCATGCCGCTCGAGACATTCACCGGGTCCTTGGTCGCGGCCACGGTATAGAGCTTGAAGACTTTCCGGGGCGACCGGCCGTCGACGTAAACATAATCGAAAACGCCCCATGGTCCGGCGAAGTCGACGACTTCGGCGCTCGCGGAGAGGAGCACGGCGACGCGGATCTCGCCGTCAGTGGGGGCGTTGAGAGGAGCGGTGGTGCGCGCATCGGGCACGGGAGCCGGGGCAGAATCGGTCTGCGCCGCGGGGGCGCGGAGGGTCAGCGCGACGACGAAGCCGGCCAGAAGCGCAGTGCGCAGCGAGAAGCGAGTTTTCATGAGCAGAGGAACGGCGACCGCAGGGGCGGGAGACGCCGTGGAGCAGGCTGACAGTGGCGCGGGATCATGGCGTGAAGGGTTGCAGGAGTACGTCGAGGTCGGCGGCGGGGACTTTGGTGAAGCGGATCTCGTAGGTCTGACCGGCGGTGAGCGCGTAGAGCGGGCCTTTGAGGAAGCCGGGCGGGTTGGCGTGGGAGCAGGCTTTGGAGGTGAGCGGTGCGCCGCCCTTGGGCGAGATGTCGACCCAGGCAGCGCGCGTGCTGACGTTGGCGCGCCAGTCGCCGGTGCTCGACGCGACGAACGTGAAGGCGCCGGTGAACGTGCCGGGATTTTTGGCGTCAGCGGTGAGAGCCACGCGGTGCGGTTGGTTGGGCGCGAGAGGTGCACCGGCGTCGGCGAGGAGGCGGACGGCCTCGAGGTGCCAGCCATCGGCCTGCCGAGGGAGCAGCGTGGCGGCGAGGCGCGTGCCGGGCGTGAGCGCGGGGTAGATGTCGGCGGGGACGATGAAGGCCATCGTCATTGCCATCATGAAGCCGGGGATTTCCTCGTGCTTCACCATGACGAGTTTTTTGTCGGCGATGATGCGGGTAACGACTCCGCGGAGCGGATGGCCGGCCGTCGCGGCGGGGGAGGATTTGGCGGACGCGGTGTGGCCTTCGTGCTGGGCGCGGAGACCAGACGAGGCGAGGAGCGCGGCAAATAGAACGAAAAGAGAGGGGGATTTCATGGTGAAAGAAGACGAAGTGCGGAAGGGAGACTTTTAGAAGCGGACGGTGACGGCGGCGGTGATGGAGCGACCGGGGCGGTCGAGGCCGACCCATTTGTTGAAGCCGGGGGGCGGGAAGGTGACGCGGTTTTGCGTGGCGCCGGTGGCGTAGCGCTCGTCGAAGACGTTTTCGGCGGAGAGCGAGACGTCGCAGTTTTTCGCGAGCGCGTAGCTGAGTTTCAAATCGACGGTGGTGTAGTCGTCGGTGGGATCGACGAAGGCGTCCTGCCAGAAGCGGTGCGCGGCGTGGATGAGCGAACCGGCAATGGTGAAACCGTGCGAGGTGACGGCGCCGTGGATTTTTGCCGTGTGGCGCGCGGTGTGGAACGTGGCGGTGCCGGGGTCGAGGTAGGCGTAGCTCGCTCCGATCGAGAAACCGGGGCGGCGGTAGTCGGCGGTGAAGTAGGCGCCTTCGGTCGTGGTGGCGTCGGTGACGTTGGTGAACTTGAGCGTGAAGGGCGGCGTGGGGATCGAGCGCGGGTAAATGGGATCGGTGAGCTTGGCGCGGTAAACGGTCGCCCCGAGGGTCAGACCGGCGAAGGGGCGGAACTCCGTGCCGAGTTCGGAGACGAGGAATTTCTGCGCGGTGAGTGCGGTGTTTCCGAGCGGCGCGGTGGTGTTGAAGAGTTCGCTGAAGCTCGGGGATTTGTAGGCTTGGGCGACGTTGCCGCGGAGGGTCCAGCGGGCGCCGCGCGGGGTGAAGGCGAAGCCGGCCTTGGGGCTGGAGTCGTTTTTCGCTGCGGTGGACGTGGTGTCGAAGCGCGCGCCGACGGTGAG
>CAMBVX010000475.1 GCA_945871085.1 Opitutus sp. GAS368 | reverse complement strand
TGCGCGCAAGATCGTTGGTTTGTGAAGCCCTACCGCCTCCACCGGCACGCCGACGACGAGTTCGCCGAGGCAGCGGTGCACTACGCTGCGGTGGGCACCGAACTCGGCCAACGCGTTTACCACCACATCCACGATCTTCTGGCAGAAATCTGCGCGGGCCCCGCCCGTTTCCGCGCCGTCATGCCGCCCGCGCGGCGGCACTTCCGGCTGCCGTTCCCCTATGCGGTGGTTTACATCGAAAAGCCGGATCACGTCTGGGTCATCACGATCTCGCCGTTCAAACGCAGCCCCAATTATTGGCGCGAGCGGATAGAATGAGTTCACCGTTCGGAGCGAAACGCCCGTAAAACGCAAACGCCCGCGCCTTCCCAACGAAAGCAGAAGCGCCATTGGTCGTTATGGGCATGCGGTGCTGGCCGCGGCGACGGCCTTTGAGGGCTTCCAAGCGATTGCCGGGCGGGCGGCGCATGATATCGAGTCGGTCGGCGGCATCGAGTTGGAGGAGCTTTCGTCGGGCGCTGCGCTGGATATCAGGCGGAAGGTGACGCGAGGCGGTGCCGGCATAGAGATTTTCGGTCTCGGAGTTCGCAAAGCCTCTGATCATGAGCCGCGACGTAGGCTGGGCGGTCGCTGTCGCGAGTCGAATAATTACGTGGAGCGTAACAGTTGAAATCCGAAAAATTGCCCTGCGTGGTCAAGCGGGCGCGGCGCGGCGCAAGCGGACGACCGCTATGGTCACACCGAGGGCTTGGACCGAGCCGAGGGACCAGTATTCCCGCAGGCCCTCACAACTTCGTCCGGAAAATTGGCACGGGCCGCGGAGCCGTCGCGGGCGCGCCTGCCTCGTCGAACCGCGTCCAACCGGAATTGCCCACGAAAAACAAATGCCCACCCGTCGCGACACACCCGAGCGCCGGCGCCGCCATCGTAATGTGGGCCGACTCCAACACCGTCACGCTCGCCACCGTCTCCCCGCCAGTCCCGAGCATGAGCCGCAAGACGCGCTTTGGCCGCAGGCCATTCTGAATCGCAATCAAGTCGCCATTCGGCGCGCGCACGAGCCCGTCGATCCCGATCAACGTCGTGTTCTCCGGCGTTTCCAGCCACCGCACTTCGCGTGAACCGAGATCGACGCGGAGTAAGCCGTTGGCGTGATCGGCGACGAACAACGCACCGACATCCGCAGCCACCACCGCGCCTTGCAGCGACAAAAATTCCGCGCTCTCCACCCAAGCCTCCAAGGCGTTGGCCCCGGGCGCGAGCCGCCACACGGTCGGCCCGCCGCTGTCCGGTAAATACACGCTGCCGTCTGGGCCGAGCGCGAGGTCGCCGAGGACGTGCGACTGTTGGTCTCCGGCGCGGCGCTCGATCGGAATCACCCGTCGCACTGCACCCGTCGCGAGGTCGATCTCCGCCAGTCCCGCCGTGCCGTCCATCGGTTGCGTGAAACCCGCCATCGCCGGCACCGCCGACGTCGCCGCCCAGAGAATCCCGCGCTCGTCATCTACCGCGAGCCCAAGCACGCCCCACAGCTCCTCGCCCTCGGGCGTGAAACGCCGCACGGCGCGTTCCGCACCCTTCTCGTCCTTGGTCGCTCCCGCGCGCACCCACACACAGCGATTGTGCGCATCGCCGAAAAAAAACTCTCCGGTTTTTTCACGCCATGCGACTCCCTCAACGACACCGGTCATACCCGGCAATGAAAACGCGATTTCGCCGTCGCCTTTGGGAGCGAGGTTCGCCGCGAGTTTTTTCACGACGGCCTGAAATTCTTTCTGTCCGCGCAGCGCCACAAACTCTGCCGATTTTTCCACCGGCGAATGCGCACCCAGCGCCGCGAGTTTCTCTAAAGTTGGGATCACATCATCCGCGCGATCGTTGGCGAGCTGAGCCGCCGCGAGATTCACGAGCATGCGCGGAAAGTCCGGCCGCAGCGCCACCGCCGCCTCCATTTTCGCCAAATAACCCGCCTTGTCGTCTGCCTCAGCCGCGGTCGCCGCCTCGCGCGCCAGCGCCATGGCCTGTGCTGCCACCGGCGGCTGCGCGGCGCGCGCAACAGCCAACGAAAGCGCGAGGAAGAGCAGGCAGAAGCGAAACGAGAGGGGCACGCGTAACACAGTCCTCCTAGGCCATCGGAATTGCCCGCATTCGCAAGGAGAGCATCTCAGTTTCTCGCAACGGGGCGGGGCGGGCTCTATGCCGAGTGGCACTTAAGAAATCACGAGAGCTTTTTTGCTGACGGCCTGACGGGGCTACTTTCGGCGGAGGGCGCAGAGGCAAAAGGGCAGAGGAATGGGTGGCAGGTGAATAAAATTTCACGGCGTTTCATTCCCCGGCCAGAAGTTCACCACACGGCGAGATCCGCGATGGTAGCAGCTCTCGCCACCCGGAAAGAACTTAAGCGCCCTTCGATTTTTTGCCCGCGAAGCAATGGCAGGAATAAACCCAGCCCCACAGCGGACCACTGCGCCGAGGTCGCAAGCACGCAAAATCACGCCGTGCACCCCGCCGCCTTCCCACTCGACGCCGCGCCAACACCCCGCTCTCTTTGCTCCCACCCCATGAGCACTCCCAACACTCGCCGTAATTTTCTCCGCACCGTCGCCGGCGTCGGCGCCGGTCTCGCCCTCGCCTCCTCCTCGCGCGCCGCCAGCACGCCAGCCACCGGCGCCGCTGTGGTCGGCCTGCGCGCCCCCGCGATGGATCGCGTGCGCATCGGCATCATCGGGCTCGGCGCGCGCGGCGGCGGGCACTTGGCCACGTTGCTGACGCTCGATGGCGTCCAGATCGTCGCCCTGTGCGACAACCATGCGCCCACGCTGGCGAAGGCCTTCGCCCGCGTAGAAAAGGCCAAGCGCCCATTGCCCGCTTCCTACGGCAAAGATGACCACGACTGGAAGCGCATGCTCGAACGCAAGGACCTCGACGTCGTCTTTGTCGTCACACCGTGGGAACTTCATGCGCCGATGGGCGTCGCCGCCATGCTCGCGGGCAAACACGTTTTTATCGAGGTGCCGATCGCGTTGACCGTCGAAGAAAACTGGCAGCTCGTGGACACCGCAGAAAAGACGCAGCGCCACTGCATGATGCTCGAAAACACGTGCTACGGCCGCGAAGAACTTCTCTGTCTCAATCTCTGCCGCCTCGGCGTGCTCGGCGAACTCCTCCACGCCGAGGGCGCCTACATCCACGAGCTGCGTTCGCAGATGAACAGCGTCGAGCACGGCACCGGCTCGTGGCGCACGCCGCACTACGCGAAACGCAACGGCAACCTTTACCCCACGCACGGTATCGGCCCCGTCGCCCAATACCTCGGCATCAACCGCGGCGATCGTTTCGATTATCTCTCGTCCGTATCCTCGCCTGCGCGCGGGCGAGCGCTCTACGCGAAGGCCAAATATCCCGCCAACCACCGGTGGAACACCGAACTCACAAGCTGGGTCGGCGGTGACATCAATACATCGATCATCAAAACCGTGCGCGGCCGCTCGCTCATGATGCAGTGGGATGAAACCTCCCCGCGCCCCTACTCCCGTCTCAATCTCATCCAGGGCACCAAGGGAACTTTTGCGAGTTATCCGAGCCGGCTTGTGATTGAGGGCGAGACGAAGAGCACGCACAGCTGGACCGAAGGCGATGCGCTCGAGGCGCTTTTCAAAAAATACGAACACCCGCTCTGGAATAAAATGGGCGACCTCGCCAAGGCAAATGGTGGCCATGGTGGCATGGATTTCATTATGCTGTGGCGGGTCATCACCTGCCTGCGCCAGGGCGAACCCCTCGACCAGGACGTCTACGACGGCACCAGTTGGTCCGTGCTCGGTCCGCTCACCGAGTGGTCGGTCGCCCACCGCAGCCAGTCCGTCGACGTGCCTGATTTCACGCGCGGGCGCTGGGAAAAGACCGCGCCGCTCGGGATCGTGACGTGAGCAGGAGAGTGTTCCGCCGTGGCCTGGGCTTTCCAGCCCGTGTCGGGGCGATCGACATCCCGTGCTGGAAAGCCCGTGGCACTCACTTCACCTTTTTCGGCAGCAACGGCCCGATGCTCGCCACCACGGTGTCGGCGAGCTGCTCGGAGCCGTCCTTCGTGAAGTGGACGTTTTTCGGGAGTTGAATCCTGTCCTGCCGTGCGGCGACGAACCGATGCAAGTCGTCCACTGCGACGCCGTTTTCTTTCATCACGCGGATCGCGGCCACATTGTAGGGGATTTCGCTGTGCTCAACGCGTCCGGCCGAACCAGCGGGGACCGGCGTGGTCGTGGCAAAAATGAGTTTAGCCCCCGTCTTCTTGAGCGACGCGACCAGTGCACGAAGGTTTTTCTCATACTCAGCCACGCTCGCGACCTGTTTCCCTTTTTCCGGTGAAACCAACGCACCTTTTTCATCGAGATATTTCACGTCGTGCAGGCCGAAATTGAAATGGATCACATCCCACTTTCCGGTGCCCAGCCATTTGTCGATGGTGCGGACACCCTTGCCCGAGTCGCTGCAGTTTTCCGCCGGGCGGTGGACGTTGGCTTTGCCGGCCAAACGCGCGCGCGTCGGGAGCGTATAACCGATGGAAATGGAATCACCCAGCAAGAGGACCCGCGGCAGCCCGGCGACGTCGGTGATTTGCGCGAACGAGGGGTTGGGGGCTTTCTTGGCGGGTGCTGTCTCCGCCGCGCGGAGCGATCCGAGTGAGCACACGATCAAAGCCATCCGCAGGAGTAAACCGGGGTATTTCATAGAGAAGAAGCGATAGCGTGCGGAGGGATCCCGACGATTCGCAATCGCAGAAATATCAGCGCAGCGAGCGGCCCGCCCGACAAAAAATAGAAAGCCCGGTGTTGGGCACCGGGCTCCGTGACGTGGATTAAAATCGGCGGTGGGGGAAACCGCCGCTCCGTTGACTACGGCAGGTCGGTCGAGCCCATCAAGAAGCGGTCGCACTCCCTCGCGACTCCACGGCCTTCGTTGATCGCCCACACCACCAGGCTCTGGCCGCGGCGGCAGTCGCCGGCGGCGAAGATGTTCGGAAGATTCGTCCGATATTTTTCGTG
>CAMBVX010000474.1 GCA_945871085.1 Opitutus sp. GAS368 | reverse complement strand
AGGCCGCCGAGGAGGCCGTTGCCGAGCGGGATGGCTTCGTCCCATTTCTCGATCGGAGCCGCGAGCGTGAGCCGCATGGGCTCGGGCGCAGCCGAGGCCGGGAGAATTGCGGCGAGCGCGGCGGCAAGGAAGACGGAGAAAATTCTCATGGTCTTGCAAGCAGAGTGAACGAGCGGGCGAAATCCGTGGAACTCAGGGCGCGGGGTTCCATCGCACTTTCCAGATTTTCACATCGTCGATCCACACGGTGCTGGGAACGAGGAAGCTGAACCAGCGCTTCATCGGGTGGGCGAAGCCGACGGAGCGGTGGCGGGCGACGAGTTGGCCGTCGAGGCTGAGGCGCATCTCGTCGGCTTCGGTCACGAGGACGAGTTCATGCCAGTCCGTGTCCGCTTTCCAAGGGACGACGACTTGCTTCGTCTTGAGCAGCGCATCGAGGTCGGCGGGCAGTTTTTCTTTGCGATCGAGGTAGGCTTGGCGGCGTTGGCGAATTTCGAGGTTCATGACGCCGGTCTTGTGGTCGATCAAGGTGACGCTGGTCGGGGAGAGCGTGCCGTAGCAGAGGTGGCCCGCGTGAATGCCCTTCGTCTCGCGGTCGACGAAACCGAGTTGGAGCGACTCTCCCTTGGTGAGGCCGGGGAACTTGAAGCGGACGACGGCCCCCCCGTCGGTGAAGCCGGCCTCGTGATGGATGTGCGCGGCGTGCCCGGCTTCCTTGGTCGCGCTGCTGATTTTCAGAATGCCGGCGTCGAGGTCGGCCATCTTGATCTGCGGCACGCGGTCGGCGGTGGCGCTGTTCCAACCGTTGCCGATGGCCTTGGCGTCGTTGCCGGTTTCTTCGCGCTCGAAGGCGTCGTGGAAGACGAGGGTGCCTTTGGCCCGGAGCCAGGAGGCGTCGTGGGGTGCAGGAGACTGGCTCGGCGGTGGCAGCGCGGCCGTCTGCGCGTGGGCTCCACCGACGAGCAAGAACTGCAAGGCGAGCGTCAGGGCTGGCGCGCACCGCGAGAGCGCGGAAACGGAAGTGGGTTTCATCGCCAGGTAACCTAATGAGGAGGTGAATTTAGAAGCGATACTCCGCGCTCAGCCGATACGAGGTCGGATCGCCCATCGAAATCGAGCTGGGGTAGTAGTCTTCGTTGAAGAGATTCGAGACGGTGAGGTTATAGTTCACGGGGCGGCCAAACGTTTTCGCGGCATAGCCAGCGCGGGCGTTCACGACAACCCGCGGGTCGAGCAGGTAGGGATAAACGTCGTTGGTCTCGAAGGCTTTGGCTTGCCCGCGGTAGCCGATGTTGGCTCCGGTGGAGAAGCCCTTAAGCCAGCCCTCCGCGAACCGATACGAAGTCGTCACCGTCCATGCGTGCGTGGGCGAGCGAATCTGTGCGCGACCGACGATCGCGGGGCTCGCGGGATTCTTGGAAATGTAGGAGTGCGTCTGCGTGTAGCCGCCCACAAGCTGGAAGGTCTTCGTGACATTGGCGGAGAGGCGAAACTCGAACCCCTTGGCGCGGTTTTCGCCGACCTGGGTCTCGTAGGTGTAGGCACCGATGGAGTCGGCGGCGGTAAAGGACTGGCGACCATTGATGTTCTTGGTGTCGAAGACGGTGGCCTGCCCGCTGTAGCGACCGTCGCCGAAGTCGAATTTCACGCCGTAGTCGAGGCCTTCGGCGATGATCGGATCGAAGGGCGTGAGCGAGCGGTCTTCGTTGGTGCGCAGCGTGGTGATCTGGCGGAAGGATTCGGAGTAATTGGCGTAGACGCCGAGGGCCTTCGTTACCCGGAAAACAGCGCCGGCCTGCGGCGTGGTGCGGTCGCGCTCGATGCGGAGGCGAGTGTTGGTAAGGTGATTGAGCGAGAGGTTTTGGATCTTTGAGTAGTTGAGGCCGCCCAAGAACATCAGCCGCTCATCGAAGAGCGCGAGAGCATCAACCAGGTAGAATTTGTCCTCCCAAAATTGGCCACCGCTGTAGGCGGAGACGCGCGCGCCGGCGAGCGCTGGGACAGTGCGATCCCACGTGGCCGGATTGGCGAGGTCCCAATTTGCGGGCGTCGCGACCCCAACGCCGGCGACGATGCCGGAGACACGGCTGTCGTTATTGCTGCGCGCGGCGACGTATTCCCAACCAGCGACGAGGCGGGTGTAGTGGCGGCGCGAGAAATCGAAACGTGCGGCGAGGTTGAGGGTGTTCGCGAAAGTCTGGCCGTTGGCGTAGCTGCCGCTAAGGCTGCGCGAGAACGGCAACTGGCCGGCGGGCGTGGCGGCGACGAGGGAGATCGCCGCGGCGCCGGCTTCCCAACCATTGCGCCGGGAGGAGCTGACACCCGCGACGTTGCGCAGGACGATGCGGTCGGTGAAGGCATGCTCTATGGTTGCTGAATAGATGCGGTTGCCGGTGTGCGTGCCGAGGCCGGGGCCCTGGGCGTTGAACGTGCGCGCAACCATGTCGGCGAACTTGACGACGAAGGGCGTGACGAGGCGGTTGTTGTAGCGGGGCCAATTCGAGGTGCCGGTGAGATCCATGTCGACCCACTCGGCATCGAGGGTGAGCGCGGTGCCCTTGCGCGGCGCCCAGCGGATTACGGGCGCGATAAACGTCTTCTTCTGTTGATCGAAATCGCGATAACCGTCGCGGTCGAGCCAGGAGGCGTCGACGCGATAGGTGAGCGTGCCGGATTGGTTGAGTGGGCCAGTGGTGCCGAGCTCAGCGCGGAAGTAGCTCCAGGAGCCGAGTTCGAGGCGGAGATTCGATGCGCGCTTGGCTGAGGGCTGCTTCGTGACGGTATTGGCGACGCCGCCGGGATCGAGCTGGCCGTAGAGGACGGAGGCCGGGCCGTTGACGACTTCGACGCGGGCGACGTTGGCGGAGTCGTAGCTGCGGAGGTTGGTGCTGCCGTTGCGGGCGCTGAAGAACGTGGTGAATCCGCGGATGGTGTAGCTCTCGAGGTTGCCGGTGGCGGCGCGCTGGGTGCTCTGCACGCCCGACGACAGGCCGATGATGTCGTAGACCTCGGTGAGGCCGTAGTCCTTAAAGAGTTGCTCGGTGATCACGTCGATTGAGACGGGCATCTTTTTGAGCTCGGTCGCGACTTTGGTCGCGCTGATTGAATTGGTCGCGGCGTAACCGGACTCGGTTTCGGACTGGATGGTGAAGGCAGGAAGCAGGACCGCCTCTTCATTGGTGGGTTTGACGGGAGCGGACTGAGCGGAGAGTGCAATCGGCGAGAGAAGAACTGAGGCAAAGAATATGCGCAGGGGAGTTTTCATGAGGGGTGGCGAATGATGGGGGTTGGGAACGTGACCGATGCCGGGCACGTGGTGCGCAACGATTGGTCCAGTCGAAGTGCAGCCAAGAAGTTCAGAGTTGCGTGGCAAATGCGGTGGCGGTGAAATCGTTCACCGTGTCAGTTGCCCGAAAACCTGTCGTCACCCTGAAAGACGTCGCCAGACGGGCGCGACTCTCGCTGGCGACCGTTTCGTATGCACTGCGCCAGCATCCGAAGATTCCTGTCGAGACACGCGAACTCGTGGCGACGGCGGCGCGCGAACTCGGCTACCGGCCGAATCCGCGCGTCGCCAGTCTCATGGCGCACATCCGCGGGGCCCAGTCGCGGCCGCACCGGGAAAGGCTGGCGTTTGTGTGGGTGCACACGAGCCGCGCCGAGGCGCGGCAAAATCCGTTTCTGAAAATGGTGTTTGCCGGCGCACGGGAACGCGCGGCCCAGATGGGTTTTGCGCTGGAGGAATTCTGGACGACCGATCCGGGGATGACGGACGAGCGCCTCGAAAAAATTTTGCGGGCGCGCGGGATCGTCGGCGTGGTGCTGTCGCCAGTCACGACGGCCGAGGCGACGGTCACGCTGGGTTGGGACTGGCGGAAATTTGCCCCTGCGGTGATCGGCAATGTCACTTGGACACCCGAGCTGCCTCACGCGGGGCACCACCATTTTCTCGCCATGCGCCTGGTGTTGATCGAGCTGGCGAAACTCGGCTGTCGGCGGCCGGTCGCGTTGATCGAGGCGACGGTGCACGAGCGCAACAAGCACGCCTACACGGCGGGTTTCCTCGCGCATCATCCGCAAGCGGCGGCCGCGCGCGGCTTGGTGCGGGTGGTTGCCCGGGGGGGCGCGGAGGATTTGAGACCGTGGCTGCGAGCGGCGCGGCCGGATGCGTTGATCGTCAGCCATACAGATCTGCTCGACTTACCCGGGGTAGGCGAAGCGATCAAGATGCTGCGCGTGCCGAAGGTGACGCTCTATTGGAGTAAAGAAACACCGCATGGGATCGGAGGCATCGACCAGTGCCAAGACCGCGTCGCCGGGCACGCGGTCGATCTCGTGGCTGCGCAGCTCAACGCGAACGAGACCGGCGCACCGGACTTGCCGCGCATGATGTTGTTTCCCGGGCGATGGGTGGCTCCGGCGGCGGCTGGGAAAAAGGCGATGAGACGCCGGGAAGTGCAAAGGGTCATTAGAGATTAGCGTTCAAGGTCGGTGATCGGTTGATACTCGAAACAAGTGGGTGAGTTTAGACCGGGGCACACGTCTTCCGCTCTATGCGCTGCACTCCCCGTCGGTTTGTCCCGTCCGCCTGTCCACTCACAATGAGGTTCACCGGCAGAGGTTGCACGGTGGCCACGGTCCGAAGCTATGCTCTCGACGTCCTGCTGATTGTGCTGCTCGGGGCTATGTCAGGTGTGGCACCGGTTTTTGCGGCCACGGAGAACACGCGCAATGTGCCCACGGATCGTCCGGTGAGTTATGAGGCATTTGGTGCGGTGGGCGACGGCATGGCCGATGACTTGCCGGCCATTGTCGAAGCCCACGCGTTCGCCAATGCTCACAGTCTTTCGGTCAAGACCCAGCCTGACGCCACCTATCACCTCGGCCGCCGGGCGCTCACCGCGATCATTGCCACCGATACCGATTGGAGCACCTCGCGTTTTGTCATCGACGACACCGACGTCGAGAACCACCGCGTGTCGGTCTTCGCCGTGCGCTCACTGCTGAAGCCTGTGACGCTGTCGATCCCGCGGCTGACCCGGGATCAACGGC
>CAMBVX010000473.1 GCA_945871085.1 Opitutus sp. GAS368 | reverse complement strand
GTCCAAAAACAGCGATCACTCCAAGTGAAACCGAGAACTAGGGCAGAGGTTGGGAAAACTCGGAAAATCCTTTCCGACGTTTCCTCCGCTACTTAGCCAACTGTTTTCCCAACCTCGAAAAAAGTTCTCATTTTTTTCGAGGTGGCTGCCCGACATGGATTCGAACCATGACTGGGTGAGTCAAAGTCACCTGTGCTACCATTACACCATCAGGCAAGAAAGTGCGGAGCGCTTACGGTGCGGCGTCCGCGCTGCTGGTCAAGGGCGGAAACGTCCTCGCTGCATATTCCCGTTTTTATGGTCGAAGCGTCGCGCGCGGACGAAAAAAAGCCCGCCCGCAGGAGGCGGGCAGGCGCGACGTTGCTTGGTGGAAGGTGCGCTTACCGTTTAACACCCGTGCGGCCCAAGGTGTAGGTGAAGAAAACGGAACGGCCATCGCCGGGAATCTTGTTTGCGCGCAGATAGTCGAGGTCGAACACGTTGTTCACGTTAATGGCGAACGTGTGGTCGAAGCGGGTGTTGCTGCTGGCTAGGCGATAGCGGGCACCAAAATTCCACAGCGTGTAGGAGGGAATGCGCATGCGCCACTGGTTGGTGGAGCGCGTCACGACGACGACGCCTCCGACGCGGCCCATCGTGTCACCAGCGTTGGGCGCTTCCGTGGGGGTAGAATCGACGAAGGTGACGCCTAGGTTGGTCGAGAAGCCCCGAAGTTTGGGATTCGAGGGGGTGTATTTGACATAGGCGCCGCCGTTTTCAGGGGAAATGCCGGTGGCGCGGCGACCGACGGCTTGAGGGAAGGCACTGCCAAAATCGGTATACATGGAGTAAACGTGGCCCCAGCTGCCGCCGACGTTGAATTCGTTGGAAATGTTGTAGTTCACGTCCATTTCGTAGCCGCGCACGAGCTGGTTGCCCTCGCGCCGGGTGGCGTTCACAAATGTGCCCGAGCCGGGAGGTGTTTCGATCGATTCGGTCACCGAGACGTTGTTACGGATGGCGTAGAAACCGCTGACGGTGAAGTTCAGGCGGTCGTTCAGGAGTGCGCCCTTGAAGCCGTAATCGTAGCCTTTGGCGGTCTCGGCGACATAGTCGGGTAGTGCGACGGTGGCGGTGGCATCGGATTGCGGCACGAAGAAGCTCTCGCTGTAATTGGCGAAAGCGCGGAGGTTTTGGGTCAGTTTGTAGTTCACCCCGAGGTTGGGCTTGACCCCGGAATCCATGCTCTTGTCGAGTTGTTGGCCGGGTAGAAAGCCGGCGGGAGGAGCGGTGAAATCGCGGTGGCGGAAGCGGACGGAATCATAGCGGACGCCAGCATAACTGAGGAGGCGGCCGTCGAACAAAGCGGTCTGTTGGCGAATCAAGCCGCCGAGGACGGACACGCGTTGTTTGCGGATCCGCGTGGAGATGCCCTTGGAGCCGTCGAACGTCTTGGTGAAGTAGTTGATCGGGCTGATGGGGGTGAGTGTCTTCGGGTCGAGGGTGGTGGTCCGCAGGGCGGTGCTCCACGCGACGAGATCGGGGTCGGTGGCGGCCGCGTAACTGCGGGCCGGGTCCCACCGGTAGTAGTCGTTGAAGTCGATGGCGGCGAGAGTGCGATGCTCGATCTTGCGGTTGTTGGTCCAGTAGTGGGCGAGAATGTCGCTTTGGATACCACCACCGTCTTCGACGATTTGGCCTTTCGAGGGGACGGCGCCACGGGCGACGGTGATCGGGGGAACGATACCCGTGGCCGCCGCAGGGGCAGGATTGATATTCACGGTAGGCCAGCCGTTGTTTTGGTTATAGTCCCAACGGCGGGCCAAGTAGTAGTTGCCGGACGCGCGGACACTGAAGACATCGTTCAGGCGCTTGTCGTAATTTGCCGTGTAGCTGGTGGCTCCGCGGGTGAGTTCGCTGACCGGGCCGAAGGCGTTGTAGCCGGCGAGACCTTTGGCGTAACCGACGATCTCGTCGTCGGTGGTGACCGCAGTGCCCTTCTGATTGCTGATGAGCGGGGAGGCTCCGTTGGGGGAGTGACGGATCTGCAACAGGTATTCGGCAGAGAGGAGGAGGTTGCCGCCGTTGTCGAATTTGTGCTTCACCGCCGCGTAATACTCGAGGTTGCGGTTGCGCGCGTATTCTTGGCCAAAGTCGCGCTGATACTGGCTGAGGGTGACAATGTAGGAGGTCTTACCGAGGGCATCGATCGGGACGGGGCCGGTGGCTTCGAGCGTCACGCGCTGGGTGCCATAGTCGCCCACATTGTAGCTAAATTTCTCGGACTGCCGATCCTTTGGGGCCTTGGAGATCATGTTCACCATGCCGCCCGGTGAAGTGCGGCCGTAGATGGCGGCGTTGGAGCCTTTGATGATTTCCATCCGATCGATGTTGCTTGAGCCGTAACGGCCGAGGCGGAAGAAACCGTCGCGCAACTGGTAGGTGGATTGAAAACCGCGGAGGTTAAAATTACCGCCGATGTCGAGGCCGGTAAAGCTGCCGATTTGGACGATGTTATCGGCGAGTTCAAAGATGCCGAAATCTTCCAGGAACTCGCTCGTGAGCATATTCACGGTGTAGGGGAGATCGACGATCTTGGTCGCGATGCGCGAGCCCGTCATCGTCTCGGACGGCGCGTAGCCCCGGTTGGGGTCGGCCGTGACGGAAAATTCGGAGAGTTGCAGCACTTCGCTAGTGGTTTTGGCGGACGCTGCGGCTGTCGAGGGTGCCGTTTGGGCACCGAGGGTGGCGCTGAGGGTGAGGCCGGCGAGCAGCGGCGCGAGGGCTCGGAAGGAGTGGGTCAGTGGAGGTTTCATTGGTCGATGAGGGTTACGGTGGGGGAAAGTGGAGCGGACAGGGTTGGCCGCAAACTACGGGGTGAAATTTATAACCCGCACAGGATTTCGTTTGCGCTGCAGAGCGGAAGCCTAGTTTCATTTATATCCTTAACCAGATGAGCCACGGGATAACCATGAAAACGGTGGCGGCGCAGGCGGGCGTGACGCAGGCCACGGTTTCGATGAGTCTGGCCAATAATCCGCGGATCCCGCTGGCGACGCGCGAACGCGTGCAGGCCATCGCGCGGGAGCTGGGCTACCGGCCGAATCCGTATGTCTCGACGTTGATGCGGATGCGGCGGCAGGGAAAGCCGTTGAAGGACAAGCCGGCGCTCGCGCTGGTCTGTGCGCACCATGCGGCGGACGGGTGGAGCCACAATCCGTCGCTCACGATTCGACAATTGCGGGAAGGGGCGCTCGAACGGGCGACCCTGCGTGGTTACCGCGCACAGGAGTTTTGGCTGTATCGCGACGGCATGTCCAACGAGCGATTTTCCGAAATGCTACGCGCGCGGGGCATCCAAGGTTTGCTCATCAGCCCGCTGGCGGATGGCGATCCGCCGCCGGCGTTGGTCTGGGATTATTTTGCGGCGGTGAGCATCAGCGTGCCGTTGCCTGCGCTCAGGATGACGACGGTGTGCAACGACCACTATTTCTCCAGTTTGCTGGCCGTGCGCGAATGTTACAAACGCGGCTACCGGCGTCCGGGGCTCGCGCTGCGCCATGTCCACCGTCACCGGTTTCAAGGTCGATGGCAGGCGGGTTATCTCGTATCCGGCGAAATGATGCCCGAGCTCACGTTGGTCGAACCGCTGTTTGTGGACGACTGGGACGAGGCGGCGGCTCCGCAGGTCGCGCGTTGGCTGAAGCGGGAAAAGCCGGACGTGGTGATCAACCTCGGCGGCGCGCCGCTGCGCGATCTGATCACACGGGCGGGTCGGCGCATCCCGGAGGACATCGGGTTTGCGTGGCTGGCTTGTCCAAAACTCGGCGATCCGTTGAGCGGCGTGTGGCAAAATGGAAAACTCACCGGCGCGATGGCGGTGGATGCGCTGATCAGCATGGTCGAACGCAATGAGCGAGGGTTGCCCGAGCAGGCGACGACGATCATGCTTGAGGGTCAATGGAACGAAGGGCGGACGTTGCGGGCGGTGCCCGCCTAACCGGCGGCGCAGGCGCGTCAGGCCCGACGGCGTTTCCAGCGGTCGAACAACACGGCCGCGAGGAGAATCAGGCCGCGGGCGACGTATTGGTAGAACGTCGCGACGTTCAGCAGGTTCATCGCGTTTTGGACGATGCCCATGATCAAAACGCCCGCGATCACGAAGGCCATGCTGCCGACGCCGCCGGTGAGTGAGACGCCCCCGAGGACACAAGCGGAGATGACTTCGAGTTCGAAGCCTTGCGAGGTGTTCGGCTGACCGCTCGTGATGCGCGAGGCAAGGACGATGCCGGCGAAGGCGGCCATGACACCTTGCACGGTGAAGATGATGATTTTCACCCGGTCGACGGCGATGCCGGCGAGGTGAGAGGCTTCGGCGTTGCCGCCGACGGCGAGCGTGTCACGGCCGAAAACAGTGCGGTTGAGGATGAATCCGAAAATTGCGAAGCAGGTGGCGGTGATCCACACGGGTGTCGGAAGGCCGAAGAGGGCGGAGCTGCCGAGGGTGAAAAAATCTTCGAGGCCGATGCCGACCGCTTTGCCATCGGAAATGATGAAGCCGAAGCCCCGCACGATTTGCATCGTGGCGAGGGTGGTGATGAGCGCGTTGATGCGGAGTTTCGCGACGACGTAGCCGTTGGTGGCGCCGACGAGCGCGCCGATACCGAGGCCGGCGGCGACACCGAGGGTGATGCTCTCGGTTCGGTTCATCACGACGGCGGCGAGGACCCCGGCGCAGGCGACGACGGAGCCGATCGAGAGATCGAAATCACCGGCGGCGAGGCAAAACAACATGGTGCACGCGACCATACCCGTCATCGAGACGGCGAGGGCGAGGCCCTGCATGTTGCGCCAGGAGAGGAAATTTTCCACGAAGACTGAGCACCCGAGGAACAGGATCGCGAGCACGACGAGCATGCCGGCTTTGTCGAAGAATTCGGCGATGGGTTTGCGGGGGGCAGAGGAGGCGGCGGTAGCCATGAAGGTGGTGGTTTTAGGTAGCGCGAGCGTGAGGAGTTTTTCTTCGGTCGCGTCGGCGCGGTCGAGGATGGCGGCGATCGTGCCCGGGCGCATGACGGCGATGCGGT
>CAMBVX010000472.1 GCA_945871085.1 Opitutus sp. GAS368 | reverse complement strand
CATCGGTTTGTCCTGCCAACGGCGAGTCACTGGAGCAGGTTCCCGCTAGTTCTCATGGGTCAAAGACGGATCGTTTTTTTTCGCTGGTCACGTTGGAAGCGGCGGCGGCGATTGTCCAAGTCGCGCTGGCGGGCCGCGTGACGTTTTTTTGCATTTGGCGCATCACTTCGGCTTCGCGGCGGGGGCGGCGGGGTAAATATTGCGCGAGCAGTTCGACGATGTCGCGGGCGCTTAAGAGCGGCGTATGTGTTATTGCGTGACACCGCTCTTTGAGCGTGAAGAGCAACGCCAGACAGACCAGCGTCAGGTGGTGATGCCAGCCGGTCCAGCCGCGCACTTCATACTGCGCCATGCCCAGTTCGCTCTTGGCGTCCTGGAAGCAGCGTTCGATCCAGAAGCGTTGCGCCTGCAGGGAGGCGAGGCGTTCCCAAGATGTCGCAGAGGGCGCATTACTCAGGGAGTATTTGAAGGTGCCGTCTGCGTCTTGGCGCACGAGCAGCAGGCGGGCGCGTAAGGTCGGAGCTGTGCCGTCCCACGTCCAAACCAGGCACACCCACACTCGCGCCTGGCGCGGGCCTTTGGTCGCGTCGCGGATTGTCACTGTGCGCGCTTCGGCTTCGAAGCGCTGCGCGGTGAGCCGATCCACGCGCACCGTTTTTTCAGTTTTCGCCGGCGGTTTGGCACGGTGGCGGGGCCGACTGGATTCCCCGGCAGCGGGCGTGGGCGTCGGCCGACACGGGTCGCGGGTCCACCCCCGTTTTTTACCGGCGACATCGACCACAAAGATCTCGCCGAGCTTGTCGAGTCCGTCGGTGAAGGCGTGGCTGTTGCCGTACACCTCGTCCGCGCCCACCCACCGAGGCGTCGAACCCCGGGCCCGGGCGGCCGCGATCATAGCCAGCGCGAGTTCCGGTTTGGTGCGATGGACGCATTGGTCCTCCGGCACTTTCGCCTTGGCGCAGCGCGCTGGGTTGTCCGCCCACGCGGCGCGCAGGAACAACCGCAAATCCACTAGGGCCGCGCGCGTGCCGCAGCCGAGCGAGGCGAACACGCCGACCTGGCAGTTCTCCGCTTTGCCGAGCCGTCCGCAATATTGCCGCTGCACCCCGACCGATGCTTCGCCCTTCTTGGTGAACGAACTTTCGTCCACATACTGCGCGGTGTCGGGTTGACCGCCCAGCGTCGCTTCGACTTCCGTCGCCACCTGGGCCATCACCGCCGTGCGCGACCACGGCGAGTTGCTGATGAGTTGCTGCAGTTTTTCGCAATCACTCTCGGCTACGTCCGCTGCGATGCGCTCAATATTCTTGCGGCGCTCTTTGCCAGCAAGCCGCTCAGGTAGTGCGCCGCGTGGCGGATCACGTCTTAGCCGCGGACGATGAAGTGGTGGTCGCACATCTGGCGGTAGGCGACGAATCGGCCCGCCACGAGCGCGCGTCGGGCGCGTCATTTTTTAAGGCCACCCGCAGGAGTGGCAACGCACTAGTGTGTCGCCGTCATTAAAATACAGTCTCGCTGGGGATCGCCAAGAAATTGTTTAACAAAGTAGAAGTAACCATGTCTTCGTTTGGCCAACCGCTCATCGACTTGGCCGCGTTCCAGCGGTTCGTGCTTGGGTTGATCCTAATTGCCGGCGTTTTGGTCGGTCCCGAAACCAACGCCGGTCTCATGGCCCAGCTGGGTCCGTGGCTCGTCGCCGCCGACCGCACGGTGCTGGCGCTCTTCGTCGGGGAACTGCTCGTGCGCCTGGCCGCCCACGGCTCCCGGCCGTGGCGGTTTTTCCGCGATCCTTGGAACGTCTCCGACTTCGCGATTGTGGCGTTCTGCCTGCTGCCGCTCGAGGCAGAGTATTCCGCCGTGCTGCGCCTCGTCCGCGTACTGCGAGTGCTGCGGCTCATCACCGCCTTGCCCCGTCTGCAGATCTTGGTGACCGCTCTGCTCAAGAGCATTCCGTCCATGGCTTACGTTGGGGCGCTGCTCGCTGTGCTCTTTTACGTCTACGCGGTCGTCGGGGTTTCGCTCTTCGGTCGGGCCGATCCCGGTCACTTCGGCTCGCTGGGCGCTTTGGCCCTTTCGCTATTCCAAATTGTCACCCTGGACGGTTGGGCCGACATTATGCGCACGCAGCTCACTGCTGGCACGGGCACGATTCTGACGGTCGGCTACTTTATCTCGTTCATTCTGCTTGGCACCATGATCACCTTGAAGCTCCTGATTGGCGTGATCGTCACTGGCATGGAGGAGGCTCGTCAGGAAAGGGAAGACGAAGAGAGGCGGATCCGGCTGGCTGACACCGGCACGCCGTCCCCTGCCGACGATGACGCCAATCTCCGCAAACCGGTCGACACGTTCCAGCAGTCGTTGACGGCTCTCCAGCGGCGCCTGCGCTGAAGCACCGACGACTGGGCCGACTCGTAGTGATCCCGTTGGCGCACGCAATTTCTTTGGTTGCGCGGAAGGCGTCGCTCGAACTCTTTGCCGTCTGCTCACTGTGAAGATTTTTGCTCCCACCACCGTCAAGGCCGGGCTGTTCGTCGTCTTTGTCATGACGCTCGTGTGTCTGCCGTTCGCCATCTGGGGCGAGGAGTTTGTGCTGCCGTTGCTGGAGTCACGCGCGCAACAGACCGGAGCCCTCACGATGATCGCGATCGCGCTGCTGGCATGCGATTCGGTCGCGCCCATCCCCGCCACCCTCGTCATCATGTATCTCGCGGCCAAGGCGGGCTGGCTGGCCGGTATCTTCGGCGGCACGTTGGGCATGAGTGCGGGTGTGCTCGCCGCCGCTTGGTTCGGTCGCACGGCGGTTGGTCGGATCGCGCCGAAATTTTTCCCTGAAGCCGAACTCCTGCGGCTGCGCGCTGCGTTGCAATCCCGCCTTTGGCTGACGCTCGCCTGCCTGCGCAGTGTGCCCGTGCTCGCCGAAACCTCGGTCATTTTGGCGGCGGCCATGGGCATTCCCGTCGGGCGGATTTTTTGCGCGACGCTGCTGCCTAATCTGATCGTCGCCACCATCTACTCACTCGCGGCGGACGATTCGTGGGAGACGGCCGTGATCACTTTCCTCGGGACGATGGTTGTGTCGGCGGGCGCGTGGCGCCTTTTCGGTTCCCGGGCGCCGGCCACTGATGGGGGGCGTTAGTGCCGCGGAGCGTTCCCGCGGCCACGGCCCCCGGGTGGCGGCTCCTGCGTTCGACCATCACCGTTTTGCGTGGTCGCGGAGACGTCATGGTGCCGGACGGACCTTGGCCTTGATTCACACTTTGCGCCGCATCGACAATCCGTTCGCGACGTCTTACCCCACGTCTACCGTTTTCGAATCGCCATTGGAATCCCACGCCATGAACCCACCTACCTGTTTCAGTAAATCTCGGCTGCAATTTTTCTCTCGAGGAAAGTGCGCCGCACTGATGATCACGTGTGCGACTGGCCTCACCGCCGACGCCGCGAATTGGCCCGGCTGGCGCGGGCCCGAGGGCGACGGCACCACGACGACGGCCAAAAATCTCCCGGACGCGTGGGGTCCGACGCAGAATATAAAATGGAAGCAGGAAATGCCGGCGTGGAGCGGCTCCTCGCCCGTCGTCTGGGGTGATCGCATTTTCGTCAACACACCGTCGAAAGAAAGCGTGACGACCCCGGTGGAAATTCCGGCTCCCGCCCCGGCTCCGGGATCCGACGCGAAGAAGGGAAAAGGGAAGGGCGGCGGCGGCCGCGGCCCGGCCGGTGGGAGCATTGGCGGGCAGGAATTGTTGTTGCTGTGCCTCGACCGTGCGACCGGCCGAGAGCTTTGGCGGAGACAGGTCGACCACGGCAATGCGTTCAAGATGCAGCACAATTCCTCGAGCCCTTCGCCGGTCACCGACGGCAAACATGTCTGGACCGTTTCCGGCAACGGCCTGATCGCCTGTTTCGATTTCTCCGGCGCCGAAAAGTGGCGGTTCAATCTCGTGGAGAAATACGGCGTGCTCGGTGCCAACCACGGCTACGGTTCGTCGCCGGTCCTGGTCGAGGGCAAGCTCGTCGTGCAAGTGCTCCATGGCATGAAGACTAAGGAGCCGTCCTACATCCTGGCGCTCAATGCGACCACCGGCGCGGTGGTCTGGCGCGTCGAACGCCCCACCGACGCCTTGCGCGAATCTCCCGATGCCTACACGACTCCGGCCGTCGCGGTCATCGATGGCCGGCGTCAACTCGTCGTACTCGGCGGCAACTACGTCACGGGCCACGCCGTCGCTAACGGCGCGGAACTCTGGCGGGCGGGCGGAATGAATCCCAAAAACGACGGCGCTTTTCGCGTCGTCCCTTCGCCGACGGTGCGTGATGGCATGATCTTCGCACCGACCCGCAAGATCCCGCTCCTCGCCTTCAAAGCTGGCGGCAAAGGCGACATTTCCACGAGCCAGCTCGCGTGGAGTTGGACCGACCAGCGGAATGCGCCCGACGTGCCCACGCCCGTCAGCGACGGGCCGCGTTTCTACATGGCGGCCGACAACGGCACGCTCACGTGCCTCGACGCCAAGACTGGCGCGCTCATCTACGGCCCCGAAGACACCGGGATTGGTCGCACGTGGGCCTCCCCCATTATTGCCGATGGGAAGATTTTCTTGACTGGTCAGAGCGGCGAGACCGCCGTGATCCAAGCCGGAGCGACCTACAAACTCCTCGGGAAAAATTCGCTCGACGGCAGCTACACGCTCAGCACGCCCGCCTTTGTGGACAGCGAGATCATCATCCGCACGGGGACCCATCTGTATTGCGTCACTAGGTGAGAGGGCGCGTCGCCGAGCCCCACAGGCACGGAGGTCCGTGGCGATCGCAGGCGAAATCACCGCCCCACTGGGAAAAGCAGGAAACTAATCAATCTCGCGAAACCATTTGCGGGGCACTTCCGCAAAGACGGTTTGGGCCACTGCTGCGCGGACCCTTGTCACGCTGCCAGTCCGGCCGTGAGGGCGAGGGCCCCTTTGGCGCGGTTCAAGATGTAGAGGTGGTAGCCGGGGGCACCTTGCGCGAGGAGGTCGCGGATTTGGGTGAGAGCCCAGTCGATGCCGATGGTCTCGACGACATCGGTGTTTTCGGC
>CAMBVX010000471.1 GCA_945871085.1 Opitutus sp. GAS368 | reverse complement strand
TGCTCGTGCTCAACGCCGGTGCGCGCGGCGCCTCGGCTGGCTTTGGCCTCGGCCTGTCGCCGTGGACTTACCTTCTCACCCAAGCCGACGCCCTCATCCTCTATCTCGGCCTCGCCGTGTGGCCCCACCCGCTGGTGCTCGACTACGGCACCGCCGTCACGCGGTCCCTCGGCGAGGTGTGGTGGCAGGGCCTCATCGTCCTCGCGCTTCTTTTCGCTACGTTAGTAGCCGTCTGCGACCGCCGTACCTCTCGCCGTGCTCTCGGTTTTGCCGGCGCGTGGTTTTTTCTCATCCTCGCTCCAAGTTCCAGCGTCGTCCCGCTCGTCACGCAGACGATGGCCGAGCACCGCATGTATCTGCCGCTCGCGGCGGTCGTCTGCCTCTTCGTCGTCGCAATGTTCACGTGTTTCGGCCCGCGCGCCACGACGTTCTTCGCGGTCCTCGCGCTTGCGGGTTTGACCGCCACGGTTGCGCGCAATCACGACTACCGCGACGCCGTCACCATTTGGCGCGACACCGCGGCCAAGCTTCCCGCCAATCCCCGCGCGCACCACAATCTCGCGCTCGCGCTCCACCACGCTGGTCAGTCTGCCGAGGCGCATATCCATTTTTCCCGGGCCCTCGCGCTTGATCCCGCCTACGTCACCGCGCACTACAACTGGTCCGTCGCCCTCCTCGCTGAAGCGCGCATCGCCGAAGCGCTGCTGCACCTCGCGGCGACCGTCCGCCTTGCGCCCGACCACGCTGACGCCCACCGGCAGCTCGCGCGCCTCGCCGAGCAGGCTGGTCAACTCGCCGACGCAGAAACCCATTTCAACGCTGTCCTGCGGCTCGCGCCCGACGACCTCACCGCGCACCGCCGGCTTGGGCTCCTCCTCGCGCGTGCCGGCCGGCTCTCGCCTGCAGCCGAACACCTCCGCACCGTGGTCCGGCTCGCGCCTGCCGACGCCGACGCCCACGCCAATCTCGGCAACGTCCTCCTCCTCGCCGACCAGCCGCGCGAAGCCATCACCTGCTACGAAGCGTCGCTCCGCCTGCGCCCCGCTGACACCCGCACCCACGAGAATCTCCAACTCGCGCGCGAGGCTCTACGCTGAGCCGCCAACCGCTCCGCCCGCTTCGGACCAAGACGGACTGTCAGGGCGGACGCGGCATTGCGGTTGGCGATGCTTTCGGACGCTTTAGTCTCCACGGCTTGATGCTGCGTCACCCCACTGATTGACGCGCGGCAGCCTTATTCATTCCCCCTGAACTATTCCCATGCACGATAACTCCTCCTGGTCTCTCGCCCCGCGCCACTTCCTCCCGCTCGCATCGGCTCTGCTCGCGCTCGCGTCTACCCAAGCCCAAACGTTGCCCGCGTCGGCCCCAGGCGATGCCAAAGCACTCGCGCAATACGACAAAAACAAGAACGGCAAACTCGACGTCGACGAACTCGCCGCCCAGCGCGCCGACGAAGCCAAGACTTCCGCCGCCGTCGCGGCCGCGTCCGGCACTTCCGTTGCCCCGGGTGAAGTTGTCGCCCTTTCCCCATTCGAAGTCTCCGTCGGAAACGATAAGGGCTACGCCGCCGCCAACACCCTTTCGGGCACCCGCCTCAATTCCCCTCTCGAGGATCTCGCTGGCTCCATCTCGGTCGTGACCAAGCAGCAACTCATGGACACCGCCGCCCTCGATATTAACGACATCTTTCTCTACGAGGTCGGCACCGAGGGCACCGCGCAGTTTACCGACCTGACGAACGACGGTCGCGGCGAAGGCGTCTGGGACAACGTCGCCGGCAATCCTACCGGCGCCAATCGCATGCGCGGTCTCAGCTCTGCTAACATCGTGTCCAACGGCTTCACCTCCAGCAGCACGATCCCGATCGACACCTACAATATCGATGCCGTGGAAATTTCCCGTGGTTCAAATTCCAGCCTGGCCGGTCTCGGCGACGCCGGCGGCGCGGTGAATCTCGTCACGAGTCGCGGCAATGTGAACCGCGAGACGACCAGTTTGCAGACCCGCTTCGACAGCTACGGGGGCTACCGCGCCAGTGTGGACATCAATCGCCCGCTCATCCGGAACAAATTGGCTTTCCGTTTTTCGGGGGTCTACAACGAAACCGGTTACGTGCGGAAGCCTTCGGTGGACCGCACCAACCGCCAGCAATACGCGATCACCTTCAAGCCATTCTCAAAGACGACGATCAACGCCTCGTTTGAGGCCTTCAACCAGTTTGCCCAGCGGGCCAACTCCGTCGCTCCTCGCGACACCGTTTCGCTCTGGAAATCACGCGGCAGCCCCACGTGGGATCCGCTCACGTTCACGGCGACGCTCAACGGCCAGAAATTCGTCGCCCCGAATGCCGCGACGCTCGCCCAGCTCGGCCTCGCCGACGGTTTCGGCAACACCCGCATCCTGACATTTATCGATAACGGTAAAATCGAGCTGATCACGAAGGCCGCGAATCCGCTCAATCCGGCGCTTGGGCTCACGGCGACGCAGCGCATGCTTTCGCCAAGCGGAGAAGTCGCAGCCGGCCCGCTCTACCGCGTGTCCGGTTCCACCAACAAGGCGTTCTACGACTGGACCGAAATCAATCTGGCCGCCTCCGGTTACCAGATACAGCACGCAACGATTGCCAACGTTAGTCTGGACCAAAGCATTTTTAGCACCCCGCGCCAACGCCTCGACTTGAACGCTGCGTGGCGGCGCGAAGATCAAAACGATTACCGCCGCCAGTTCATCGGCCAGCTCGACGGCGTCGGCACCACGGTGAACATCGACGTCAACGAACGCCTCCCCGACGGCCGCGCCAATCCCTACTTCCTCCGGCCCTTTATCGGCGGCGTCAATCCGCAGGTCTTCAAGAAACCGGTCTTCAACGACAGCTACCGCGCCCAGCTCGCCTACCAGCTCGACCTGCGCCAGGAGAAGAGCCTGCTCAAATGGCTCGGTCTCCACCGGGCGAACGGCTACGGCGAATACAGCCTGCGCATCGCCGCGCCGAGCAACCTCCGCTATCACGACACTGTGACGGACAACGTGAATTATCAGCCCGGCCTCGCGAATCTCACCCCGACCACCAGCCTCGCCAACAACAACGGGGCCCTGATGTATCCCCTCTACTACATGGGCCACACCAAGGGTGGCGGGGTCGAATACGCAAACTCCGGTCCGCTCACCTACAACGGCGCGTTCAAAGCTTCCTACGTCGGCGCCACCTCCACCGCGTACAACCTCAATGAACCCGTCACCATTCAGGAAGTTTACTTCGCCCTCGGCCAGCAGAAGAAAAAAATCCGCACCACCGGCGGCAGCCTCCAGAGCTACTTCCTGAACGATCAGGTCGTGACGACCTTCGGCCAGCGCAAGGATCGCGTGAACACCCAGGACAGCTTCGGCACGCCGCTCAACGCCGGATTCATCGACGAGGCCAATCTCTACAATTTCGGCCTCAACAAACGCTGGCGCTTCGGCGATACGAAGACCCAGGGCGTCGTCGTGAAACCATTCCGTGGCTTGGACTTCATCAATCGCGCGTCCAACGAGGGCACCGGTGTCACCCGTTTTTTGGCCCAGACGTTTCGCGGATTTAATTTCCACTACAACCAGTCCGACTCCTTCCAGCCGGCCGACACCGCTTACAATCTTTACCTGCAGGAACTGCCCAACCCCACCGGCACCTCGAAGGAATATGGTTTCAGCCTGGCCATGTTCGACAACAAGTTCGCTGTCCGCGTCACCCATCAGGAGACCCTGCAAGTCCACACGCGCGCTGGCACCGGCGTCATTGCGACGCGCGCCCTCGCCATGGATTTCGATAACTCGGGTCAAAACCTGACCTTCGGCCTCTTCGATCTCGCCACCAGTTGGGCGCAGCAGATCAACCCGACCCGCACTCTGGCGCAGGCGCAGGAGGTCGCCGCGAAGCAGATCGGTTACACCACTGACTACATCAACAGCGCCTCCGGCAAGAGCATCGCCGACGCCAGCGACGCGGCCTCCCGCGGCTGGGAGTTGGAGCTCCAGTTCAACCCCACGCGCTTTCTGACCCTCAAGGTCACGGGCAACCAGCAAGAAGCCGTCGACTCCAACATCTCGCTCTTCATGCAGGAGTTCATCAACGAGCGCCTGCCTTTCTGGACTACGGTGCGCGTGCCGACGGATCGTCTGCCCGACGGTTCGCAACTGGTGGGCGCGGGCGATCTGTGGTGGACCACCCCGACAGGCAGCAACGGCCAGCCGGTGAATTATTTTAACACCAACGTGCAAACGCCGCTGAACCTCGCGATCACCTCGCAGGGTAAGAAGAAGCCGCAGACGAGGGAGTATCGTTTCCGCGCGATCACCAACTTTCAACTCGCGGGTCTCACTGGTCTGGCCGGCGATCACCCGTGGTTAAAGCACGCGTCGATCGGCGGTTCTTACGGTTGGTCGAGTCGCGGTGCCATCGGTTATCTCGCCGGTGCGCCGGACGCCGACGGCGTGGTGCGCAAGCTCGACCGCCTGAAGCCCTTTTACGATCAGCCGGTGGGCAACGTGGATCTCAACCTCGGTTACAACGCGCGATTCTTCAGCAACAAGATCAGGACCCGCTTCCAGTTGAACATCCGCAACGCCACTGAGAGCGGGCATCTGCAAGGCGTCGCGATCAATCCCGACGGCAAGTTCTACTCGTATCGCATCATCGATCCCCGCCAGTTCATCTTCACCATGACGTTCGACCTCTGAGCAGGCGTAGTCATTGCGAGAACTGGACCAAGGCGCGCCGCCTTGGGTGAAGGGGGCGGTGCATTTATCCTAGTTTCAGCAGTTGGCTAACCGGTAATCTTCGCTAATCCGCGCTAATCCAGAGGGAAGAATCTGGTCGTCCATGAATTTCCGATTCACCGATCTGGTGGGTCAACCTATCGGATGGAAACTGATTTAATCTTCTTCATTACCGGTAGTTAGAGCCGGTCCCAAAACGGAGGCAGGCAAGATTTCCATTGGTGAACGTGCGGTAACCGGGTTGCCGTGGAGGAGATAGGCGGGGTCAAAACGGCCACTTTCGGGTAAAAACGGGGGCTATAATGTTTGGCGCGGTCATTTTGGCGGC
>CAMBVX010000470.1 GCA_945871085.1 Opitutus sp. GAS368 | reverse complement strand
TGCAAAAGCCCGGCGATGATCCACCGCGAACTGCTCGCCCTCCTCGTCGCGCACAACCTTGTGCGCGCGGTTATGGCCGGCGCCGCGCGCGAGCACGCGGTGGCCTTGGACCGACTGAGTTTCACCGGCTCCCTCGACGCGCTGCTCAGCTTCGCCGCCGCGAGCGCGCAAGCGACTACGCGTGCCCAGCGCGGCCGCGTCTGGGCCGGCCTGCTCGCCCGCCTCGCCGCCGATCTCGTCCCGCTGCGCCCCGGCCGGCACGAACCGCGCGCGGTCAAACGCCGCCCCAAGTCCTATCCCCACTTTAACCGCCCCGCTGCGACTACCGGATTGTGCGCCACGGCGCCCGGTTTCGCCGCCCAGCCAAAATTACTTAAGCGCCATTCGGTCGGAGACCCTGCCCTACTTTACGAAGGCGTCGACGATGACCTGGGCGACGGTGTGGATGATGGTGCGCTCGTTGGCGTGATCGGTGGTGAAGACGACGAGCAGAAATTTGGAGCCGTTGGGTAACTCGATGTAGGCGGAGTCGTGGCGGGTCTGGCTCGTCCAGCCGGCTTTCGACCAGAGCTTGGCACCGGAGGGAAGGACGGGGCCGGTGAACTTCGCCTGGTTGTCGGGATCGCGATCTTTCGTGGCGAGGTCGCGGGCGAGGAGCGTCATCATTTCGGCACTACGGTGGGCGGTGACGCACTGGCCGGTGGCGATTTCCGTGAAGAGGCGCGCGGTGGCGTCGGTGGTGAGCATGTTGCGCTTCGGTTCGAAGAGCCGGATCGCCTGCGACTCGCGGCCGTAGGGTCCGTCGCTCCAGGGTTTTTTGTGCGCGAAGACGCCGGTGTAGCCGAGGGAGGCAAAATAGTGCGTGACGGCGTTTCGGCGGTCGAACCATGTTTTGATTTCAGCGTCGGAAATTTCGGGGCCGCTGGTCGTGGCGGTGAGGACGTCGATGACGTAGTGGGTGGCGTCGTTGGAGGAGTCGACGATCATGTCTTTCATTGCGCGACGCAGCTCGGGCGTGTCGGTGAGTTGGCCGTCTTCCATCCAGCGGTGGGCGGCGGCAAGGTAGAAGAGTTTAATGACGCTGGCGGGGTAGATGGGGACGTCGCCGCGGTAGCTGGCGCGAGGAGCGGAGTCGGCGGGAGACGCGGGAGAAGGGGAAGACGCGGGAGACTTGGAAGAGGCGGAAGACGGGGGAGAAGGGGAGGAGGAGAGGTCGACGAGGGTGATCGCGAGTTGAGTGGGGAGGAGTTTTTGTGGCGCGTATTTTTCGAGGGCGGTTTGGGCGGCGCGGTCGACGAGGGGCTGGAGGGCGGGAGATTGGGCGGGGAGGGAAGACACGGCAGTGATGAGAGAGAGCAGGGCGAGTGCGGCGAGCCGGGTGAGGTGGGCGATCGGGTGGGGCATCGGGTGGGAAAACGAGAACGAGAACGAGAACGATTAGGGGAGGGGAGGGAGGACGACTTCGCCGGTGGCGAGCTTGGCCATAAAGCGGGAGGTGAGACGGGCGCGGTCGAAGAGGCTCCCCAGGCGGACAAACTCATCGGCGCTGTGCAGGCGATCGCCGATCGGGCCGAGGGCATCGAGATTGGGGAGGCCGGCGGCGGCGAGGTTGTTGCCGTCGCTGGCACCGCCGGTGTGGACGGAATTGAAGGGCGCGAGACCGAGTTCGTGGGCAGCGAGTTGATACGCGCCGAGGGCGGCGACTTCGACGGGCCCGCTTTCTTTGGGCGGACGGTTGAAGGCGCCCGTGATTTCGAGACGGAAGCCGTCGCGGGCGTTGATGGGGGCCGCGAGTTCGTGCAGCCGTGCGAGGAGGGGATCGCGGTCGGCCATGCGCGTGACGCGTAGATCCAGTTGGGCTTCGGCGAAATCGGGGACGACGTTGGTGGCGGGGCCGCCGCCGCGGATGTTGCCGATGTTGAGCATTACGCCGGGGAGCTCGTCGGGGATGCGATGCGCGGCGACGAGAAATTCGGCGAGGGCGGCGATGGCGTTGCGACCGGCACGCGTGGGGCTGGCGGCGTGGGCGGCGCGGCCGTGGCAGGTGGCGACGAAGTTGCCGGTGCCTTTGCGGGAGTGCACGACGTCGCCGTTGGGGCGGGCGGGCTCGAAGACGAGGGCGAGGGCGAACTGGCGCGAGGCACCGGCGGCGGCGAAGAGGGCGCCGCTGCCGAAGGAGCCGATTTCCTCGTCGGGCGTGAGCAGGACTTCGTAACCGAGGCGGTCGGCGGCGGCGGGGGGCGCGGATTTTTCGAAGGCCCGCAGGGCGGCGAGGATGACGACGAGGCCGCCCTTCATGTCGGCGACGCCGGGGCCGCGCAGGGTGTCGGCATCGAGGAGCGTGCAGATTTGAAACGAGTGGGTCGCCTCGTAGACGGTGTCGTAGTGACCGGAGAAGAGGAGTTGCACGGGAGCAGTGGGGCGGACGCGGATACGGACGGCCTGGGCGGGCGTGCCGACGAGCGGGAGGTGTTCCACCGTGGCGCCGGGCAGTGAGGCGAACGCGGTGGCGAGCGCGAGGCGCATGCGATCGAGGCCGGGAAAGTTATCGGAGCCCGAGCTGATGTTGGCCCAGGAGATGAGGAGGTCGCGGAGCGCGGCAGAATCCATCGCGGGAGTCAGGCGGGGGCGGGGGGGCGGTGCAAGCGTGGGGCGCGGGTGAAAGTGCGTGGGATTGAGACGGTGCCAGCGATCACTCTTGCGTTGCCTCACGCCGCGGGAGCCTCGCGAGCCAACTGAACGTGGATGCCTCGCGAAGAAGACCCCCGGCCAAGATGGCCACAAAAAACACGATAAGGCGCAAAAACGAGGACGCACGGAGGGCTCCGTTTTTTGTGACTTTTTGCGCTTTTTGTGGCCATCCCCTCCGTGGATCGAGATGGGGGCGGTTCCGCGTTTCAGGGCTGGATCTAAATTCAGACATCCGCCGGATTGGGCCCGGACTTGATCACTGCTGGCGAAAGGGTGTTACGTGGAAGTCGCATCGCGGATGAGGCGGAGCGTTTCGTTCAGGTGCGCGGACTCGGTGGCGACGCCTTCGGCTTCGAGACGTTCGAAGTGGGGGTGAGCGAAAATGGGCGACTGCACGGCGGGGGCGCCGGTTTCGTCGCCGGCATCCTTCAGCCCGCCGGCGAGGGCGGCGACGATGCCGTTCAGGCGGTCGAGGCGCTCGCGGAGGAGCGGGAGGCGGCGGTGCGGCCAGTAACCGCCTTCGTCGGTGAGTTTGACGCGCAGGCCGAGCGGGCGCGCGGCGAGGAGGAGATCGACGGCGGCGGTGTGGCAGCGGGCAAAGTGTTCCCAGCCGTGCAGGCTGGCGTATTGCGTTTTACAGGACGCGGAAAATTGCCAGCGCGGGCCGAGGCGGGTGGCGATCGTGCCGGTGCCGTGGGGCACAGTGGCAGGGTAGCGACAGAGGCCGAGCCAGAGCAGTTCGCTATCGTCGCCGAGATCGACGGGGAAAATCCAGCCGGCATCGGGAGTGATTTGCACGCCGAAGCTGGTGTCGGGTTGGTCGGGGTGGGGCAAGATGCGCCAAGCATTCGCCCAGCGGTCGAGCTCGATGCGGTCCGAGCTGATGGGGTGTGCCTCGGCGATGCGGCCGGCGGCGACGAATTCGCTGGCAATGGCGTGGAGGCGGCGGACGAGCGCGGCGGCGCGGCGGGCCGAGAGGCCGGCGGGAGCGGTCAGGCGGTGGTGGAGGGTGAGGCCCATGGAGAGACCAAGACCGTTAGGCCGTAGCTGCGGGCTCAGCCAGCCTGCGCGAGCTGCGCTACCAACGGGTGATCCTTGTCGAGTTTGCTTAACGCCATCACGGTAAAGCCGAGCACTTCGCCTTGGTCGTTTACACGTTCCATGACGGCATCGTGGTCGGTTTCACGCATAAAACCGGGCTTTTCGGAAAAGCGGACTTCCAGAAAATCGCCTTCCTTGTCGAACCAGACTTTTACGGTTTGGGCCATAGTTGGATTCCTTTTTTGAGTTCACACTGCGACGACGTCGATGCGGGAGGAAAAGCCAAGTTGGCTGAGGAGCGATTCGCAGTCTTCCCACGCGAGACCGAAGGTGCGCACGTCGGCGACACCGAGGCGCGCGATGACAGCGGACAAAGTGCTGGCGTCAGCCTCGGCCAACTCGCCTTCCATGAGGGCGAGCTCAGCCCAATCGACCAACTGCGCGAGCGTGATTTCGTGGTGGAGATAGGCGGCAATCTTGTCGGCAACGGTTTGTTTGGTGATCGCCATGGCAGACTTCAGGCCGACGCCAGTTCGCGCGCGTGCGGCACATCGTTGGCGCGGAGCGGTCGCACCTGCGCTTGCTCCAGCGTCAGCAACGCCACCGTGTGGCCGTCGTAGCTGACGAACTCCACTTCAAATGCTTGTCCGTTCGCGTGCACCAACACGGCCGTGCCCACGTCACCGCGTTTCAGGCCGTGGGCGGGCAGATCGCCTGTGAGGGCGATGGCGTCCATTTCTTGGATGGAGTTCATAATTTTGGGAGCGGATGGGCGGTGACAAACCTCGGTGCACTGCTGACCAGATCGATATACCAAGCGGTGCGCACGTTCAAGCTCGCGCCGGTAGGTGCTGTCAATGGACCGTCGATAACGTAGCGTCGGCCGTGGGGCGTTTGCTCCGTCGCGACCACTTCGTTTTCGCGGGCATGCTGGAGCAAAGCATCAGCCAATTGCGACCACTCCAGCACAGTGAAACCAAACCGCAGGAAAAACGCCGCCTTGCTTCCGCCGGCCGGATGCGCCGGGTTCAGCAGATAAAGCGTGATCTTCCTTTCTGGCACCACCGCGAGATGCGCGTTGGGGAGTTTCATTTTTCCAAGTGCTGCGTGCTATCGCACAAACGTTCCCTTGGCGTCGCCGGGTCGGGCGCGGCCGAGTGTGACGAGGGTTTGCAGGATTTTGGCAGTGAAGCCAGTAGCGGCGGACGGAGCGGTAGACATGGCGGTCGAATGCAGCAGAGCGAGCGCGTTGGGTTGGAGCAAGCGCGAGGCGTACGTCTACCTGTGGCCGGACATTACAGCGGCAGGTAGCAGACGGTGTTGGAGAGTAGGATCATGATGAAAACCAAGCAGGTGGTCATCGGGCCGAGGTAGATGCGGCCGG
>CAMBVX010000469.1 GCA_945871085.1 Opitutus sp. GAS368 | reverse complement strand
TAGGGCGGCCGCCACGGGTGCCCCGGGTCGAATTGAAACCGTGGCTCGAAGCGTACGGCTTGGCGCTGGGCCGCATCGCTGCCGGGGTGCTCGTACAGGAAGCGGATGTCCTCCGCCTTCAGCGCTTCGTCATAAATCTGCAGTTCATCGAGCAGTCCGCGCAGGTACGACGGCACGTGACGCCACGTGTCGCCATCCGCGCGGCAGCCGATGCGCAGCACGCTGTCGGGTGCGTCGGGCTTCAGCGTGAAATCGCCGCCCCTGAACGTGCCCTTGTCCGCCGGGCGCTTGCCCTGGCCGTCCACATAGAGCGCGAAGTGCGGAACCTGCGACGCGCGATAGGTAACCGCCACGTGATGCCACTGGCCGTCGTTCGGCACGAGGCCGTTCGACGCGCGGAAGTTCGTCACCCACTCGCCCTGGCCCTGGCCCTGGACTTGCAGGCCGTCGAAACCGAAAAGCCCGAAGAACTTGTCCGGCGCAGTGGTCTTGTCCGCCCGGCCTTTGAAGAGCACCGGAGATTCCGGGTAGAAGGAGCCGACGTTCACCCACGCCGCGATGGTGAAGTCTCGGCTGAGATCGATCGCCGAAGGATTCGCCGCCTCGATGCCCGCATTGGCCCGTTCGATGACCACCGCGCTGCCGACACGTCCAGGCGCAAAGCCCGGCGTGAGCTTCGCATCCACCGGCCGGCCATCATGCCGCCCCGTGGCGTCTTTCAGGTCGCCGTCGAAGCGGAAATGCGCGACCAGTCCGGCGTGGGCGGAGGTGCAGGCGAGGACCAGCAGGGTGGTGTGGAGGGTGAAGGTGGTTCTCATCATTGTGGCCTTCGCTTACTGCTTCAGTTTACGTCAGCAGATCCCGGACGACATGACCGTGCACATCGGTCAGGCGGAAATTCCGGCCCTGGTACGCGTGGGTCAGGCGCGTGTGATCGAGCCCGAGCCGTTCGAGCAGGGTGGCATGGAGGTCGTGCACGTGAACGGCCCCGGGCGTGTAATGATCCTTGCTGGGCTCGAGGCGGTTGCCGTCTCGGTCGAGCAGATTGTAGCTGAAGTCGTCGGTGCGGCCGTAGGTGAACCCCGCTTTCACGCCGGCGCCGGCGAGCCACATCGTGAAGCAGCGCGGGTGGTGGTCGCGGCCGTAGGTTTCCTGGGTGAGCTTGCCCTGCGAATAGGCCGTGCGGCCGAACTCGCCGCCCCAGACCACCAGCGTGTCGTCGAGCAGGCCGCGCTGTTTCAGATCGGTGATCAACGCGGCGCACGGTTGATCCACCTCGCGCGCGAGAGTGCGGATGCCGCGCGGAAGGTTGCCGTGATGATCCCAGCCGGGATGATAGAGCTGGATGAAGCGCACGTCCTTTTCCGCGAGGCGCCGGGCCAGCAGGCAGTTGGCCGCGAAGGTGCCCGGCTTCTCGACGTCAGGACCGTAGAGCTGGCGCACCGATTCGGGCTCGCGACCGAGATCGGTGACTTCCGGCACGCTCGTTTGCATCCGGTACGCCATTTCGTACTGCGCGATGCGGGATTCGATTTCCGGATCGAGCTCCGCGTCGAACTGGACGCGGTTCAACGCCGCCATGCGGTCGAGCAGCGCGCGCCGGCCCGTGCCGCAGACGCCGTCGGGATTGGTCAGGTAAAACACTGGGTCGCGGCCCGAGGAGAAACGCACGCCCTGGAAGCGCGAGTCGAGGAAGCCGTTGCCCCAGAGCCGGGCGTACAGCGGCTGGTCGGTGGGCTTCTTGGTTACGAGGACGACGAAGGACGGCAGGTTCTCGTTCATCGTGCCGAGCCCGTAGCTGACCCAGGAGCCGATGCTGGGCCGGCCCGCGATCTGCGAGCCGGTCTGGAAGAATGTCATCGCGGGGTCGTGGTTGATCGCCTCCGTCCACATCGACTTGATGAAGCAGAGGTCGTCGGCGACGCCGGCGAGGTGCGGCAGCAGGGAGCTGAACCAGGCGCCGCTCCGGCCGTGCTGTGCGAAGTCGAAATGGGAACCGGCCAGCGGCAGCACCGCCTGGTTCCCGCTCATCCCGGTCAGTCGCTGCTGGCCACGCACCTCGGCCGGAAGCTCCTGGCCGTTTAGTTCGCGCAGCCGGGGCTTGTGGTCGAAGAGGTCCTGCTGCGAGGGGCCGCCGGACATGAAGAGATAGATCACCCGTTTCGCGCGGGCGGGCGCAGCGGCCCGCGCCACACTGACGGCGTTCGGAAGCAGCTGGGCCAGCGCGATCGAGCCGAGACCGAGTCCCAGCCGGGTGCAGAACTGCCGGCGGGTGACGAAGAGAGGATCATTCGGATTCATGGAGGCAGGCCTGGTTCAGCGCAGGACGATGCTGGCATCGAGGTTGAAAAGCGCGGATGCGGAGGTCGTGGCGGCCGCGAGTTCGGCTTCGGGCAGGCCGGAATCGGCCGGGAGCCGGCCGACGCGAAGCAGCGCCGCCGCCTGCTCCGGGTTCCTGCGGAATAGATCGTGCTGCTCGGTGAAGAGCGCGCGCACGAGTTCCTGCTCACGCGGCTGGGGTGCCCGCGCGGTCACCGCCTGGAACAGCCAGGCGAGTCGCGCGTCGAGCGTTTCGCCGCCTTCGCGCAGCATGCGCATACCGAGGGCGCGCGCCGCCTCCACGAACTGGGGATCGTTGAGCAGGACGAGCGGCTGCAACGGTGTATTCGTCGTTTGGCGACGCGCGGTGCAGACGTCCCGTGTCGGCGCGTCGAACGCCATCATGTTGGGTGGCGTGGTGGTGCGGCGCCAGAAGGTGTAAAGCGAGCGACGGTGGAGGCCCGGGCCTTCGTCCGCGCGGTACTCGGGCAGGAAGTTATTCAGCGCCTTCCACATCGAACCGTCGGGTTGGTAGGGATGCACCGGCGGTCCGCCGATCTCGGGCCGAAGCAGGCCGCCAAGCGCCAGGGCGGCATCGCGCAACATCTCGGCGGAGAGGCGGCGGATGGGCCCGCGGGCGAGAAGGATGTTCTCCGGATCGCGCTGGCGCAGTTCGGGGCTGGCGATCGAGTCCTGCCGGTACGTGGCACTCAGCACGATCTCGCGACATGCCCGCTTGAAATCCCAACCGTGCGCGATGAAGTCGCGGGCCAGCCAGTCGAGCAGTTCGGGGTGCGAGGGCAGCGTGCCCTGCAGACCAAAGTTATCCGAGGACGCCACCAGGCCCCGGCCGAAGAACTCCTGCCACAACCGGTTGATGAGCACGCGCGCGGTGAGCGGATGGCGCACATCGGTCAGCCAGCGGGCGAGACCGAGCCGGTCCCGCGGGGCATCGGCCGGCAGGGGCGGGAGCGCGGCGGGAGTGCTCCGCGCCACGAGGTCGCCGGGAGCGTCGTAGGCGCCCCGCAGGAGAATCCGGGTGGGTCGCGGTGCCGGCATCTCGTCCATGACCGCGATTTCGCTTACGCTCGTCATCACGTCGTTCCAGCGTTGGCGGGCCACCTGCAGCTCCGTTGTCAGGCGGCGCGCTCCCGGATCGACGGCGGAGAAGTAGTAATCGCGGAGCCGGACGATGTCCGCTGGCGAGCGAGATGCGGCGCGGTTGGCGATCAAAGCCCCGAGCGTCCCGGGGGAGTGCAAGTCGGCTGCTTCGACCGCCGTCAGCGCACGGCGGAAGACATGGATGTCGTCGACCGCCCCGCCGCGCAGGCCGTTGTCCCGGGTGCGGGCCCCAAACTCGATGTGTTTCCCAATCAGGAAGTCGCGCGTGAGGCTGTCGCGGACCACTTCGACGTCGGCGAGCCGCCCGTCAACGTAGAGCGCCAGGCCGCTGGCTCGACGCGAGCCGTCGTAGGTCACGGTGACATGGGTCCAGCGGCCCACTGGCAGCTCGTTCCGCGTGCGGATGGAAATGCTGCGGCCGGGAAACTCGCGGCTAACGGACCAGCGCAGGCGGCCGTCCTCCAGGAGCAGGTCGTAGCCGGAATACGGCGCATCGGTGGAGGAGGAGTTGGCGAGGACCACGGCCCGCGGGTGGCGTTCCGCCGGTTGCAGCCAGAAGGCAAACGACACCGGGTCATGGGCGTGCCGCACCTCGAAGTCTGGCAGCCGGATCGCATCATCGCCGCTGCACCGCACGGCGTTTCCGCGCGGCCCGAGCGTGAGTTCGTTGCCAGCGCCAAGCTCGGCCGGTGGTCCTCCGGCAACCGCGTTGGCGAGGCGTCTACCCTCCGCTTGGTCCAGGGCATAGTGGGCCGCGAGGTCAGCGGAAACCGCCGGCGGGCCGGATTCAGGTGCGTTCAACCAAGCTTGGAACGTTGCTTCGTGTTGCGCGGGCCACTCGCGCAGGGCGGCTTCCTGTTGCCGCACAGCGGACTCGTGACGGCCAAGTGCAGCTTCCTGATCTGGCGTGGGCAGCGACAGCGTCGGATTCGGCACAATTCGGCCTCGGTTCTCGTTGTTTCCGAGCAGGCCAAACTCGTCGATGCTGTTGAAGAACGCTCCGAGCGCGTAGTAATCGTACGCGGAGATCGGGTCATACTTGTGGTCGTGGCAGCGGGCGCATTCCATTGTCAGGCCCAGAAAGGCGGTGCCGAATGTGTGCACCCGGTCGCTGACACCCTCCTGCCGGAACTCTTCCTCGACCGATCCGCCTTCGCTCGTCTTGCGGTGGATGCGATTGAACGCAGTCGCGAGCCGCTGGTCGTGGGTCGCGCCCGGAAGCAGGTCACCTGCGATCTGCCAGGCGATGAACTGGTCCCAGGGCAGGTTGGCGTTGAGCATGCGGATCACCCAGTCCCGATACGGCCATGCGTCGGTGTCGCTATCGGCCTGATACCCATACGAGTCAGCGTAGCGGGCGAGATCGAGCCAGGGCACCGCCATCCGTTCCCCGAAACGAGGCGAGGCCAGCAATCGATCGACGACCGCGGCGTGGGCCGTGGGCGACGGATCGGCGTGGAAGGTGTCGATTTCCGCCGGCGTCGGCGGCAGGCCGGAGAGATCGAACGTAACCCGTCGCAGCCAGCGTTCGCGCGATGCCTCGGGAGCGGGGCGGAGGGCTTCGGTTTCAAGCCGGGCGAGGACGAAACGATCGAGTTCGCCGCGCGGCCACGAGGCAGCCTGAACGACGGGCGCGGCCACGCGGTCGGGCAACGGCACGAACGCCCAATGGGGTTCGTAC
>CAMBVX010000468.1 GCA_945871085.1 Opitutus sp. GAS368 | reverse complement strand
CCGCCGCCGGGGGAACCGCAGGCCTTGCAACCCATCTCGGCGGCGTGTTCGAGGGTGATTTCCTCGCGGGCGAAACGGGTCGCGAGCGTTTGGACTTTGCCGGTGTCCTCGGCGTCTTGGGAGAGCAGCGTGACGCCGCCGGGGACGAGGATGGTCGGGAGATCGGGCGAGCCGGCGAGCGCGAGGAGCATCGCGGGCAGACCCTTGTCGCAGGTTGCGACGCCGAGGACGCCGCGGCGCGTGGGGAGCGAGCGTATCAGCCGGCGAAAGACGATGGCGGCGTCGTTGCGGTAGGCGAGGGAGTCGAGCATGCCGGCGGTGCCGTTGGTGCGGCCGTCGCAGGGATCGCTCACGTAGCCGGCGAAGGGAATCGCGCCGTGGGCGGTGAAGGTCCGCGCGGCCTCCTCCATGAGCAGGCCGACTTCCCAATGGCCGGTGTGGTAGCCGAGCGCGATGGGCGAGCCGTCGGGCGCGCGGATGCCGCCCTGCGTGGAGAGGATGAGGAATTGTTTCCCGAGCATCGCGGCGGGCGACCAGCCCATGCCGGCGTTTTGCGTCATGCCGAAGAGATCGCCGCTGGCCATGGAGCGGAGCTGGTTGGGCTCGAGCGGCAGGCTACCGGCGGGGCCGGCGGCGGTGGTGCGCAGGGTGTAGATGGAGTCGGAGGAAGTGAAGAGGGAGGGCATGGGTAAAATTACCGTGCGCTATTCATCAGCGCTTGGGCGCGTCAACAACCGCCGAAAGCCGACGAGTCGACGGATTTCTCGTGGTGATCTCCGGCCATCGAGCACGGCAAGGACGACGGAGCGATCGGGCTCCTGAATAAAATAGGCGATGTAGAAGGAGTGTTCCAAAAGCGCGCGTTGCACGGGTCCGTATTTGCGGGGGAAGGCGTCAGGAGTTCGCCCAATGAAGTCCACCGTTTCCAAGAATTTTCCGAGAAAATGCTCTGCGCCGTCGGAACGCCACGACGCATAGTGAGCTTTGCCGAGCCGAAGATCCTCCGCCAGTTCAGGCAGCGCGATCACCGGCTTGCTGTTCATGGGGCGCGGACGCGGCGCATCAGTTCGGCCATGGAAATCGGCTTGGATTTGCCAGACCGATAGTCGGCGAGACGCCTGTCGAGAATGACGCGATGCTCGGCGGGGACCGGCGTGTCTGCTTCGTTCTCAACCGACGCCCACAGTCGTGCGGCGATTTCCATGCGACGTTTCTTTGGGAGGCGCAGGAGTTCGGGCAAGGTGGGCGGCATGGTGCGAAGATAGAATCGAGGGACAGCGGTGCAAGTTCAGAGCGAATCCTGCGTGGGCTGGCCGTCCACGAGCCGCATCAAGCCGAGCGGGTTCGAGTTTTTCAACGCGTCAGGGAGCAGGGCGTCGGGGTAACTTTGGTAGCAGACGGGACGGGCGAAGCGGAAAATCGCGGCGGTGCCGACGGAGGTGAAGCGGGTGTCCGTGGTTGCAGGATACGGGCCGCCGTGGTTCATCGCGGGGCAGACTTCGACGCCGGTGGGAAAACCGTTAATGAGGACGCGGCCGGCGATGCGCTCGAGGGCGGCGAGGAGCGGTTGCGCGGTGGCGAGGTCGGCGGTGTTGCCGTGGACGGTCGCGGTGAGCTGACCTTCGAGGGCGGCGGCGCAGGCGGCGAGTTCGGCGGCGGTGTCGGCGAGGACGATGAGCGTGAAGGGGCCGAAGGCTTCCATTGCGAGCACGGGATGCGCGAGGAAGTTTTTCGCGGTGGTGGTGGCGACGCTGGGCTGGGCCTCCGTGCGGGTGCCGCTGGCGGCGGCGGAGCCGGCGGCGAGGATTTGCACGCCGGGGGTGGCGGTGATCTTGGCGCGGTGTTCGAGGAAGGCCTCGCGGATACCGCTTGTGAGCATCGTGCCGCACGCGGTGGACGGGAGCAGTTCCGCGAGCTTTTGTTGAAACGCGTAGGTGTCGGGTCCGCGCGTGACGAAGACGAGTCCGGGCTTGGTGCAGAATTGGCCGACGCCCATCGTGAACGAGGTGAGCAGACCTTGCGCGATGGCCGCGCCGCGCTCGGCGAGGGCACCGGGTAAAATGAAGAGCGGGTTGAGACTGCTCATCTCGGCGAAGACGGGGATTGGCTGCGGGCGCGAGGCCGCGGCGTCGAAGAGGGCGCGACCGGCGGCCGAAGATCCGGTGAAGCCCACGGCGGCGGTGGCGGGATGTTTCACCATCGCGATGCCGATCGTGGCGCCGCCGCCGTGGATGAGCGAGAACGTGGCGGGCGGGAGACCGCAGGTGATGATGGCGCGGTTGATGGCGGTGGCGACGAGTTCGGCGGTGCCGGGGTGCGCGCGGTGAGCCTTAACGACAACGGTGCAACCTGCGGCGAGGGCGGAGGCGGTGTCGCCGCCGGCGACGGAGAAGGCGAGAGGGAAGTTGGAGGAGCCGAAGACGACGACGGGGCCGAGGGCGACCAACATGCGGCGGAGATCGGCGCGCGGGAGCGGCTGGCGGTTGGGGAGCGCCGGATCGATGCGGGCATCGACCCAGGAGCCCTCGCGGACGAGCGAGGCGAAGAGACGGAGTTGCCCGCAGGTGCGGCCGCGCTCGCCGATCAGGCGGGCATGGGGTAGGCCCGTCTCGGCGTGGGCACGGTGAATCAGCGGGTCGCCCAAGGCTTCGATTTCAAGGGCGATGGCTTCGAGGAATTGCGCGCGCTCCGCGCCGGAACGTTGCCGATAGTCGGTGAAAGCCACGGCGGACGCATCTAGGGCGGCGGCGACTTCGGCGGCGGAGGCCCCGTGAAACGCGGGCTCCATCGGCTCATTGGTCGAGGGGTTGGTGGCGTGAAATGTTTTGCCGCCGGGTTGACCGGGAGTGCCGGCGAGGAGACTGAGGCCGTGGAGGAGCATGGGGAAAGTGAGAGTGAGCGTGAAAGTGAAAGGGAAAGTGAAAGGGAAGGGGAACGAAGCGAAAGAGAAGGGCGAGAGGAGGCGGAGAGACAGGAGCCAGGGGACGAGAGACAGGAGCCAGGGGACGGGAGACAGGGGGCGGTGGTGTCGCGTAGGTGGGGAGAATTTTCAGCGCACGAAGTTTACGAGCGTGCCGACGGGGTCGAGGGTGATGCGGATTTCGTCGGCGGGTTGGAGCGTGAACGCGTCGGGCGGGACGATGCCGGTGCCGGTCATCAAATACGCGCCGTGCGGAAACGCGTTGTCGCGGTAGAGCCAGTCGGCGAGGGAGGGCAGGGGGCGTTTGATCTGTCCGATGGTGGTGGCTTCGGCAAAGACCGTGGCGCCAGCGCGGCGTATCTCAATTGCCAGGACGGTGTCGGCGGTGGGCAGCGTGGAGGTGACGACGAGGCACGGGCCGAGGGCGGCGCATTGATCGTAAACCTTCGCCTGCGGCAGATAGAGGGGGTTTTCACCCTCGATGTCGCGCGAGCTCATGTCGTTGCCGAGGGTGTAGCCGAAGATTTTGCCGGCGGAATTGATCGCGAGCGTGAGCTCGGGCTCGGGGACATTCCACTTGGAGTCGGAGCGGATGCGCACGCCGCCGCCGGGGGCGGCGACGCGGTGCGGGGTGGCTTTGAAAAAAATCTCGGGGCGGTCGGCCGCGTAGACTTTGTCGTAGAAGGTGCCGCCCCCGGAGTCCTTGGACTCGGCCATGCGGGCGGTGCGACTGCGGTAGTAAGTGACGCCGGCGGCCCAGACCTCTTGGGATTGGAGGGGGGCGAGGAGGGTTCCGTCGTGGGCGCCCGCCGCAGCTGGCCGCGTGTCGAGCAGCGCGGCGAGGAGGAGGGCCTGGGGATCGGCGGCCGCGAAGAGCGCGTCGAGGGTCAGGGCGTGGGGCACGGGAAAAAACGCGGCGTCTCGTTCGACGATGAGACCGGCAGGGGTGGCGTAGAGGCGGAGCATGGGCGGAAGGAGCGGAAGACTGTAAGACGAGGAGACGGGGAAGACTGAAAGACGGGGGGACGGGGAGGGTGGCAGGCGGGTTGTGAGCGTTCGAGTGTCGTAGAGGCCGATGCGGACTAAACCCTCAGAGCGGACGCACGAGCAATTCCTCGACGACGGCGCGTTGGGGCAACGAGACGGCGAACCACACGCACGCGGCGACGTCGGCGGGGCGCATCATTTTGGCGCGCGCCTCGGGGGGCGGTGGGATCGGACGTTTGTTCAGCAGATCGGTGTCGATATCGCCGGGAAAAATGGAGCAGGCGCGGAGCCCGTTGGGGCGCTCCTCGGCGTTGAGAGATTGGGCGAGACCGGTGAGGCCAAATTTCGAGGCGACGTAGGCGACGCCGGCCTTCGGGCTGGCTTTGAGGCCCGCCTCGGAGTTGATGAAAACGAAGGTGCCGGTGCCGCGCGCGCGCATCGTCGGGAGGAGCGCCTGCACACAATAGACGGGGCCGTGGAGGTTCGCGCCCATCAGCTCATGATAGGCGGCGAGCGGGAGCTCCGACCAACTGCGGCGCGGGGTGTTGGTGCCGGCGGCGTTGACGAAGGCATCGACTTGGCCGAAGCGTGCGAGGACGGCGGCGGACATTTTTCCTACGGCGGCGTGATCGCCGATATCGCAGGCGAAGGCGGCGAGGCGTTGGCGGGCGGCGGGTGGGACGAGGCGAATCGTTGCGGCGAGAGCCTCGGCGCGGCGGCCGATGAGAGCGATGCGCCAGCCTTCGGCGGCGAATTGAAGGACGACGGCGCGACCGACGCCGCTGCCGGCGCCGGTGACAAGGGCGACGGGGGATTGGGCGGGGAGAGTTTTCTTTTTCATGATGAGCGGGAGCGGGAAGGGGAGTGCGACGGGGAAAGGGCGAGCCGGTGGCGAGTGGCGGCGATTCATGAGCGTCGCGGCGGCGCTGGCGAGAAACAATGCGGCTTGTTTGTTATGTCGCACAAACGGAAACTTTTAGCCGGACGCACCGTCGTTTCTCACGTGATTTTGACTTTGTGTCGTCGGCCCCGAGACAACATTCCATTATGTGGGTCTGAACAAGGCTTGCGCCTCGGTGTAAAAATATGTCTCCATGCCGGAGAAATCCCGAAAAGTTTCATCCCCTGATAATTTGTAACGCGTCATGATCAACGAAACCCAATACTCAAAAGCCATGAAGAATAACCCGTCCCTCGTCGAACAAGGACCACAAGGAAACTGGTCGCGTGCCGC
>CAMBVX010000467.1 GCA_945871085.1 Opitutus sp. GAS368 | reverse complement strand
GCAGTTGAATGCCACGCTCTCTCGGCGTCCTGCGATTATCGTTACGGACGCGTGAGACGTGGATCGAAATGAAACGGGTTTGGCCCTGCGACAACCCAGCGGATGTCGAATTGCGGATGGGCTGGGTTGATCAGGCAATTAAGATCATTTGGCACGAGTGCACTGGGGACAAAGTGCGCGACAGATTTTCTGGCGCTCAGCCAAGCGTCACCAAAGGCCTGAGTGAAAGGAACGTCGTTCTTCCATCCTGGAGGCAGGGCCGGGGTGCTAAAGATGAGTGCATCGGGAATCTCTATCTCCCAACGATTAAATGCCTCAATGCTGTTCGAGCGTTGGAGGTGGACGAGAGCCTCGGCCATTGCGAGAGCCGTATGATCGGCGGTGTAGACAATTAACTTGCCGCGGACATGCCATCGTCCGTGGCCGTGAAGCCCGCCTTGGCCATCGAATGCCGCGGCCGCAGTGGCGGAATGTTTCGCGAGCGCGATTCGGTGTAATCACATGGCCGTTCACATGACATTGCCATACGCGATGCCGTGGAGGACGGCTTCAATTTCGCGGACCCCGGTATCGGTGTCGACCAAGTCGATAGGTTTGATCCCGTGGAGCGCCGGCGCAGGTGCATTGAGCCATTCGGCGACGGCCGCATCCGTTGAGAAAATAGAGCGGGCCAACGTTTGAATCCGGGCGATCCGAACCAATTTTTCGGAGTTCTCAGCAGAAAGCCGCACCTTTTTCTTACGTTGGTCGCGGATGGTTCGGGGGGATATCCCAAGTTTCGCCGCGAGTTCATCGACCGTAAGGCATAGAACTTTGGCTGCGGCGTCGAAAGATCCGGCAGGCAACCCCACCCGGATGAGCTCGATGGCGGAAGTCGGCGGCATTTTGGCAACTTGGAAGGCGGAGAGTGGCACTAGATTACCAAGTGGCAATAATGCCGCATTTTCAAGCAAAATTGCCGCGACTTGCGTGCGCGCGCCCAGTGCACTCGCTGCCGGGAGCTTCTGCTTTTTTTCACCTGCTGGGCGCCGTGGGTGGCACTCAACTGCATACCTCAAAAAATTAATGCCCCCCCCTATCCGCTCCTTCCTCCTGCTCTGCTTCGTCTGGGCAGCTCCCGTCGCCCTCGCCCAATCGGCTGCGCTGGTCGATGGACCTGACCCGCGCGAAATCCCCCTCCCGTCCATCAAGTCAGCCCAGCCGTCGCTGCCCGGAGTCGCCGCGCTCCCCGTACGCGCGGAAATGCCCGCTGTGCTCACGATGAACGACGGTACGAAGATCACGACGCCCACGCAGTGGAAACTCCGTCGCGAGGAAATGAAGCGCACCCTCGAATATTATGCCGTTGGCCGGATGCCGCCCCCACCCGGCAACGTCACCGGTCGCGGACTCAAATCCGAAACAGTCGCGGCCGGCACCGTCCACTATCGCCTCGTGCAGCTCTCGTTCGGCCCCGCTGAGAAACTGCACCTCGATATTGGCATTTTCACTCCGGCGCAGGGCGGGCCGTTCCCCGCGATCATTTCACCGGCTCGCTCGCCGCCGGGCGCAACCCTCTTACCGCGACTGCCCGCCCGCCCACGCCAGAGCGAAACGCTCGACGTCATGCAGAAAAAATACCCGAACTGGTTTTCGCCCCACCTGCACGAATTCTGGGGCCCGCGCGAAAAGCTCCCGTTCGATCAACACTGGTTCCTCGCCCTCTGCGCCCCGCGCCCCTTCATCACCCTCGAAGGCGACACCGACACCATCTCGCTCCCTGAAGCCGTCCGCCAATCGGTCCTCGCCGCGAAACCCGCCTACGCCCTCTTCGGCGCCAACACCCCCGACCGCCTCGGCGTCAATTACGCGAAACACGGCCACGCCTTCACCGCCGATGACTGGACCGCGATGATGGACTTCGCCGACCATCATTTGTTAAACAAAAAAACCGACCGCCGGTTCGACCGTTTTCCCACCGAAGCGGAACTCGACGCGGCCCCAGCCGCCGCCCGTGCCGCGCGACCCGCACCCGCCGCAGCGAAGCAATTTCCCCTCCCATGAAATTCCTCCCCTCGGTCCGCTCCCTCGCCGTCACCGGCGCCTGCTCCTCCATGCTGCCCGCTCAAACGCCTCCACCCGATGCCCATCCACCCTCTCCCTCGGCCAATCTGGTCTCCGCCGTCTTCGCGTGGGAGAAACTCACCGTCACCCCCACTGCCAAGGGTGTCCGCCGCGACGTGTTCGACGGCCCGACCGCCACTGTTGACAAGATGCACTGCCATATCACCACGCTCAATCCCGGCGAGAAAAGTGGTGAACCGTCGAAGCACCTCCAAGAAGAAGTCATCATCGTGAAGGAAGGCTCCGTCGAAGCCCATTGGGACGGCCAGTCCAAGACCGGCGGGCCCGGCTCCGTGATTTTTTTTGCGGCGGGTGCGACCACGTTTCTCCGCAATGCCGGCCCGACGCCCTGCACCTACCTTGTCATCTACTATTACACCCCGCTCACTCCGAAGCGCTGAACTCCGACTCCGACTCTTTCTCTTTCTTCGTTCTCTTTCTTCGTTCTCGTTCTTCGTTCTCGTTCTCGTTCCCGTTCTCGTTCTCCTCTGTTCCTCCATGAAAACTCGCCTCCTCTCTCCCCTCCTCTTTTTCGCGTCCCTCGCCGTCCTCGCGCTCCTCGTCACCGCCCCGGCCCTACGCGCCGCCGCCGATCCCGCGGTGAAACTCACGCCTCTCGCCGACCGCGTGCGCGTCGAAATCGGCGGCCAGCTCTTCACCGAATACATCTACCGAGGTGCCTCGCGCCCCTACCTCTATCCCGTCAACGCCGTCGACGGCACCTCCCTCGTCCGCGATTTCCCCATGAAGGATACGCCGGGCGAAGACCACGACCACAAGCACCACCGCGCGCTCATGTTCGTCCACAGTGACGTCAACAAAATCGACTTCTGGAACGAGGGCACCGCCGGCACGAAATTCCCCAAAGGTGACACCGTCAACGACGGCATCGTCGAAGCCCAGAGCGGCGACGTCGGCCTCCTCCGCGTGAAGAACCGCTGGTTATCCCCCGACGGTAAACTCATCGCGACCGACGACACGACGCTCCGTTTTCGCGGCCACGCCCATGCCCGCACGCTCGACTACGAAGTCACGATCCACGCCCAACCCGGCACGCCGCTCGTCCTCGGCGACAACAAGGATGGCACCATGTCCATCCGCGTCGCCCAATGGATGAACGCTCCGCGCAAGGAGAAGGGCAAAGACATCCCCGGCGCCGGTACGATCATCACCGCCAACGGCGAACGCAACGGTGCCGCCTGGGGCAAACGCGCACCGTGGTGCGACTACTCCGCGCCCAAGGACGGCAAGACCTACGGCATAGCGATCTTCGACCACCCGCAGAATCTCCGTCACCCCACGTGGTGGATGGCCCGCGAATACGGCCTCTTCGCTGCGAATCCGTTCGGCCAAAAAGATTTTGAGCCCGCCGCCAAACACCCCGCCGGCCAAGGCGATTACACCGTCCCCGCCGGTGGTAACCTCACGCTCCGCTACCGTTTCTACTTCCACAGTGGCGACGAAAAATCCGGCAAAGTGGCCGAAGCCTACGCCGCCTACGCCGCCGGCAAATAACCCAACGTAGGGCGGCCGTTTGTCGGCAGGCCGTGGCGGATATCACGTGAACCGCGTGACGGCCCGGCCGCGAGCGCCGGCCTTACTCCCGTCACAGTTTGCCCGCTCCCCGACCGGTCCTCCCCTCCATTCCCCGCTCTCTCGCCGCACTCATCGCCTTCGCCCGCTCCTCGCTCTTCGCCGTCGCCGCCGAGCCACCCCCGCACCCCCACGCCGTCGATCCGCCAAGGCGACACCAACCAGCTCGCCCCCCCGCCGCCGCCCGCGTGAAACCGCTACACCCTGCTAGCTGGATCGCCACGCCCTCGTTCCTCGGGCTCGCGATGACAAACAAGCGTGTAATATCAATCGCCCAAATGATTCAGACTTTGATTTGCCGGGTAGCCGCGAGCGCCAGCGAGTGGTGATCCGTCCACTCGCTGGCGCTCGCGGCTACCGAAAAGTCCAGCGTTCAAAGGACGTTGGTATCAGACCAACGTCATTTGAGTTTTTGACGGCTGGTAGCTGCGAGCGTGAGCGAGTGGTGTTTCGATTATCGTCCAAATATCACGAGACGTTGGTATTACTACCGTCGGACTTTCGGAGGATTCGTGAGATGCAGGGAAGGCTTGGGCGGCGTTGAAAACGGACCATGTTGTGCCCGAAATTCGCGCGGGGAAAGTCCCACGTGGCGACGGAAGAGTTTTGAAAAATGATAGGGATCGGAGAGCCCCACCGCTTTGCCAATTTCCGCGACGGCGAGCGTCGTGCTGAGCAGGAGTTCCCGCGCTTCTTGGAGTTGCCGTCCGATCACGTGGCCCTTGGCGGAAACGCCCAGGTGGCGGCGAAAGAGTTTCAACACGTGCGAGCGGCTGCGGCCGATAATCGCCGCCAGATCCTCGATGCGCGGGGCCAAGTGATAACCTTTCTCCACGTGCACCAGCAACCGGCGCAACTCTTCGGGACGGCTCGCCTCGGGTTCGATCATCGCCGACGCCGCCCGCCAGACTTCGCGCTCAAGTAATAGCCCAAGCGCGCGCGCTTCTGCTTCGTCGCGCTGCGAGCGCAAAAACCAACGGGTGGTGTAGTCAATCAACCGACCCAGGGGTTCATCCGCTTCCGTGCGCAGCCGAACGGGGCCTGCCATCAAGGGCCAGGCCACATCGCGCCGATCAGGTGAGTCGAACTCGGGTTCATTTTTCTCGTGCGGCACGTTTGGCACCCACGGCGAACCACGACGATACCAGGGCACCAAATGGACGTGAGCCGTATACATCGGATCCGCCGCCGAGGGAAAATACGTGATGCGCCGGTTCCATGGCAGCACGTAGACATCGTGGGGCTCCAAGCGATGAAGGACTCCATTAAGCTCAAACGTCCCTCGTCCGCTTTTGCACCAGAACAGCGCCCGACTCTGCACGCAGCCGTTCGTGAACTTCTGGCCAGCAGCGAATTGGAATAAACCAGCCCGACAGACCGCCGGAGCGCCCACCGAGGGAGGAGTCCTGTCCTTCGTGCTACTGGATTTCTGATACCGCGCGCGGGCCATGG
>CAMBVX010000466.1 GCA_945871085.1 Opitutus sp. GAS368 | reverse complement strand
CGCCGTAATCTATTTGGTCATCCACACCAGTCGTGATCCCGTTCTGATTTCCAGCCTGCTCGGCGAACGCCGCTGACCCATGCCCGCCCTCCTCCAACTCACCCAGGCCACCATCCGCTTCGGCGGCCTCACCGCCGTCAACGCCGTCGATTTCACCGTGGGCGAAAACGAACTCTGCGGCCTCATCGGCCCCAACGGCGCCGGCAAGACCACCGTGTTCAATCTCATCACCGGCGTCTACCAACCGACCGACGGCACCGTCGCGTTCAACGGCCGCCCCATCGCCGGACTCCGCGTCAACGAGATCGTCGAACTCGGCATCGCCCGCACCTTTCAAAACATCCGCCTCTTCGGCTCCCTCTCCGTCTTCGATAACGTCCGCGTCGCCTGCAATCTCCACCGCGCCACCCACGCTGCGCACTCGCTCATTCGCCTCGGTGCCTTCCGCGCCGACGAAGCTGCGATCACCCAACGCGCCGAAGAGCTCCTCGATATTTTTAACCTCCGCCGTTTCCGCGACGCCCCCGCCAAGAGCCTTCCCTACGGCGAACAGCGCCGCCTCGAAATCGTTCGCTGCCTCGCCACGAAACCCAAACTCCTCCTCCTCGACGAACCCGCCGCCGGCATGAACCCGACCGAAAAGGTCGAACTCATCCGCCTCATCCAACAGGTCCAAAAACAGTTCAACCTCTCCGTCCTGCTCGTGGAGCACTCGATGAAAGTCGTCATGGGCGTCTGCCAACGCATCGCCGTTCTCGACTACGGCGTGAAAATCGCCGAAGGCACGCCTGCCGAGATCCAGGCCAACCCGAAAGTCATCGAAGCCTACCTCGGCGAAGACCACCAAAACGCCCTCGCCCATCACTGAGTTTAGCTCCCAATTCCGTGCAGCCACGCATGACCACATCTGCCGCGGATTCCCCTCCTACCGTCATCCGTGTCCCTCCGTGGTTAAAAATAAACCGTCCGAATGCTTTCTGTAACTGACCTCTCCGTCTCCTACGGCGCCATCAGTGCCCTCAGCGGCATTTCCTTCAAAATCGCGCAGGGCTCCATCGTCACGCTCATCGGCGGCAACGGCGCGGGCAAGACCACCACCCTGCGCACGATCTCCGGCCTCCTCCGCGCGAAGCGTGGCACCGTCACCTTCCTCGGCGAAAACATCTCCACCCTCGCCCCGCACAAAATCGTCGCCCGTGGACTCTGTCACGTCCCCGAGGGCCGCATGATTTTCTCCAACCTCACCGTCGACGAAAATCTCTCGATGGGTGCCTACCTCCAAACCGACGCCGCCCTCATCGCAAAAAACCGCGACTACGTCTTCAGCATTTTCCCCCGACTCAAGGAACGCATCAAACAAACCGCCGGCACACTCTCCGGGGGCGAACAGCAGATGCTCGCCATCGGCCGCGCGCTGATGGGCAACCCAAAATTCCTCATGCTCGACGAGCCATCCCTCGGCATCGCGCCCCGCCTCATCAGCACGATTTTCGAGAAGATCGTGGAGATTAATAAGTCCCACGGCATCACCATCCTCCTCGTCGAGCAGAACGCCAACCTCGCCCTCGAAGTCAGCAGCTACGCGTATTGCCTCGAGACCGGCCGCATCGCCATGGAAGGCGAGAGCAAAAAACTCCGCGCCGATCCCCAGCTCAAAGCCACCTACCTCGGAGGTTGAGTCGGGCAGGGTCTCCGGCCCGCCCTCAAGCGCACACTCGCAACCGACCCCGTCCCGCACCATTCGTCCTCGCTCAATTTCCGACACCCATGCCCCCCACGCTCACCACCCAAAGAGGACGAGTCCTTGAGCGTTAAACGTTGAGCGTTCCGGCTCTGCTTCTGGCTCTGGCTCAGCCGCCCACGCCGTCTTCCTCAGCGACGCCTCCGAAGACACCGTGATCGCTCTGCGCCTCTGCACAGCGTCGCGTGCCGCGGGCGTCCACGTGTGGTTCGGCCAATACTCACTCACCGGTGGCGACCAATGGGACGTTAAGATCCGCGGCCAGATCGCCACGTGCGCCCGCTTTATCCCCGTGAGCTCCGCCCTGAGCAGGCGCGCCTCGAAGTCTATTTCCGCATCGAGTGGAAACTCGCCGCACAGCGCACGCACGCGATGGCCGAGGCCAAGCCCTTTCTCCTCCCCGTCGTGATCGACGCGACCCGCAACGCCGAGGCTCATCTGCCGCCCGAATTCAAGTCCATGCCATGCATGCGCCTTGCGGCCGACGAAGCCTCCGCCACGTCGTGGGATGACGGCCAAAATAAAAACCGGCCACTCACGGCGCTGCGCGAGTAACTCCTCGCCGGTCGGCCTGTGGGGGACGGTGCCCGCCCTGATGAGTGGCGGGCTTCATGCCCACTTTGATCGGGTCGTGATTCGGGACCGCGCCAGGATGCCGACCGCCGCGCTGGGCGATCAGGCGAAGGTGCGAGCCATCCTGCCGCACGCGCTCGTAGCCAAGCGTGCGCGGCGACTTGGTGAGATCGCGTCCGCTGAGATCGCGCCGGGGGGGAGCACCAGCGGTGGCCACGTAACCCCGTCGTGCGGGCAGCACCGTGATGAGCGCGAGTTCGTCACCAGCCGGCCAGTATTACTCGGTTGCGTTCATTGCCAAAAAAAACCGAATTCCCATAGGGATTTTCACGTAATACGTGACACTTTTCTGGGACGTGTTTTTGAGCGAAAAGTAACTGAGCAATACTAGTTCGTGAGGAGCAGACACCCCCCACCCTGGCGACCATACCCTTTAGTCGATCAGCCCAGCTTAACCCGCTTTTGCCACGCGCAGCGTCCTTCTCCGCAGTCCGACCGGCCATGCGAACCCTGCGACGGCCGTGTGTTCGAGAGCGGCGATCTCGTCGACCGCGAGCGCGCGACGAGAGAGCAGGCGGCGCTCGTCGTGCGGGAGGCGCGACAGCTCGAAGAGAATTTCAATCGAGGACATGGACGAGAACATCGGCCCGGGCGCGCAGTTCAACTCTCACGTTCCTCAGTCGGAAAACGGCGTCAGCATGGGTGCCCCACTTCGCTCCGCACCGCCGGCCTCCTGCCGACATGACACATTCAGGGTTAAACGTTGAGCGTCGCTCCCTACCCGAGCCCTACTGCGTCAACCCGGACACCACGTCTCCAACCGACAGCGCACGCCTCTCATCCGCCCGGAAAACCCACGCCTGCCCCACCGCAAACACCACTCGTCCGCCGTGCAGCCGCGCCACCGACGTATTCCCCATCGCGAACACCGTCTCGTCGGGATTGAACTTCAGATACGCCTTCACTTTGCCCACGCGCGAATCGAATTCCGCCTTCGACTCCGCCGTCGCGGCCGGGAAGTGCGGATTGATCACCGCCGGAAAGATCGCGAGCGCCGCACGGCTGACCACGTCCGCCGTCGGAAAATCATTCGTCGTGCCGATGCGCAGCCCCGCGACATTCGCCCCCGCACTCGATCCGCCATAGGGCACGCCCGCCAACACCCGCGCGCGGATCAACTCCAACTGCCCTGTGCGTTGCAATTCGCCCAGCAGCACAAACGTCTCGCCGCCACCCACAAAAATTCCGTCCGCCGCACTCAGTAGCGCCTTCGCCCCCTCGGCATCTCGTCGGTGCAGCGATTCCACGGTCACGCGATCGCCGAGGAAGTGGACAAACGCGCTTCGCAACCTCAGCTCCATCGCGTCGCGTTCCGTCGGGTGCGACGCATGCAACACCAACACCACACGCCGGCACCCGGCATAGTGCTCCCGCATCACCGGCAGCACCGTATCGGCAAAATGATTTCCGTTCATCATGGCGCCACCGCACACCAGCACGGATGCCTGCGGCGACGTCTGATACCCCTCGTCCCTCGTCGCCGCGCCCATGACACGCCCGGCGAGCAACAAACCGACCACGAGCAGCTGAAAAATCCGGACGGTCGGCATCTATTCGATCTCCTTCGCCTTATTTTTTTTCCCTTTCCCTTTCTTTTTGCCCGCTTCTTCGCCTCCCGCCGCGCCCTCATTCCTCGCCGGCATCGGTGCCTTCACCGCCGCGCGCCACGCCACCAGCTTCGCGTGCAATTCCTTCGCCTTGTCGGGCCGCGTCGCCGCCAGGTTCTTCGACTCCCCGATGTCCTCGCGCAAATTGTAGAGCTCCAGCCGCCCGTCCTCGAGATACTCCATGAGCTTCCAATCGCCCGACTGCACGAGGCTCACCGGCGTCGTGCGCCATTGATCCACCCCCATACCCAAATAGCCGGGAAAGTGCTGGTAGATCGCGTCCCGCTTCAGCGTCGCGCTGCTCGCCCGCATGAGCGGCACAAGACTCTCGCCGTCGAATACTTGCTGCGCCGGCATCGCACCCCCGGCCAGCGCCACGAACGTTGGGTAAACATCCACGTGGATAGCCGGCACATCGCACACCGTACCCGCTTTCACTTTTCCCGGCCACCGTACGATAAATGGCACCCGCGTCCCGCCCTCGTAGAGACTGCCCTTGCCGTTCCGCAACGGGGCATTGTCCGTAATATCGCCGCCGCCGCCTTTCGTGAGCCCTTCGCGCGCGTAGCCACCGACCCCGCCATTGTCGCTCGCGAAGATCAACACCGTGTTCTCCGCCAATTTCAGCTCCTCCAGCTTCGCCATGACGCGCCCGACACTCTCGTCGACACTCGCGATCATCGCCGCGTAGGTCGGATTATTGTGCCCGCCGACCCCCGGCTTGCTCTTAAATTTAGCGATCAGCTCCGGCTTCGCCTGGTGCGGCGAGTGGACGCCGAAGTGCGGCAGATAGAGGAAAAACGGCCCATCCTTTTTCCGCGTGATGTAGTCCACCGCGCGATCCGTGAGAAAGTCCGCCAGATACTGGCCTTTCGGATACTCCGTCTTGGGACTAGTCGCGAAATCGAAGTGCACCCCCATGCTCACGATCGCCTCGTCGAACCCGCGCTTGCCCGGCGCATGCGGGCCCTGCTGCCCGATGTGCCACTTGCCAAACATCCCCGTCGCATACCCCGCCGCCTTCAACGCCTGCGGCAAGATCACGCGGTCGAGCGGCAGCTCCGCGATATTGTCCACCGGTCGCAACGGCCGCTTGCTCCAGTCGAACCGCTCCACCCCGCCCACCGTGTAGACGCCCGTGCGCGCCCCATATTGCCCGCTCATCAGCGCCGCGCGCGTCGG
>CAMBVX010000465.1 GCA_945871085.1 Opitutus sp. GAS368 | reverse complement strand
GGCGAGGGCGGGGACGTTTTTCTGGATGCCGGCGACGATGAGTTTCGAGAGCAAGTAACCGCCGTAGCCGCTGAGGTGGGTCTGGTCGTTGAACGCGGTGCCGACATTCGGCCCGAGGGCGGTCCACATTTCCTTGCTCATGGCCCACTGGTCGATGAGCGGGATTTTTTCCTGAGCGGCGAACTCCTGCATCGCGCGCGCCCACGGGCCGACGGTGTCGCCGTTGGTGCGGCGCTCCATCGGCGTCACGAGTACGAGCGTCGCACCACGGCGGCGCGTCTCGGCGAGGAAGACGTGGAGGTAAGCTTTGAAGGTGGTGGCGGGCTCGGTGTAAGTTTGCGGCCATTGGGGCTTCGAGTCGTTGTGGCCGAATTGCACGAGGAAGAAGTCACCGGCTTTCATTTGGCTGAGCACTTTGTCTAGGCGCTGGCCGGTGATGAAACTTTTGGTGGTCTCGCCGCCCTCGGCGGCGTTGCAGAGGGAGATTTCGGGTTTGAGAAACTGGCAGAGTTGCGTGGGCCAGTTGCCGCCGGGGCCGCGGCGCGGATCGCCGACGGTGGAATCGCCGGCGGTGAAGAGCGTGGGCACACCGTCGTCTTTTGTAATTTCGAGGGTGGCAAGGCAGGGGCGAGGGCCATTGAATTCGACGGTGAGTTTTTCGTCCCAGTGACGCGCCTCGGCTTCGCCGGCGAGAAACATGTTGACGATTTTTCCGCCGGGGGAGTTCTGCGGCGGGGGCGGGAGTTGCGGGCGGCGGACGTTGGCGATGATCGTGCGCGTCGCGAATTTGCCCGGCGCGGTCTTGAGGCCGACCGCATGAATGTGGCCGGATTCGGTGCGCAGCGTGGTGTCGGACTCGTCCGTCGCATCGCCGAGCGTGACGGTGACGCGGTAGTTGCCCTCGGGCACTTTTACGGAAAAGAAAAACGGCGTATCCACGCCGGGCTTGGTGCCGAGATCGAAGCCATGGCCTTTCTCGCTCGAGTAGATCGCGTCGGCCGAGACCGCAGTGAAGCCGGCTGCCGCTTGGCCGGGGCCGAAAGCGAATTTGAATTCGGCGTGGACGGGCGGCGGCGGTGGGAGCGGTTGGTCTTCGGGGCGCGGCTGGGCGAGCAGCGCCGCAGCGAACGACGCGAGCAGGCAGAGGGCGGCGATTGCGGCGCGCAAACTCAACTGCCGGCAGAGGTTCGAAGTCGCGTGAGGCGTCAGCCCGTGTCGGGCGGTTCGGAACGCGGGCTGAAGCCTCGCGCTACCACAGGCGCCCTCGTGAGCCTGAGGCAAAAGGCTCGATGGGTCCGGGGTGAACGTGAGTGAGGATGGGAATTCGGTTTTCATGTTCATTGTTGGGCGACGGCGGTGACGAGGTTCGGGCGGGGCGGGGTTTTCATGCCTTCGCCAAGGAAAAAGCCAGGGTGCGGGGGCTGGTTATAGGCGACGTTTTGCCACGCGATCGCGGCGCGATACTGCGGGTCGTGCATCAAGGTCGTGATCCGGTGGGCGGTCGGAATCGTCGTCGTGTAGATGCGCAGCGCCTGGATTCGTGCTGGACGGAAGGGGCGACAGGGTGGGTGGAAAACGCGGTTCAGCCGGTCGTCGTCTGGCGGGCGCGCATCAGGGCTGTGAAACCATCGGCGCTGATTTGACGGACGTCGAAGGCGGTGGCGACGAGGTCGAAAAATGGGAGGGCGTGCAGATAGCGCGGTTGTAGGTTCGACGCGGCGAGGACAGCGACGCGGGAGCGCGCCTGGGTGCGCGGCAGGACGTGGCGGATTTCCGTGCCGATGAGCAGGCCCGAGAGGAGGTCCGCGATTTGGGTGTCGGGGACGCGTCCGAGCAGCAAGTCCGCGCGGATGCCGAACAAGGCGTTGAGCACGCCGTGGGGTGCGGCGGAGCGCGCGAGTCCGGACTCGAAAGCGGCCACGTCGAAAGGCGCCGCGACCAATGCGGGCGCGGCGTCGGAGGGCGGAAGCAGTTTCGCGAACAAGGTGTGCGCGGTGATGGCGGCGAAAATTTCCCCGGTCATCGCGGTGTGAAACTCGCGCACGACCGGCCACTCGGCGCGCACCCATTTCGAGTGCGTGCCGGGGAGGCAGATCCAATCGAACGGCGTGGAGCGTTCGCCGAGGCCGAGCAACTGCAGCTCTTCGCCGCGCATCACATCGGCGCGTCCGTTCGCGAGACTGAGGCCGGGAACGAGGGAAACATTTTCGATGTCCGGCGCGGGCGCGAGCGAGCGGTGTAGTTCCGTGAGCGTGACGGGACAACTCGCGTAAGGGACCTCGCGCCAACCGTGGCGGCTGCCGATCATGCCCGAGAGCAGGGCGGGAATCGGCCCGTGCCGCGCGCGCCACGCGGCGGTGAGTTGGTCGAAGGCCGCGCGGTGGCCGCCGGCGGGTACGTGTTTGATCCCGAGCGGCTCATCGCGCTCCTCGACGAGGCGCCCATCGGGCGCGAAGAGCAACGCGCGGGCGTGGGTGGAGCCCCAGTCGATGCCGATGAAGTGGCCGGGCGTGTTCACGGGATGCGCGGATTACCAACTCGTCTGTGAGCCGTCGGGTCGGAAATAGGTGGGGCGCGGTGGGCCCGCGTCCTTGATTTCCGCGACGAGCGTGAGGCGCTCCATGTTCAGCGTGACGCCGAGGCCGGGGCGATCCGTGGGCCAGAGTTTGCCGTTCTTCAAGTTGAGGCCCTCGGCGATGTGCTCGGCGGGGCGGGTGTTGCCGCCGATCTCGCAGATCAGCGGCCCCGAAAACGGCCCGAGCGCGTGGACGAACGCCGCGGTCGAAATCGGCCCGGTGAAATGCGGTGACATGCCGACGGCATGGGTCTCGCACAACGCCGCGATCTTCACCATTTCGGTTATGCCGCCGACATTCGGCAGCGTGCATTTCACGTAGTCGAGGTCGTGGTTTTCGACGAGTTTGTGAAAATCCCACCGCTGGCCCCACTCCTCGCCGGCGGCGAGCGGCACGGTCGTGAGCTTGCGGAGTTTCGGGATGTCGTCGTTGAACTGCTCGGCGCGCACGGGATCCTCGACCATGTAGGGTTCGTAGGGCTCCATCAGTTTGCAGACGCGCATGGCGTCGGCGAAATCGAAACGTTGGTGCAGATCGATGAGCCAGTCGCCGTTGGGGCCGACGCCCTCGCGCACGTCCTTGCAGTCTTTGGCGACCTGCCGCACACGCTCGTGGGTGTTGTAGATCGTGCCGGGGGCGTTGCCGAGGCTCGCGGCATCCATGCGGAACGCGCGATACCCGGCCTCGATGGCAGCGCGTGCGCGATCCTGGAGCTGCGTGCCGGTGCCGCCACCACCGAGGTAGCACTCGAGGTGCTGGCGATTCATGCCGCCGAGGAGGTCGTAGACCGGGACGCCGAGGGCCTTGCCCTTGAGGTCCCAGAGCGCGAGATCGAGCGCGCCGAGCGCGTGGATTTTTTCGCGACCGGGCGGATAAAACCACGCGCGATACATGTCCTGCCAGCAACGTTCGATGTCGAACGGGTTCTTCCCGATGAGCCGCTGCGCGCACTGCTCGAGGGTGTCGCGCGAGCCGCCTTCGCCGACGCCGATCAACCCGGGCTGGTCCGTCTCGATGACGACGACCATGTTACTCTGGTTGAAGTGCAGGTTGAGAGTCGGCGGACGATAGAGGGTGACCTTGGTGATCTTCGCTTTGGGCAAAGCGCCGAACGCGCGGGGCAGGATGGTCGCGGCGGCGGTGCCGATGGCGAGCTGGCGGAGGAAGCGGCGACGGGACGGGCGCGGGATCGCGGGGGTGACTTGATTTTCGGGGTGGGAGCGCATGGGGAAGAATTGAGATGGAATGGACCTGAACGAAGGAACGCGACCGGGGAACGCCGGCTACGGTCGCGGCGTGGAAGCGTTGGGCCGATCAAAACGGAAGGGCACGGCGGGGAAGCCGGTGTGGGGCCGGTTGAGAATCTCGGCCGGCCGTGCGCGGACCTGCGGACGGTGGCTGGCGTGGATGAGGGCGCGAGTTGCACGGCGTAGAACGAGAGATCGCGGCCCCAGAGTTTTCGTCGGTCGGCCGACGACCAGTGCGTTCCGGCGCGGGTATAGTTGCTTCGGCGCGGTGATGGACTCGTCGTGATACCAGCGCGCGCTGCGAATCGCGGAAGGGACGCATGGGGTTGGCGGGAAGCGTGCGGGTGGAGGGCAGGTTGGAGCACGCCCTACTTGAGGAATTTGGCGAGGGTTAGGGTTGGGGTTTTTTTTAGGCCGCTGACGACGGTGACGGCGTGGAGATCGGCGCCGGCGGCGTTGAAATGCGTGTGATCCTGCGGGTAGAGGGCGGCGGTTTTTTCGGCGCCGAGGTCTTCGAGTTGGTCAGCGACGGCGGTGCTGAGATCGAAGAAGACGGCGCCGGTGGTGGACGCGGTCTCGGCGGACCATCGGCTGTAGCGGCTGGAGCGTTCGATTTTGCCGTCCTTCCAGTCGTTGCGGATCGTGAGGGAGAGCACGATCGGCGTGGCGCCTTTGGCTTTGGTGTCGGCGATCATCTGGCGGAGATACCAGCCGAAGGTGTGGATGATCTCGTGTTTCTTGGTGATGATGTTGTCGATCTCGCGGGTCTCGTCGCCGAGGCCGGGGAGGGAGCCGCGGGCGCGACGGGCGGCGGGCGGAACGGATTCATCTTCGTTGACGGGACTGCCGTCGTTGTGGCCGAACTGGATGAGGACGAGATCGCCGGGCTTGAGGTCAGCGAGGAGTTGGTCCCAGAGACCTTCGGTGACAAAGGTGCGGCTGCTGCGACCGCTGCGGGCGCGGTTGGCGAGATTGATTTTCGAGAGGTCGAAATAGTTGGCGAAGGGCTCGGCCCAGCCTTGTTGGCGCTCGCCGCGTCCGCGGGCGGCGGTGGAATCGCCGGCGACGAAGAGTGTCGGAAGCGCGGGGTTGAGCGGGGCACGGACGGGCGCGGGGTTTTTGGCGAGGTCGGGGGCGGGGGTCGGTGTGAGCGTGGCGGGCTGGGCGTGGGCGGTCGGGAAGAGGGAGAGGAAGAGGGCTACTAGGACGGAGAGGAGGGATGAGACGAAGGGCGTGCGGGGAGACATGGTGGTGGGAGAGGAAGCTTAATAGGGTGTCCGAGGATTGCCCGGGTTTCGGGGAGAGGGGAGTTGGATGGGACGGGGAGGATGGGGTTGGGCGAGGACGGGGA
>CAMBVX010000464.1 GCA_945871085.1 Opitutus sp. GAS368 | reverse complement strand
CAACTCGCGCAAGACTGGAAAGCCGCCCAGCGTGCCAAAGCCCCGCCCGCCCTCTTCGTCAAACGCCCGATGCCGGACCGGCCGGTGGCGGGGAAGTAGGGATAACGCTGGTTCACTGGTGGGGCTCGGAGTGCATTTCCGGCTTTTTTCGGATCGCATGCGAAAGGGAGTGGCAAGGGTGGTCGGTCAGCTTGAACTTCTTGTGGGCATCGCGAGAGCTCAGCGACGACGCAATCCAGCTGGAACTTCAGTTGGATTGCCGCGCCCGCCAAGCCGGGTTCGCAATGACAAATCAAACTGAACCACCACCGCGGTACGGGCCTTCTTGCCCGTGGGATCGGGGTGGCGGCAATCACCGTTCGCGCGGGAGGGCGGCTTTCCCGCCGACTCAGCACCGCGACGGGAGTGTCCCCGGTCAGAAGAACGCGTGACCTCTACGGCAACCGACCACCGGAACGTGCGACAAATCCGGGGAATTCCGCTCCGCGCTTGCATTCCCGTAACGCCCGCGTGTTTTCTGCGTCTCTCGCCCGCATGAATCTGCCCAATATCCTGACTCTTTCCCGTGTGCCGCTGATGTTTGCGGTCGTCGGACTGATGTATTCGGACGCGCCGTGGGCGAACAACGCGGCGTTTTGGTTGTTCATCGTGGCGGCGTTGACGGATTGGCTCGACGGAAAAATTGCGCGGGAGCGCGGCATCGTGTCGGCGTTTGGACGCTTCATGGATGCCGTGATCGACAAGGTGATGGTGCTCGGGCTGATGATCGCGCTGGTCAACGACAAGGTGAATTTCCTCGGGCACGATATTACGGCGATGATTTTGTTGCTCTGCATCCTGTGTCGCGAGTTTGCGATTTCGGGGCTGCGCATGGCGCTGGCGACGAAGGGCCAGATCGTCGAAGCCGACTCAGGCGGCAAGTTGAAGACCTTTGTGCAGTTGAACGCGATCGGCTGGCTGATCGGCGCGCGCATGTTGGAGCAGGGGCACCCGGGCGTCTTTACCGGTGAAGGCCAGGGCTGGGTGCACGGCGTGCGCATGATCGGAATCGGGCTCTACGTTTTGTCGGCGGTCCTGACGATTACGTCGGGGTATGCGTATTTTCGGCGGCACGGGCACGTGTTGTTCAAATAGCCCATGCGGTTGACCCAACCGACGTGGACGCGCCGCTGGCCCTCGGCGCTCGTGGTGAATTTGGCGACACTCGGCCCGATTGGTCGGCGTTTGCCGGCCCCGGGCACGTGGGGATCGCTGGTGGGGGTCGGTTATTTTTGGTTCGGCTTTGCGGGTCTGAGCGCTACCTGGACTGTAATTCTGAGCGCTTGCGGGGCCTACTTGGCCGTCGCGATTTGTGGCGAAGCCGAGATTCGTTTGCGTCGGCAAGATCCGGGCGACGTGGTGCTCGACGAGTTTGTAGCGATGCCGTTGTGCTTTCTGGGCTGGCCGGCGTTGGTCGCGGTCATGCCGGCGTGGGCGGCGTTGCTGGCGGGCTTCGCGTTGTTTCGTTTTTTCGACATCGCCAAGCCGGGGGGGATTTCACGTCTGCAACGGCTCCCCGGCGGTTGGGGCGTGGTGCTGGACGATATCGCGGCGGCGCTGGCCGCGGGTGCGACGCTGCATCTCGGGGTCGGGCTCTGGACGTTGGTCGGCCGATAGGATTCGCGCCAGCGGCGCGGGCTTCTGGGCGAAGTTTCTGGCGTACGACGATTTCGGGCGGACGGCGTAAACGGTTTTATTTTCATTACTCACCCAGCGGCTGCGTGTGACAGTCGCGGTCAGCGAAGCGCGGAAGCGGGGCCATTCACGCGCGGCACCGGCGACTTTGATGAGGGAGTTCGAGTGCAGTTGATTGCGCCCGAAGCGAGCTGACATCGGGGTGCGGTCGAGCCAGTCGGCGCCTCCGCTGGCGTATCCGAGAATGAGTTGCACGGGCCCGAGCGGACGGGTCGCGCCGCGGAGGGTTGAAAATGGCGGTGGCCGTCTGTGAGGTCCAGCGGGGGGGGCGATGGAGGGGCGTCTCGCAATTAAAGCCGATGCTGACCCCTGCGCCATCGTTGAGCGAGGGGCGCACGTGTTCGCACTTGGGGCCGCGTCGGCCCCCGGTCCCGCCGCTTCCGCATCCTCGGCCGGGCCATTGCGCGGAATCAGCTCATACCAAGAACCCGTGATAATCGGACTTTAGGAACCGGATTTTTAACCACAGATTTCACAGATGAATACCCGATAAAACCACCAGCGCCTCGACTCTGCTGCCTTCTATCCGGTTCGTATCTGTGCAATCTACTCTACTTAAAGTCAGAATGTTTGGGGCTGTTGGTATCAGGTATAAAATTTCCGTAGTGGGCTAGCAGCGCTGCGGCGCAGCAATCCACCGCGCGGGAGCGCCACGCGCTCGTTGCTCGTTGCCCGGGCGAGCGAGGACAAACGAGAGGGGGAGGTTTCTGGAGTGGGGGGGGTGAGGCTCAGCGGCGGCTCCAGAGATGGAGCCACGGATCCTTCGTGGTGGTTTGGAATTCTTGCAGCTGTGTCACCAAGTCGGCTTGCAGCGCGGCGTGCGCGGGTAAATCGGCGAGGTTGGTGACTTCGTCGGGATCGCGGTCGAGGTCATAGAGTTCGAGGCGCGGGCGCTGGATAAATTTATCGATGGAGCGGCGACCGTAGAGCTGGCCGCCTGATTTAGTCGCGCTGATCCAGGTCGGCGACTTGATCAGATCGAGCGCGAAGGGATAGGGCAGCGCGGAGGCGAGGTTGACGATCAACTTGTGCTGCCGCGTGCGCACGACCCGCATCGGGTAATACATGGTGACCTCGTGCAGGGTGTGGGAGGCGAATACAGTGTCCCAGCCCGACACGGTGGCACCGTCGAGCGCGGCGCGGAAGGAGCGGCCGTCGAATTGGGTGGGGTCGGCGGTCACGCCGGCCACATCGAGCAACGTGGGCGTGAGGTCGGCCCAGCTGACCATCGCTGATTGGACGGCCCCGGGGTGTTGGCGGCCGGGGGCGCGCACAATCAAGGGCAGGCGCATGCCGGGATCGTAGAGCGTGGTCTTCGCGCCGGGGAAGGCGGCGCCGTTATCGGAGAGATAGAGAATAAGGGTGTTCTCGTAGTGGCCGACGGCCTTGAGGAGGGCGATGAGGCGGCCGACGCCTTGGTCGAGGCGCGAGACAGCCTGATAGTATTCGGCGAGTTCGGCGCGGCAGGCGGGCGTGTCGGGCAGATACGCGGGCACGCGCACGTCGGACGGACGATAGCGCACCGGATCGATGGCGGGATAGCCGGCAGGGCGATTGCCGAAGGAGTTGGGCTGCGGATAGGTGTCGAAGGTGGGTTTACCGCTGGGCAACACGGCGTTCGCGCGATGCGGATCGTCGCTCGCGAAGTAGAGGAAAAACGGGCGGGTGTCCTGGGATTCAATGACCTCGCGGGTGCGCTCGGCCATTTCCACGGGGCTGCGGCCGATGGTGGCGGGATCGTTGGCGGCACCGCCGGACAAGACGGTTTGAAACGCGTAGGATGACTCGGGGCCGACATGAAATTTTCCGATGCGGGCGGTGCGGTAGCCGGCGTCGGCGAGCAAGACGGGCAGGCCCTTCACGCGGTCGAAGGACTGAAAGTGATGCTCGTCGTGTTGCAGGCCATACATGCCGTTGCGGTGATTTTGTTGGCCCGAGAGGATGACGGACCGCGACGGGCTGCAGCTCGCGGTGGTGCAGAAGGCGTGCGTGAAGCGCGTGCCATCGGCCGCGAGGGCGTCGAGATGAGGCGTCTTGATCACGGGGTTGCCATAGGAGCCGAGGGCGTCGAGGCCATGATCGTCGGCGACGATCAGCGCGATATTGGGGCGCGTGGTGGCGGGGAGCTCGGTGGCAGGGAGGACGGCGCAAAAGGCCGCCGTCAGCTGGGCCAAGCAGAGAAAGCGCAGAGCGCGGCAGAAGGGAGCGGGGTGCATCGACGGTGATGCTTTCCGCAGCGGCTGGCCGGGTCGAGTCTACAGGCGCCCATGGGGCCAAGTGCGGGGCCCGTTGCCGTGCCGGGCGCTGACACGTGGGTTGAAGCTCCCCGCTTCGACGGAACGGATCGCGTCCCTTCGCGGCTTTACGTTTTCTTTTTTGCCTCCCCGGCGGGCGTGGCGGTGGCACCGAGGTTGGCGCGGAAGTCGGCGAGAATGCGCGGGATGGAGGAAGCGTATCGGGAGTCCGGCGACGGGCCGGTGGCGGGCGGAGTGAGAATGGCGTCGCGGGCGGGGGCGATTTTATTGACGCCGAGGGCTTCGAGGGCGTGCAACGCGGTGAGGGCCGTAAACACGCGGTTTTTGCCCCAATCGGCAAGTGACGTGAGCACGGGGAGCGGGGTGGTGAGATCAGCGGACGAGCCGAATTGACCGAGGGCTTCGGCGGCGGGGCGACGTGCTGACCCTTTGAGAGGTGCGGGAGGTCGTTGCGGAGGTAAACGTAGCGGCCGGCGGTCACGCGGCGCACCAGGTCGTAACGCTCGCCCATGCGACCGCGAAAGCCGTGGACGTAGGGTTGGGCTGGGGCGATGAACTTGCCGAGGAAGGCGTAGCCTTGCATCCACGCGAGCGGCTGAAGGCCGGCGAGACTGCGCAGGGTGGGAGCGAAATCGACCAAGCTGACGGGGCGGTCGGTGGTGCGGCCGGCAACATAATCAGCGGGGCGCAGGTCCCGGAAATTTTCCGGGATGGGCACGAGCAGCGGCACGTGGAGGCCGGAATTAGAGGGCCAGCGTTTGCTGCGCGGCAGGCCGGAGCCGTGGTCGGCCCGGTAGAAAATAATCGTATCCTCGGCGAGGCCATCGGCGGCGAGTTGGGCGAGGACGACCCCGGCAGCGGCAGCGGTGACGCTGTCGTAGTGGAGCGCCCAATCGCGGCGGACTTCCGGGGTGTCGGGGCGGTAGGCGGGGACGGGGACTTTGGCGGGGTCGTGGACGGGCGTTGCGCGGGGTTTTATCGTTTGGCTCTCGTGGCTCTTGGTGGAGTTGACGACGGCGAAGAACGGTTGGCCGGCGGGGCGGTTTTTCCAGTGGGCTTGAGCGGAAGAGGCGTCCCAGACGGCGGTAGATTTTGCGAGGTTGTCGTCCTCCTTGGTGTGATTGGTGGTGGAGTCGCCGGCTTCGCGGAGGAGCGGCGGAGATATTTTTTGGCCGGCGGGATAGTCGACCATACGGCGCATGTGATCACCGCCGGAAGACGGG
>CAMBVX010000463.1 GCA_945871085.1 Opitutus sp. GAS368 | reverse complement strand
TGGCCGCGCAGGCGGGAGAGCCGCATGACCTCGGAGTCGATCTTGGCTTTTTCGATCACGAGCGGATTGCCGGACGCGATGGCCTTCACCTCCGCGTAAGTGAGCGCGGGCGAGTCGAGATCCTCGATGCGCCGCGCGGTGCATTCCCCAGTCATGATTTGCTGGATGAACTTCGCTTTCGTTTCGAGCGTTTGCCACATGTAGGCGTCGAAGCTCCCGGCCGTGACATAACGCAGCACCCGGACCACAGCGTTTGAATTGCCCTGCCGCAGAATCCTGCCCTCACGTTGCTCGATGTCGGACGGCCGCCACGGCGCGTCGAGGTGATGCAACGCGACGAGCTTCGTCTGCACGTTCATGCCTGCGCCCATTTTCTGCGTCGAACCCACGAGAATGCGGATACGGCCAGAACGCATGTCTTTGAACAGCGCGGTTTTCGCCGCGTCGCTGTCGTGATCTTGGATAAAGGAAATTTCCGGCACGGGCACCCCGGCCGCCACCAGCTTGGCCTTGAGATCGTCATAGACCGAGAACACCTGGCCGCCGCCCTTTGGCGTGGAAAGGTCGCAGAACACGAGTTGGGTGAGACGCTGATCCTTGGTTTCCTGCCACACAGCGAAGATTTCGCGGACGGCATGGTTCACCTTGAATTCGGGATTGTCGGCCATCGGTCCGAGGACGAGCCGCAAATCGAGCGCCGCTTTGCGGCCCTCCCCGGTAATTTTCAGCATGTTGTCTTCCCACGGCGGCACGTGGTTGGTTCTCAACCGCGCCGCGCGATCGGCGAGCGTCGTGACGAGCGCCGTCAACTGCGGCGTGGCCTTCGCGGCCACGATGCGCGCTTTGCCTCCGTCGAGTGCGGGCACCGGCAGTTTGAGCATGTCCGCCGTCTGAATATCCGCCGTCTGCCGGAAGAGGTGCATCAGCTCCGGCACGTTCACGAACCGCGCGAAACGGGTATTGAGCCGGTAGCCGGCGCCGTCCGGGGCGAGTTCGAGCGCACAAACCGATTCGCCAAAGGTCGCGGCCCACGAGTCGAAGTGTTGGAGTCGGCGTTGCAGGAGCACGTCCATTTGGAGGAAACGCTGCAACGTGAACATCTCCGCCATCGTGTTGGTCACGGGCGTGCCCGTGGCGAACACCACGCCGCCGCCGTCGTTGAGCCGCTGCACATGCTGCACTTTTAAGAACATGTCGAATGCCCGCTCGGAAGCGGTTTGCGGCAGCCCGGCCACACGGGTCATTTTCGTGATGTAGAATAGGTTTTTGTAGGCGTGCGCTTCATCGACGAACAACCGGTCCACGCCCAGTTCCTCGAACGTGAGGGTGTTGTCCTTCCGATGCTCGGCAGCGAGGTTCTTGAGTTTGAATTGCAGCCGCTTTTTCGCGACCTCCAGTTGCTTCACGATCCGGCTGTTCGATTCGCCGGAAGTCTCGCGGATGCACGCTTCCAATTCGATGAGCTGATCCTCAAAGAATTTTTTCTGCGCCTCCACGGAAAGCGGGAGCCGCTCGAAACCGGAATGCGTGACAATGACCGCGTCCCAATTGTTCGTCGCAATCCGGCCCATGAGCTCGCGGCGGCGCGAACTCTCGAAATCCGCCTTCCCTGCCACGAGAATGTTCGCGTTGGGATAGAGCGTGAGCAGCTCGCCGGAGAACTGTCCCAGCATGTGGTTTGGGACGACGAACATTGGCTTCCGCGCGAGACCCAGCCGCTTCAATTCCATCGCGGCCGCGACCATTGTGTAAGTTTTTCCGCCGCCAACGACGTGGGCGAGGAGCGCGTTGGGCGTCTGCAGAATCCGCCACACCGCCGCCTTCTGGTGGGGACGGAGCACAATCGCGGGGCTCGCACCGGGCAGCGTGAGGTGATCGCCGTTAAACGTTCGCAGTCGCAGGTAATTGAATTCGCGGTTGTAGGTAGCCACGAGCCGCTCGCGACGGGCGTCGTCCTCCCATATCCACTCGGCGAACCGGTCCTTGATTTTCTGCTGCTTTTCGCGGGCCGCCTCCGTGGCCTTGGCGTTGACGGTGGCTTTACCCTCGTCGTCGTAGTCGTAGATCGTCGGCGTGCGTAGGTTGAGCGCGCCCTCGATCAGCTCGTTCGCCGGGGCGCGCTCCGTGCCCCATTCGGTGCGGTTCGCCACGCCGGTCTTCACAAAATGCTCCGCCTCGACAGTCCAGAGGCCAACCTGCGGCACATGAACCACACGGACTTCGTCCGACTTGGCTGGCACGCGGAGGAGCTTGCGCGCGAACAGGGCGACATCCTCGGCCGGAATCCACACCGCACCGAGCCGGGCATCGACTTCGCTGGCCGTGAGATCGGCTGGCTGGACGGCGCGGAGTGCCTCGACGTTTTCACGGAAACGCGCTTCGCGTTTCGCCGCTCTTTCGGCGACAGCCAATTTTTCCCGCACGTTACCTGAGAGGTAATCATCCTCTGTCTCCCATTTCTTATTCTCGGGGTTGAGGAACACCGCGCCGCGCAACGCCGGCAGAAATTCCGCTGGCGACTGGCCGACCAATTCGCCGATGCGCTGGAGATCGACTCGCGCCCGCTCGTTGAGCGTGACGACCAGAGCCTCCTTCGCCGTATCGACGCGCTCGACCGGAAGTTTTCGCTGAATAGTCCGCTCGCGAAAAATGGCGGTCTTCGCCGCGGTGCCGGCATCCTCGTCGTAGTTCTCGAGCGAAAGGAGCAACGGCAGATCGGGATCGCCGACGAACGCGCGCATGTTGGCGGTCTCCGAGAGCGGCCCAAATTGCCCAACGAACTGGTCGTAAGCCTGATTCAGTCGAAACCGCGCGGATTCGATTTCGAACTCGCTCCGATCCTCGACTTGGACTTGCAGGCAGGTCCGCGCTGCCTCGCGCACGCGGATCATCCCACGCACCCGCCGCGCCGTTTGCGCCGGCACATCGGTGAGCACCACCAGTTCATCTCCCTCGCGTCGCGCCAGACCGCCGCCGCCCTCTTCGGTGAGCACATAGGCACCGGGTTTGACGCCGGGCGGCGCGGGCATCGCCTGACGAAACGTCATCGCCTGCGCGGCCGTGAGCGGTTGATAGAGTTTTGGCGGGAGCTTCGCGAACGCTGACGCCATCGCCTCGACCAGGTCGCGCCCGTCGTCTACGAGGGACGGCTCGGAGCGCCCATACAGACCGTGCTCCAGGAGTTCCCAGCGGCCCAGCATCAGGTGGGGATGCTGATGAAAATACTCGTTCACCGGAGCTGTCTCCCCGTTGCCGAGGTCGAACGGTTTGCTCTCCAGCCACGCCGGCCCGGCGGGTAGCTCGCCGGAAATCCGTTTTCTCAGAATGATGATGTCCGTCGTAACCCGGGTGTTCGCGTTCTTTTGAAACGTGGTATTGGGCAGCCGGACGGCGCCGACCAGATCGGCCTCCTTCGCGATGACCTCGCGCACCGCGGGGGCCAGCTTGTCCATCGTGCCGCGCGTGGTGATGAACACGACCAAACCGCCCGGCCGCACCCGCGCGAGCGAGGCCGGGAAATAATAGTCGTGGATGTGAAATTTGCGCGGGTTGAACTTCGCGTCGAACGGCGCGTAGTCACCGAACGGCACGTTGGAGATCGCGAGGTCGAAATGGTTCGTCGGCAGCGTGGCGTCCTCGAATGCCTGTGCCCGGATGTCGGCATCGGGATAAAGCGCCTTCGCCAGCCGCGCGGTCAGCGCGTCGATTTCCACCGCCGTGATCGGCGACCGGCCGCGCATATCGTCGGGCATGAGACCGACGAAATGTCCGAGCCCGCAGGCCGGCTCGAGGACGCGGCCGTGCGCGAAGCCGAGCCAGGTGAGCGCGGCATACATGGACTTGATGACGAGCGGAGCGGTGTAGTGCGAATTGAGCACCGTCGCGCGCGCCGAGCGGTATTCATCGGGCAGCAGGAGTTCCTTGAGCTTCACCTGCTCGGCCTTCCATTTCGGCGCTTCATCGGCGGTGGCAAACGCCTGCGGCAATCCGCCCCACCCGGAATACTGCACGAGCACGGCCTTTTCCTCCGCCGTGGGTGGCCGGCATTCTTCTTCGATCACGCGCAGCAATTGGATCGCAGCGATGTTGCGCTCGAATTTCTGGCGGGGCGAACCGTCGCCGAGGCGGTCGGCGTCGGTGATGCGGTAATTGTTTCCGTTGAGCGGCCCGGCTATTCCGGCGACTCCGCCGGGAGCAGCAGATATTTCTCCCGGACCAGTTCCCACGCCTGATCGTGCGCCTGCTGCGGCGTCAGCCCCTGCCGCCGGAAGTCCCGGAGCAGACGAACCATTTCCCCCGTGGTCTGCTCCTGCGCTTCCAGCAGCGCCTCCTGCAATTTCCCCTGCGTCTCCAATTCGCGCACCAGCCGCGGGCAATGTTCCCGCCAATGGGCTTCCGCCATCCGTCCGTATGCCAGGAGTCCGCTCATGCGTAAGCTCGGAAAAGAAATCGAGCTGGTCGTCGTTGGGTCTGTTCTGCGCCATGCGTCATGAGGATTCAATCGCGATTCGGCGCACGATGGGACCGGGCCGCGCGCTCGGGCGCTGGCCGTTGACGCGGAGTTGGACGAGCCGCACCTCGTCCAGGGCATCGCGCACGGCCGCGAGCAGTTTGCCTTCGACCGTGATGACCGCTTTTTCCGTTTTGATCTGCAAGCACTCGGGATCGCCGCCCACGAGTTCCCAGCGTTTCAATTCCTTCACCGGAAACGAAATGGTGCGGTCGGCGAGGATGAAGCGCACGACGTCCGAGGTCTTGCCCTCCGGCTTCACCTCGCCCCACGGCGGCTCCGGCACCGGACCAAGTGGGTCTTTCGCAGGATTCTGCTTGATGCTCATAACGACATGCGGGAGCCGCTCGGCGACGCCGGGCGCAAGCCGGGCCCGGGAGATTCCGACGGCGAGGCCGGCGTTGAGTTCATTTCCAAAACCAATTTCCGATCGCCGATGCGCATCATCGCCTCGCGGGCTTCTCGACGGTCGGTGGTATAGATCGTCTGGCTTTCGCGGAAACGGGAATTGGAGACGTAGGCTTGCTTGAGATTCCCCGCGGCGATGCCGGCCTCAGCCATAATCAACAGCCCCCGGTCCACCGTTTTTCCCTGAGCAGCGTGCGAGGTCGTCGCGTAACCGTGGGTGAACTGCCGGAAACCGGGCGGAATTTCCCGCCCGTCTTTCAACGCAATCGCTCCCTTGCTCGTAAAGCCAGCGACCTCGACCAGATCGCCGTTGCGGAGTTTCGAC
>CAMBVX010000462.1 GCA_945871085.1 Opitutus sp. GAS368 | reverse complement strand
GAAGGCGGCCTGGCGGGCGGGCGCCTGCCCCTGGCCAGCCTGGAAGACGTTACCCATGAGGCAGTCGGTAACAGCGGAGGGATCGACGCCGGACTGGGCGACCGCACCCTTGATCGCAGCAGCGCCGAGGCGCGCAGCGGGGACGTTGGCATAGACACCTTGGAACGAGCCGATGGGCGTGCGCGTCGCGGCGAGGATGACGATATCTTTCATGTTTGAAATATGCCGGACTCCAAGGCCCAGGCTTCAGTGAGTCGCCAAAATGAAGAACGCGTAAGCCTGAAATCCGGACCGCGGCATGATGGAGGACAGTGGGCGTTCGAGTTCTGATTTAGGATCACCGCCTCGAGTTCCCGCCGCCGGGCGGAGCCAAACTTCGGTCGGATATCGGGACAAGAGCATTTTTGGAGTTCATCAGTTGCGAGGCAGAATGCTAAACCTCCGTTGCGGTATTTCCACGCCCTTTCCCTCACCATTTTCGTAAGGCTGTTTACGCTCAGGCTAAGGCTAAGGCTAAGGCTAAGGCGGCGACGTTGCGTCCAGCACCCTGCCCGTGCTCCGAACACTTCGAGTCGCACCCGCGGGCTGCAGGTCACACTTCATTCCGCCTAACGTCCGCAGATATCCGCTTTTATCTTCTGGCCAACGACATGCGCAACTTCGCGAGGTCCGCATGACACTCGGTTGACAACCCAACCAAAGTCATGAGCCAACCCATCGTCCTCACCAATGGACAAAACGAAATCAAAATATACACGGTCCAAAACCGCGGCCGTGCGGTTGTTCAACTCTCGTTCTACGAAGGCGGTCATCGTCAGCGCCAAACTTACGGCAAGCTGTCCGACGCGCGCCGCGAAGCCAAGGACGTTCTCGGCCGCCTCGCGGTCAACACCCACGAAGCCGACGCTCTCTCCAAGGCCGACCACGGCCGACATGGAGAGGCGCCCAGCGTAATCCGTTCCCCAGATGGTCTGCGTCCGCTACCGCCCCCGCCAGCCCCGCGCCTCGCCCGTCTGGCAAGTGCTCGCGCAACGATCACGCGGCGAAGCTGCCCGGCCTCTCCCGAGAAGCCACCGGCGCGATCGACGCTTTCCTCGAGTGCGGCGACCTCCACGCCGGCTTCACCCGCCTGCACTGCCCGGACTGCGGCCATGAGTTCCTCCTCGCCTTCTCCTGCAAACAACGCGGCCGCGGCGCCTCCTGCCACCAGCGCCGCACGCTCATCGAAGGCGCCGTCATCGCCGACAAGATCTGCGCCCCGGTGCCCCACCGACACCTCATGCTCACCATCCCCCGGCTGATCCGGAACACCTTCAAGTTCGACCGCGCCTTGCTTGGCGAACTCCACCACGCAGCCCACTCTGCGATCACCACTTGGCTCCGCCAACGCACCGGCCAACCGGAAGGCCAGCCGGGCCTCGTCGTCGCCGTTCAGACTTTTGGCGACTTCCTCTTCTGGCATCGCCACGACCACGTGCTGGCCACCGCCGGCGTGTTCGCGCCCAACGGTGACTTTCACTTCGCCCCACCCGGTGGCTGGCGAAAACTTGGCGAACCCTGGCGCCACACCGTCCTGCGCCGCTTGCGCGACGCCGGCGCGCTCGCCGACTGGCAGTTCGCCAAGCTGCAAAACTGGCGCCACAGCGGTTTTTCGGTCGACGCCCGCGAAGCCCGCCTTGCGGCCGATGATGCCGCTGGCCGCCGCCGCCTCGCGGAGTATCTCCTGCGCGCCCCGTTTTCCCTCGAGAAGATAACTTACAACGCCGACGCCGGCAGTGTGCTCTACCGCTCGGAGCGCCACTGGCGCACGAAGCGCAACTTCGAGGTTTTTTCGGCAAAGCCAATCAGCGCTCGACGCGCCAGGACGGAGTTTCCGCGAAGAACAACGATGCCGGCTGAGGCATCCGATCAAAACGCGCCCTTGATGCCAGCCGTATATTGTGTCCCAAATTCGCGGGTAAAGTTCTGTTTCGCGTAGTCCGGCGTCTGCGAGCCCCAGCCGAATTGGAGCCGATCCCGGTTGAACACATTGCGGACGCTGACGAAGAGGGACAGTTCCTTCTTGATTTTATAGCCGAGGTTCAGGTCGAGCATGGTCGTGGCACCGGTGTACCGGAAAGCATCCGGCCCCAGCGCCGTGAGCGCCGCGCCCTTCTGCTCACCGCGATAATTCCAACGCGCCATGAAATCGAATCGCTCGCGGGTGAAGTTCAAACCCCAGTTCGCGCTGCTCTTAATGAACGAGGTGAAATCCGTCTCACGGCTGCCTTTGAGCTGAAGGCTCGTGCTGTTCGCAAAAACCGAGAAGTAACGGCCCCAACTGCCCAGCCGACTCAACGACTGCTTGAGGTTGAGTGCCAGGCCGTTTACCTGCGCAGTGTCAGCGTTCTTCTGGGTCGACAGCGTCCAACCAAGATAGGTCGGCTCAAATCCCAGCTCCTGCAGATCCGCCGCGGTCGCCGACTTCACGACGTTGGCAAAGAAATTCTTCAGGTCCTTCCGGAAAACTCCGACGGTCATGAGCCCGCCCTGGTCCGTGTAATATTCCAGGGACAAATCGTAATTGTCCGCCGACCAGGGTTTGAGCGCCGTATTGCGGATAGCGATAGTGCCCCGCACCACGGACGGATCGTTGTATTGCAGCTCCGTCAAATTCGCCTCGGTAATAGTGGCGGCGGGAATGATCAGGCTGAAGTCAGGGCGGCCATAGGTTTGCGCATAACCCAGCCGGACCTGAAAGTTGCCGGTCACGTTATAGTTGAGGTTAAGACTCGGATAGTAGCCGTCGTAGACGCGCGCGGCCCGATAGGCGCGTTCCTTGCGGGTCAGGAGTAATTCCTCCATCGATCCCGCAGCCCCCGCCGCCGGCAGCCGAATCCGGTTGTTGGCCGCATCGCGCGCAAACGCTCCGCTCGGGAGGCGCTGAAAGGCGGCCCCCGCATCGACCAGCGCCCCAAGGCCTTCGTCCTTCGTTTTCTCGTAACGAACGCCCGTCACCAGGCTCAGGCGGTTTTTCAGCAGTTGCAGGTCCACCTGGAAATACGCGGCTGACACCGTCTCTTCGATCGCTTCGGAATTCGTGATGCGATAGGTTTCCGCCGCGACTTGTTGGGCCGGAGTGAGCGAAAACAGATTCGGATTCTTCTGGTACGCATCCCACGCCTTGACCGCCGAGGGCCAGGGCAGATTGTGGATGAGATCAGGCCCCGATGTCTCCAGCCGCTGATTGGCAATGATGTTAAGGTACGGTGCCGGCGATGCCGGCACGGTGGCGGCGTTACCATCGGGTCCATTATAGGTATAAGTCTTCGACTCAAAGCGCTTGTCGTTCTGCTGCACGTTCTGTCTGACCCCAATCTGCACCGCCGCAGGAAAGCCGAGCCGATCGAAGTGACGGCGCAGGTTGATGTCGCCGCCCTTGACGTCACTCTTCACGTCCCGAGGACTGCTCCCCGCTCCCGTGAGCCGGTAATTGGCAACATCGCTGATGTCGACTGGCCGGTTACTGTTATCGAAGACTTCGATGCTGGTCGGACCGTCAGGCGTGACACCCAGCAGGTTGACTCGGACCGGATTGGTCATGCTCACCGCCATTCCCGTGAAATGACCGTCGCCCGTCTGGCGAGACCCCACCCGCGCGGTCGACTGGGCAAAACCGGCATCGAGCCGCCAAATTCCGTCATCGAAGCGATAACGGGTGTTGGCGCCGACCGAGTTCACGCCGTGCCGGGAGCCGCCCCCGCCAAAGGTCACCCCGCCCCGCCCCGTCGCGCCCCGGGCAAAATCGGGCCCGAAGGTCAGGGGAACTCCACCCGCAATGCTCGATGTTCCGACGGAACCGACGGTCGGGGACCAAGTATAGGTACGATAATAGTTCGAGTAATTCGTGCCTTGGATGCCGAACGAGAGCACCCCATTGGGATTGGTCCGCCAGTCGGCCTTGATGCTGGCGCCATGGCGGGTGGTGACCTGGGGTCCGTAAACCAAGGAGGAGGTCTGCAGATAAGGCTGGCTGAACGACGCGCCGGTGGCGGTACCAGCGCCACTATAGGTTTTGGTGAAGACCGAGGTCTGGGTATTATATATGCTTGAACTGTTGGCCGACAGGACGAGACCGAAGTTCTTGTTCACCGGCAGGGTGTAGTCCAAGGTATAGCCGGGCAGCACCTTGTAGATTTTCCGATCCGCCGAGTCCGGCGACTTGGTCAATTGCATGGCATGCTGATTCGCCGAAAGGAAAACGCTGTAGCTCAGCTGCGCCCGGTTGCGCTCGAACGCGCTTTTGGTCACCAAGTTGACCGACCCGCCGAGGGAATCCGCGGGGGTGGACGGCGTCGGCACGTTGGTGATCTCAACTCGCGATATATTGTTCATCGACAGGTTGGGCGTCTGGAAACTACGGGACGATCCCGTGTAGTTGGCCCCGGCCAGATTGTTTCCGTCCAAAGTTACGCCCACCACATTGCTGCCAAAACCGCGGACGGAAACGCCCCAGACTTCGACATCGCTGTACTCCGCGCTGATACTTGGCAGGGACTTCATGAACTCGCCGACGTTGCCCTCGAGTACGAATTCATTTTCTCCCGGGGCCGCGACCAGTTTGAGATTGGAAGCGAAGCGCTGTTCGTTGGTCGCAATCGTTTCGAGATCCGCCGCGGCTCTCACCGTGAACGCGTCGAGGGTCACCACCTTGCCGGCGCCGAGCTGAAAATCGTGTTCGAGGCCCTGCCCCGCCGCGATCTCCAGCGAAACCTGTTGCACGTCGAGCCCGGTGTAAAACGCCTTGACCACGACGCTGCCCTTCGGCACGCCGACCAGCCGATACGTGCCGGTCTGATCGGTGAAGGCGAGCACACCGGTGCCCTTGAGCGAGACGCGGGCGTTGTTCAGGTATAGTCCGGTCTCCCCGTTCTGGACGCGGCCGGTTATAGTGCCGGTTTCCCGGGCCAAAGCAGTCGCTGGCTCCGCGGCGATCGACGCTTGGGTCGACGCCAGGGCAAAGGCGATCCAACTGATTAGCAAGGCAATGGCCTGTCTTAGTTGCATGGTTTATGTGGTGGAGCTTAAAAAGCGCGGCTCAGGTCCGCGTGCCGAGCTCATCCGGCCGAATGCGCGGTGTTCCATTCCTTGAGCCGGTCGAGACTGCGGACAAAAGGTTTCAGCCCAAACCAAAGGATGATCGCTGACGCCACCTGCGCGGTGGCCGTCACGATGGCCAGGGAATACCGCAGCATGGCGTCATCGTGAAAGACGTAATCGGTCATGA
>CAMBVX010000461.1 GCA_945871085.1 Opitutus sp. GAS368 | reverse complement strand
CCGCGGCTGTCGAGCCGGTGGGTCTGGGAACGTGCGCTGACCTGGCCGTTTTGGTGGTTAAAGATAATGCGCTTGGGGAGCGACGGCGCAGTGCCGAGCAGCAAGGGAGAGAGGTCGACCCCGTCGAGGGGCTTGGTGCCGACACGCGGCACGCCGGCGAGCGCGGTGAGCGTGGGCAAGAGGTCGATCGCGCCCGCAATGTCGCGAATCATCGCACCGGGTTTGATCTTCCCCGGCCACCGCACGAGGAGCGGCGAACGCACGCCGCCCTCGTCGACGGAGCCCTTGCGTCCCTTCATGCCGCCGGTCCAACGAAAACTGTTTGGACCATTGTCGGAAAAATAAATCACGATGGTGTTTTCGCGGAGGCCGAGTGTATCGAGTTTACGGAGCACGCGACCGACGTTGCCGTCCTGGTTTTCGAGCATCGCATGGGCGCAACGTGTATGGTCGGCGTCTTCCTGCGCGGGATCGGTCGCGAACTGCACGAGCTTCGTATCCTTGAAGTTTTTCCAGTTTTTCTCGGGTGCGGCCCACGGTGAGTGCGGGGTGGAAAACGGGATGTAGCAGAGAAACGGTTTCGCGCGATTGCGTTCGATAAAGTCGAGGGACTTGTCCGTGCAGAGGTCGACGATATAGCCGGTCTCGCGGACCATCTTGCCATTGTGCTCCAGTGGCGGGTTGAAGTATTCGCCCCAGTGACCGGACGTGTGGCCGTAGTATTCGTCGAAGCCGCGGGCCATCGGGTGATAGGGCCACTGACTGCCGTTGTGCCATTTGCCGAAGGCGCCGGTGGCGTAGCCGCGCGCTTTGACGGCGTCGGCGAGGGTTTTCTCGTCGGTGTTCAGACGTTCGAGTCCGGTGGAAACGCCGCGCACGCCGCCGCGCGGATGGTAGCGGCCCGTGAGAAACTCGGCGCGGGTCGGCGCGCACACGGCGCAGACGTAGAAGCGATCAAACTGCGCGCCGTCGCGACCGATGGAATCGATATTCGGCGTGCGCGCGAGTTGGTTGCCATTGATGCCGTAGTCGCCCCAACCGGCATCGTCGGCCAGGAAAACGACGATGTTCGGCGGACGTGACGGCGAGGCGGCGGTGAGCAGTGCGACGGGAACGAACAGCAGCCCGGCGAAGGCGAAGATGGAGCGTAGAGGCATGGAGAACAGGATGAGGAGAGTGGCTATTTTTTCTGCTTCGCCTTTTGGGCGTTGGACTCAGGGGAGCCCGGGCGGATTGACGCGCGGCCGCTCGGCTTGGTGACGTCGTAGGTCGCATTCGCCGTGGGGAACTTGGCGCCGACCGAGCGCTGCCAAGCGGCGAGCTCGCTGCGGAGGGAGGCAACACGGGCGGGTTCGCGGGCAGCGAGGTCGGTGGCCTCGCCGAGATCGGCGACAACGTTGAAGAGTTCGAATCGATCGTCCTCGAACCAGTGGATAAGTTTCCATGGGCCGCGACGAACGGCGGCGGCGGGGGCCCCGCCTTGATTCCCGTAGTGGGGATACTGCCAGAAGATCGCACGGTCCGGCGCGGCACCGCCGCGGAGCATCGGCACGAGGCTGACTCCGTCGAGCATCTGGCCGGGGGCGGCTTTCGCGCCGGCAGCTTCGAGGAGTGTCGGAAAGAAGTCCGGGCTCGTGACGGGCGCGGCGAGCACGGAGCCGGGTTTCACCGTACCCGGCCAGCGGATGAGGAGGGGCTCACGAATGCCGCCTTCATACATCCAGCCCTTGCCACCGCGCAGCGGAAGATTGGAGGTGGGCCAACCTTCGCTCGTGGAGAGACCGCCGTTGTCACTCGTGAAAATGACGATTGTGTTTTCGGCGAGACCGAGGGCGTCGAGTTGCGCGAGGACCTTGCCGACCGCGAGGTCCATGGCCTCGACCATGCCGGCGTAGACGGCGTGGTCCTGCGTGAGGCGGACGTCGCGCTCCCCTTCTCTGCCCCATTTCTCCGTGAGGCCGAGGCGGGTGCGCTTGTCTTCATATTTCTTTTTGAGATCGGGGCGCGCCATGAGCGGCGTATGGACGGAATAGAACGGAAAGTAGGCGAAGAAGGGGCGGTCTTTGTTTGCTGCGATGAACTTGGCAGCTTCGGTGGCGAGGCGGTCGGGGAGGTGTTCGCCGGGCGGGCCGTCGGGCAAGCGGGGGTTGTCGTAGGGAGAAAAATATTTGTCGCCGCCGTAGGGGCCGCCCTTGTCGATGCCGCCGAAGTTCTGGTCGAAGCCTTGGTTTTCGGGCCACCAACCTTGGGGACCGAGATGCCATTTTCCGGCGAAGAACGTGGCGTAGCCGGCGGCTTTGAGTGACTTCGCGAGCGTGGGCGAGTCGAGCGCGAGGCGATCAGTGTAAGCGGCCGGGAGGAGCTTCGTGTTGCGTTTCCACGCCGGTGGTTGCGGGGCACCGATGTAGTCAGTGATGCCGCTGCGCTGCGGCCATTGGCCGGAAAGAATGCTCGCGCGCGTGGGCGAGCACACAGGACACGCGGCGTAGGCATCCGTGAAGCGTGCGCCCTCGCGAGCGAGGCGGTCGAGGTGCGGGGTCTCGTAGAACCTGCTGCCGTAGCTGCCGAGGTCTTGGCGGCCGAGGTCGTCGGCGAGGAAGAAGACGATGTTCGGTGGGCGCTTCGTTTCGGCGGCCGTGAGAGGCGCAGCACTACCCAGAGGGCCGACGAGGGCCGGCAGCGCGAGGGTCGCGGCGAGCGCGAGCAAGCCGTGGAAAAAATGGCGGCGATGGTGCATGGGGAGTCGGTTTAGTTTGGGGGTTTCTTCGCCCGCTTCGGGGTTGAGGGAGGATAGGTAAGCCCGAGATCGTTGCGCCGCACCGATTGCAAGGTTGCGGCCACCTGGCCCTTGAAGCGGCGAACCACCTCTGCGAACTCGGGCTTCACCGCCAGGTTCACGTCTTGCTTGGGATCGGCCGTGAGATCGTAGAGCTCCACGCCTTGCGCCGCGTCCTCGGCATATTGGATGAACGCCCAGCGGTCGTCGCGGAGCAGGAAGCCCTCGCGCATCGGTGCCACGCAGAACGCCGTGTCGCGCACCGTGTGGCGCGGATCGTCGAGCATCCGCGAGATGTCCCTCCCTTGGATTCGCGCCGGCACCTCGAGCCCGCACAGCCGCGCGGTGGTCGGAAAAAGGTCGATCAGCTCGACGAGTGAAGGGCAGACGGCGGCCGGCCTGCCCGGCACCCGGATTATCAGCGGCACCTGCGCCGATTCCTCGCGCAGGCTCACCTTGGCCCAAAAATCGTGCTCTCCGAGATGGTAGCCATGGTCGCTCGTGAAGATGACGATCGTCTCGCGCTCGAGGCCGGCCGTCTTCAGCGCGTCGAGCACCTTGCCGACCTGCGCGTCCATGAAAGCGACTGACGCGTAGTAACCGCCGACCGCCTTCTGTTGCCGGCGGAGATCCATTTTCATGTTTTCGCTGGTCTTGTAGTTGATGCCCGCCTTCGGGATGTCCCGCCACGCGTCGGGTCGTTTGGGCGGCAGCGGCAGCCTGTCATAGGGGAGGAACGGCTCGAAATACTTCGCCGGCGCCACAAACGGCACATGCGGCCGCACAAATCCCACCGCGAGGAAGAAGGGCTGAGCGAGTGCCCTTGGCGCCGATTGCCGGGCCCGACCGAAACGTTCGATCAATTCGACCGCCTTCGCCGCGGTCTTCCCGTCGGAGTGCGTCGAATCATCGCCCTCGGCCTCCACCACGACAAAGGTGTTTCCGCCCACGACGGGCTTCGTGCCGTCGGGGTTGTTCTCCAGCGTCTCCCCGCGGCCGCGCGCCCGCCATTCGGGGCCGGGGCTGTTGTAGCGCTCGTGCCACGACGCGACGTCATCCGCGCCGTTGTGATCGCGGCCGCCATTTTCCTCGATGTCGCCCGGCACGCCCATGTGGTAAATCTTGCTCACGCGCGCCGCGCGATATCCGGCCTGCATGAAGTGCTGCGACCACGTGGCGCGGGCGCCGAGCTCCCGGCGCGGACTGGCATAGCCGAGGACGCCGGTCGCGTGCGGATAGTAGCCGGTCATGAACGACGCGCGCGACGGGCCGCAATAGGTCGCGTTGCAATACGCGCGGGTGAACCGCGTGCCCCCCGCCGCGAGCCGGTCGATGTTCGGCGTTCGGGCGAGCGCGTTCCCGTAGCAGGAGAGCGCCGTCAGCGTGAGATCGTCGGCGACGATGAAGAGGATGTTTGGCCGGCTCGGGGTGACCGCGGCCAACGCGGCCGGCCCGGCGGGCACCGCGAGCAGCAGCACCGCGAGCCAAGGGAGCCAGGGGCCTGACGTCTTCTGGGGCATGGTGCGCGGGCTACTCCGTTTTCTTTCCCTTGGCGCGGGACTGGCGGTGTTTTTGCAATTCGTCCCACTCCCAGACCCCGCAGCGAGTGGCCCATTCCTGCCAGAGAGTCGCGAGTTCCTGGGTTCGTGCGGGCTGGGCGGTGGCGAGGTTGCGCCCTTCCGCGCGGTCGGAACTCAGGTCGTAAAGTTCCCACGCGGCGCGGCCTTGGGCGACGGCCTTCCAGTCGCCGAGGCGCACCGCCTTGTTGCCTTCGTGTTCCCAAAAAAGCGTCCGGGCGACGGGTGCGGGCCGGGCCGTGAGGGCAGACGCCAAGCTGCGGCCCTCCGCCGGCTGGATCGCGCGGTTGTGGCGGGTTGCTGGATACGTGGCGCCGGCCAATTCCATCAGCGTGGGCATAAGATCGATGACGTGCGCGGCCTGATGGCGCAGCTCACCGCGGCTGGCGATGCCAGCCGGCCAGTGGGCGATCAGCGGGGTGGAAATGCCGCCCTCGTGCGTGGCGATCTTGAATTTACGGAACGGCGTGTTGGAGGCGTTGGCCCATTCCAACCCGGCGCTGGCATAGGAGCGCCCCGTGCCGATCGGTGCGCCCGCGACGCCGCGACTGAAGCCACCGGGGCCGCCCTCGGCGGAGCAGCCGTTGTCCGAGAGAAACAGGATCAGCGTGTTCTCGAACTGGCCGAGCGCCTTCAGTTTCGCCACGAGCCGGCCGACGTTTTGATCAATGCAGTCAACCTGTGCGGCGTAGATCTCCATCCGATGCGCGAGCTCCCGGCGGGCGCTCTCCGAGAGGTCGGGCCATACTTTCGCCGCAGCATCGCGCGGACTCAGCACCGCATCGCGAGCGACCAAACCCATTTCCTTCTGCCGGGCAAAACGCCGCTCCCGCACCGCCTCCCAGCCGCGATCATAACGCCCCGCGTATTTCGCGATGTCCGCCGGCTTGGCCTGCAGGGGCCAGTGCGGGGCG
>CAMBVX010000460.1 GCA_945871085.1 Opitutus sp. GAS368 | reverse complement strand
CGGGAGCTCGCGGATCTTCAGGTTGCGATACCAGACAGGAGCTTGGGCTTTGCCGTGGAGACCTTGGAAGCCGATGGGGCCGGAGCGGCTGAAATCCTTGAGGGCTTTGCCGAACTTGTTGGCGGTGCCGTCGGGATTTTTCTTCGGCTCTTGCCAGTTGTTCAAGTCGGCGTCGAAGACTTCTTCGCCGTTGAAGATGAGGGCGACGTGGCTGCCGTTGCAGGTGATCGTGAAGCGATTCCATTCACCGATGGGCTTCGACATTTTCTTGGACGGAGGCTGCGCATTGTAGATCGCACCGACCATGCCGTAGAGCGCGCCGTCGGCGCTGTCGTGGACTTGGATTTCGAGGGCGGCGAGTGTGTTCTTGATATCGCCCGAGCGGAGGAAGACGCCGCTGTTGGACTCCTTCGCGACTTTGAATTCCAAATCGAGGACGAAGTTGGCGTAAGATTTTTTGGTCCAGATCGTGTTGTGGTCCTTGGCGACGAGCGTGCCGTTTTCGAAGACCCAGTCGCCGGGTTGGGTAACCGTGTCGGAGAAATCGGTGGCGATGAGGGCCGGCCACCCTTTGGTGTCGGGGTGGTTCTTGGGCGCGGCGGAAACGGAGACGACTGCGGCGCTGCAGAGCGCACCGAGGCCGGCGAGGAACAGGAATTTGCGGGTCATTGAGGTGAGCATAGGAGTGGGAGCGGTGGTGGAGATACGGTGGAGAAGTTCGTTATGCGGGTGCACGCGGCTGCAATTCGAAGCCGCGGCGGTAGGGTTTGCGGATGAAGCGGGCGAGTTCGGGGGCGTTGGTCGCGCGCAGGGTGCGGGCGTCCCACGTGATGCGTTTGCCGGCGTAGATCGGGAGCAGACCGACGAGGAGGGCCTCGGTGAACGGGGCCGAATACCAGAAGCCGGCTTTGGCGTCCTCGGGGCGACCGGCGCGGCAGGCGTCAACCCACTCGCGGTGATGGCCGATGCTGCGCGGGATCGTTTTCGCAGGGCGGGCGAACGCCAGCATTTTGCTCTCGGGCACGAGGCGCGGAGTGCCGGACCAGCCGGGGGCCATGAGCACACCTTGGGAGCCGACGAAATAGATGCCGTTGTCGCCGAGCGGGCGGTCGGCTTCGAGTTCGGCGGGACGCGGGGGCATTTTGCCGCCGTCATACCAGACGAGTTTAATCGGACCGCGGCCGCCTTTGGCGGGGAAATGGTAGGTAACGATGCTCCACGTGGGAAACGTGTCAGTGTTGGTCGGTGCGGTTTCCGCTTCGACCCAGTCGGGCGCATCGAGATTGAGCGCGTAGAAGGCGGGGTTGGCATTGTGCACGGCCATGTCGCCGACGGCGCCGCAGCCGAAATCCATCCAGCCGCGCCACTGGCGCGGGCAATAGTCCGGATGATACGGACGTTCGGCGGCCGGGCCGAGCCAGAGATTCCAATCGAGTCCTTTCGCGACGGGCGGGGTATCGGTGGGGCGGCGTTGACCCTGGGTGCGCCAGAATTTTCCCGGCCGGTCGGACCACACGTGAACTTCGCTCACGGGACCGATGGCGCCGGCGTCGAGCCATTCTTTAGTCAGGCGCAGACCCTCGCTGGCATGGCCGGCCTGGCCCATCTGGGTGACGACGCCGGTCTCGCCGGCGATACGGCCCATGAGGCGGGCTTCCTCAATGGTGTGGGCGAGCGGTTTTTCGCAATAGACGTGGAGGCCGAGCGACATCGCCGCGATCGAGATTGGCGCGTGCCAGTGGTCCGGCGTGGCGATCATTACCGCATGGAGCTTTTTCTCCTTCGCCAGCATTTCGCGGTAATCGCTGTAGAGCGGGGCGGCGGGATATTTTTTTGAATTCTTCAATGCATAGGCCGGATCGACGTCGCACAGCGCCGCGATCTCGACGTCGGCAAACTTGGCGAGTTCGGCGGTGACGCCACCGCCTTGGCCGCCGATGCCGATGCAGCCGATGCGCATCTTCTCATTCGGGGAAATTTTGCGCGCGATGGATCGCGCCGTTGTCGTGGTGGCGCAGCCGCCCAGCCAAAGGCCGGCGGTGGCGAGGGAAGACTGGGCGAGGAACGTGCGTCGATTAAGGCGAGGGGTGGTCGGCATGGGGTTTATTTTCTGCGTGCGTGCTGCGACGAGGTAGAAATCAAAAAGATGCGACCACCCTGGGGTGACTGACGGCAGTCACCGCTGCGGATAGGCGAGGACGCCAGTCGGCGCGGTGCGCGTGAAACTCAGCTCGTCGCGGGCTCGTTGAAGGCCTGGGCGAAAGTCGGGAGCATGCGCATGACGGCGCCGAAGTCGGAGCCGTGGGCGATGAGGCGGGCGCCTTGGCGGGTGAGCTCGGCGATGTCTTCGGCGGTGCCGGATGGGCGGCCCCAAGCGACGCCGTGTTTCGCGGCGGCGGCGGCGACGGTCGTTTGGGCCGCGACCATCTTCGGGTTTTTCCAGTCGAGCGGGCAACCGAGGCGAAGCGAGAGATCGCCCGGGCCGATGAAGAGGCCGTCGATACCAGGCGTACCGGCGATGGCGTCGATATTGGCGAGCGCCTCCTGCGTCTCGATCTGGACGATGAGGAAAGTGTCGGCGTTGGCGGCGGCGGGGTAGGTGAGGGTGCCGTCGAGGTAGAAATTATTGTCGAGACCGGCACCGTCGAGGCCGCGTTGGCCGAGCGGGGGAAACTTCACGGCTTGCGCGAGGGCGGCGGCGTCCGCGGCGGTGTTGACGAGGGGAATCATGAGACCGGTCGCGCCGTCCTCGAGGAGGTGATAGAGATCGGTGGCGTTGCGGCTGCCGGTGCGGACGATGCAATCGATGTTGGCGAGATGGTGCATCGCGATCAGGCGCTGGAGCTCGTGTCGTTCCCACGTGCTGTGTTCGCTGTCGAGCCAGATGGCGTCGAAGCCGGCCTTCGCGGCGTGGGCGGGCATCATCGTGGTCGCATAATACATGCAGGCGATGCGGGCGGGCTTGTTTTGGCGGAGGCGGGAGCGAATGAGGGAGGGACGCATGAGGTTGTGCGCGGAAACTAGGCCCGCGCGAAGCGGAGGACAACCGGGGAAACCGTGGCATTTCATGTGACCAGTTTGCGGGCGTTGTCCGCAGGGAGAATCGCCGCGACAACCGCGCCACGTTTCCGGCCTCGCCGCTGCGAAACAAAAACTGCACACGCTATGTCGGCCCACCCCCACCAGCCCATGCTTCGTTTCCTCGCACCTTGTGGTTTCGCCCTCGCACCGTTTCTCGCCGTGGCGGCAGGCACGGCGTCGGCCTCGGACTGGACGCAGCGCCCGGCGTATCCGCTCGCGCCCGGCATGGCGGGGATCATTGCCGGGGCGCACGGTGGCGTGTTGATCGCGGCCGGCGGGGCGAATTTTCCCGACAAGATGCCGTGGGACGGAGGGAAGAAGATTTATTACGATGAAATCTTCGTGATGGCGCCGGGTGAGAAGGCGTGGCGCTCGGCGGGCAAGTTGCCGGAGCGGCGGGCCTATTCGGCGAGTGTCTCGATCGCGGACGGTGTGCTCGTGATTGGCGGCGAAAATTCCGACACCATTTTCCAAGACACCCTTATGCTGCGCTGGGATGGCAAGGCAGTGGTGGTTGAGCGTGGGCCGGCTCTGCCTGCGCCGCGGACGAGTCAGGTCGCGGCGGTGCTCGACGGGAACGTCTACGTGGCGGGTGGCTATGCGCCGGGGGCGGTGCGCGTGAGCAGCGGAGATTTTTGGCGGCTTGATTTGGCGCAGCGCGCGGCGGGCTGGAAAAAACTGGCGACGTGGCCGGGACCGACGCGGGCGCAGGGCACGATCGCGGCGCTCGACGGGGCGATCTATTTGATCAGCGGCTTGGAAATGGGCATCGACGCCGAGGGCAAGGCGAAGCCGACCTACCTCGGTGACGCGTATCGCTACCGTGCGGAAAAATGGGAGCGGTTGCCGGACATGCCGTGGACGGCGATCGCGGCACCGTTTCCCGCGCCGGTATCGGCGAATCTCGGACGCGTCTGGGTGCTCGGTGGCGTCGATAGCCGGATGGTGGGCAAGGTCCCGCGCGACACGCGGGTGCCCGACCACATGATGTATTTCGACGTCGCAACCCACGCGTGGAAGACGCTCGAGGAGCGTTGGCCGGACCCGGTGGTGACGGCGCCAACGGTGCAGATTGGCGGGGAGTGGTGGATTGTCTCGGGTGAAATCATGGCGGGCGTGCGCACGACCAGCGTGTGGTCGTGGAAACCGGGGGTGGTGAAATGAATTCGGTGGAAGTCACCCCGTTGCGCGCGTGGATGACAGTCACGTTGCTGTGGTTCGTCGGATTTCTGAACTACCTCGACCGCGTCATGATCACGACGATGCGGCAATCCATCGTGGATGTGATCCCGATGACCGATGCGCAGTTCGGTCTGCTGACGACGATTTTTCTCATCGTGTATGGCGTGTTGAGTCCGTTTGCAGGCTAACTCGCGGATCGGTTCAATCGCAGTCATGTGATCGTGATCGGCCTCGTCGCGTGGTCGGTGATCACGTGGCTCACGGCGCATGCGACGACCTATGGCCAACTGCTCGCGACGCGGGCGCTCATGGGCATCAGCGAGGCATGCTACATCCCGGCAGCGCTGGCGTTGATCGCGGATTACCACGGTGTGAAAACGCGCTCCCTCGCGAACAGCGTGCACTTGAGCGGTGTGATGGTGGGTGCAGGCATGGGCGGCGTCGGCGGGATCATCGCGGAGAGCCACGGTTGGGCGCAGGCGTTTGAATGGTTCGACCAGCTCGGCGTCGTGCTCGCGATCGTGACGGCGATTTTTTTGCGTGATCAGCGCGTGTTGGCGGCGGGTAAGACGGCGGCGACGCCCGCGTTGGAGGAGGTGAAAATCGGTGAGGCGCTCCGGAGTTTGTTCAGCAGCCGTGCGTTTCTATTGGCGCTGGGTTACTGGGGGTTACTCGGGATGAGCGTGTGGTCGTTCGTTGGGTGGATGCCGACTTATCTGAAGGAGCATTTTTCGCTCGGCCAGGGGGTCGCGGGAATTTCGGCGACGGGTTATTACCAAGGCGCGTCGATCGTCGGTATTTTGTTCGGCGGATGGTTGGCGGATCGCTGGAGCCGGACGCGTCCGGATGCGCCCGTGCTGGTGCCGCTGATCGGTATGTGTGTGGCGGCGCCGGCCATCTTGCTGGCTTCGAGCACGAGTGTGTTACCGCTCGCGCTCGGTGGATTGATGGTGTTCGGCCTCACGAAGTCGTTTGCCGATGCGAACATGATGCCGATCCTTACGCTGGTCTCGGACAAACGTTACCGCGCGACCGGCTA
>CAMBVX010000459.1 GCA_945871085.1 Opitutus sp. GAS368 | reverse complement strand
GCAGAGCGCGAGGAGGCAGACATTCCCGAGCAGGCTGATGACGGAAAAGTTTACCGTGCCGGTGAGCCAGTAGCTCGCGGTGAAAAGCAAGCGGCTCATGACCATGCGATGCTCGTTATTGACGGCGAACAACTCATCGAGAAAGACACCCGGCCCGACGCCGGTGTGCAGCCGCATGAGCAACGCGAGAGCGGTCTCAAACTCGTCCCAGTAGGCGACATTGCGACCGGCCTCGGCGGCGCGGAGGCCGATGTAGATGAGCGGGAGGAGGGCCAAGCCGACGAGCAGCCCAGTCGCCAGCAGGCCGACGCGGGGGGCGGGGCGGCGAGGTAAGGGGGACGTGGTGGTCAAAAACATGAGGTAAGGGAAGCGCGGCTATGGCAGGCCGGAGGCAAGCGGAGTGGAGGAGCCCGGCCGTTGCAGCGCGGCGAGACTCCTCCACTTTGCGAGCCGAGGATCACGCAAGCACGCGGAGGGAGCGGGCAGCGAGAATCGCTAGCTGACATTTTTGTCAGGAGGCAGGCGCGCGCGGGCGCGGCGCAGCGCGGGCTGCCAAGGGAGCGCGACACCATCGTCCGACGCGGGGGGCGACACGCGTGTCGCCGCGCTGCCGGTTTCGACGGGAGGGGTGCCGTTCGTGTCGCCGAGCGCGGGAAGCGCTCGGCGGCGCGCGAGAAACCTTACTTCACCTCGCGGATTTTGATGTTCCGGTACCAGCAGTTGTCCTGATGGTAGGTCAGCATGATGTGGCCGGCGATCTTCGTGCCGAAGTCCGGGTATTTGGCGAATTTGCTCTTGGCGAGGCCGGCTTTAACGACATCGCTGCCGAGCTCGTAGCTAAGGACGTTTTTCCCGTTGAGCCAGTGTTCAACGCGGTTACCTTTGACGGTAATGCGCGACACGTTCCATTCACCTACTGGTTTGGTCGGACGGTCGGCGGCAGGGATCACGTCGTAGAAGGCGGCGGTCTGGCGATGCGGGCCGATCTTGCCGTCGGGGTGGCGGGCGTCGTCGAGCATCTGGTATTCGTGGCCCGGGGCCCCGGGTCGGGCTTCAGTGACGAAGTATTTCACCCCGTTGTTGCCGGCTTCGGGGAGTTTCCACTCCCAGGAAAACTCGAAGTTGTTGTATTTTTTTTCGGTGATGAGTTCCACGCCCTTGACCTTCGCGATGGCGTGGAGCGTGCCGTCGACGACCTCCCAGCCACCGGCGGGCTTTTTGTTGTAGGGGCGCCAACCAGCAAGGGTCTTGCCGTCGAAGAGGAGCGTCCAGCCGGCTTTTTTTTCGGCGGCGGTGAGTTCGTTTTCGGCGGCGTGCGTGGTGAGGGCGCAAGCGGCGAAGGAGAGCACAGCGGTGAGGGAGCGGAGGTGGAGCATGGAGGTGAGGTGAAAGAAGTTCACGATGGAGGCTAGACGCGTGACGAGAAAATCGGTTGGGGACTTTCATCACCGGGGGGAGGCGAACGGGCAACGGGAAATTTCAGGGAACGAGCCGGCGAGCAGCTACCCGTCGGCGCAGATCGGCCCACGCACGAACCCGCGTGATGAAACGGCTTGTTCCCGTCCGACATAGTCCGTTCTCTCGCCCCGCATGCCCGCCAAAGTCATCGTCCGCGATCTCTCGAAACGCTACAGCGGCGTCCAGGCGGTGCGCGGAGTGAGTTTCGAAATCCAGGCCGGCGAGATCTTCGGCTTGCTCGGGCCGAATGGCGCGGGCAAGACGACGACGCTGGAGTGTTTGGTCGGCTTGCGAGAGGCCGACGCGGGTGAAATTGAGGTGTGCGGGCTCGATGCGCGGAAACAACCGCACGAGGTGAAACAGCGCATCGGCGTGGCGCTGCAAAGCACGGCGTTGCAGGACAAGATCACGCCCCGCGAGGCGTTGAAATTGTTCGGCGCATTTTACCGTGAGCGCGCGGAGCCAGCCGCGCTGCTGGAGCGGTTCGCCCTCACAGAAAAAGCGGACGCACGATTCGATACCCTGTCGGGCGGCCAGCGGCAGCGGCTCGCATTGGCGTTGGCCTTTGTGAACAAACCGGAACTGGTGCTGCTCGACGAGCCTACCACCGGACTCGATCCGTCGGCACGCCGGGAACTGCACACGGAAATTTTGCAGATGAAACGGGACGGTCACACGGTGCTCCTCACGACTCATTACCTCGACGAAGCCGAGCAGTTGTGCGACCGCATCGCGATCATCGATCACGGCCGCGTGATCGCCACGGGTGCGCCACGGGAGTTGATCGCGCAATCGAGCGGAGCGCAGAGCGTGACGCTCGTGACGAATCCGCTGATCGACGCTGCGGCGGTGGCGGGCCTGGCTGGCGCGGACGACGTGCGGAGCGACGGTGGCGCGGTGAAATTCCGCACGACTCGGCCGACGCAAACACTGGCGGCGCTCGCGGCCTTGATCGGGGCGCGGCGGGTCGAACTGGTGGAGTTGCAGGTGAGGAAGGCGTCGTTGGAAGACGTGTTTGTCGGGCTGACGAAACGCGACGGAGGCGTCGCGTCCCCAGCGGCGGAGCCGGACTCGGTAGCGCCCAAGGCTTCGGCGGGAGCGAAAGGAACGAAACGATGAACGCGTTTACCGAACACGTCAGGATTTCGCTCCGGCTACATTTTCGAAACAAGATGGCGCTGCTCTACGGCTATCTGTTTCCGCTGATTTTCCTCGCGGCCTTTTGGGTGCTGTATCGCTACGACAAGGTGCCGCTGCTGCGGCAAATGGGCGAGCTGCTGACGGTCAGTGTGCTCGGCGGGGCGTGCTTCGGTTTGCCCTCGACGCTGGTGAGCGAACGCGAGCGCGGCGTCTGGCGGCGTTATCGGCTCGCGCCGGTGCCGACGTGGTCCGTGGTGCTGAGCACCATCGTGGCGCGCTATGTGATTCTGCTCACGGCGGGACTGCTGCAACTCGGCGTCGCTCTCGCCGTGGGCATGACGATGCCGGCGCACCCGTGGAGCCTGCTCGTCGCGTTCACGGCGGTGTCGTTTGCGTTCATCGGACTCGGCCTCGTGATCGCGATGATGGCGGACAGCGTGCCGGCGGTGCAGGCACTGGGGCAGTGCATTTTTTTGCCGATGCTGATCATCGGCGGCGTGGCCGTGCGGCTGGCCAGTCTGCCCGAATGGGCGCAACACGTGTCGGCGTTTTTCCCGGGGCGTTATGCGGTCGAGGCGTTGCAAGCGACTGTGACGGGGGGCGGGCTCGGTGCGGCGCGATTCAGTTTGCTGGCGCTCGTGCTCACGGGCGCTGCGGGCTGCGTGGCGGGCGCGAAACTGTTCCGGTGGGATGCGCAGCAGCGTTTTCTAGCGAGCACGGGCAAGGCGTGGATCGTGCCGGTGCTCGCAGCCTGGCTCGCGGTCGGCGGACTCGCCGAGTGGCGCGGGCGGATCGCCATTGCAGCTGATGCCCCGGAGCCCGCGAGCAAAGTGACGGTGCCTCCGATCAACGTCGCCGTAGCTGTCAAGGTGACCGTCGAGCCGATCAAGCCCCTCGCTCCCCCACCCCCGCCCGCACCGTGGGAAAAAATCACGGCGCAGGATATCGCAGGTTTGGACTACCGCGTGCCGCCCGATGGAGGCGTGGTGTCACCGATCGCGCCGGAGGATGATTTACCCGAAGATCAGACGAAGGACGAAGTCGAAAGCGTGCGCAACGGGCTCGTCGATTGGCCCATGGGCAAAACGGCCGACGACATCCAGAACGTGCGCTACTTTCTGTGCGTCGCCGCCGTGCCGGATGCGATCCAAATGCCCGTCGAGCGCTATTTACCGCGCGTCGTCTACAATCATCTCATCGACAAATATCCGAAGGATAAACTCACCAAAATTCTTACGTGGATTGTGCTGCATCCCGAGGATGGCGCGGCGGTGGATAATATTTCCGATCTCGGGATCAACGGCGCAGCGGGCGATCCGTCGATCGTGCGCGAGCGCTCGTATCTCTACGCGATCAAGTTCATCGGCCGGCTGACGGGGCGGTTTGAACCGTAGGGGTGGTGAGACCGGAGCGCGGTCGGAGGCGGCCCGCATGCGGGGGAGCGAAAGGAGCGGCGGATTGCCACCGCCGTAGGCTGGAAACCGGACGTTCGAAAAGCGCATCTCCGTTCGAGGCCAAGCCATAAAACCGAGACGGGGGCCGCGGCTCGTGCTGAGACAGGGCCTTTCTTGACAGCTAAGACTTTAAAATGACATTTATCGCTACGATGAAAACGCTGACGATCACCAGTGCGCGGCAAAACCTCGGGGCGTGGTTGGCACGGGCCGCGCGTGGCGAAGAGATCGGGATCATTTCCGGTGCCCAAGTGATCGCCTTGCGTCCGGTCGCCATCGCCGCCGCCGACTACGCCGAACAGGAATACCGCCTGACCAAGGCCGAACTCGCGAAAGCCGCAGAAAAAATTCATGAAGAAATCGACGCCGCCGAAACCATCGAGTTCACCGGCGACCTCCGGGCCGCCTTCGCCTCCGCGAGTCTTGCTGACCAAGCGCTTTCTCAGCCTCGCGGAAAAGCTGGAGCCCGCCGAAATCGAGGCGGTAAACGGCGCGTTGCGAGCGCTGCCTGAGCAGTGGGGCAACCCGCACGCCCATAGCGGTTACTCGCTGCGGCGTCTGGCTCCCGGGCTCTACGAGATCCGGGCCGGACTGGGGTTGCGGGTGGTGTTTGATGCCGCGAGTGGACTCCTGCGCGGAGATTTCATCGGCAACCACGACGACGTGCAAACCTACCTGCGGAATCGCGCGTGAGCAGGAGGTCGTCGCGCCCGCGTGCGTTGCAGGCGGCCGGCCGGTGCTCCCGGCGGAAAGACACGGCTTGCGATACGGGCAAGTGTCCCATACTTGGAACCCTATGAAGACAACCATCGATCTCGACGAGGCTAAACTGGAGCGCGTGATGAAGCTCACGGGGCTGACGACGCGTCGAGAAGCCATCGATTTTGCTCTGACGCAGGCGGAGCGCGCTGCGAAGGTGAAGTCGCTCCTGAGCCGACCGTTTTTTGAGGGCATCACCGACAAGGTGGTCGTTGATCCGGCCTACGACGTGCTCGCGCTTCGCCGGAAAGAAAAGCCCGCCCGCGCATGATCCTCGTCGATTCCTGCCTCTACATCCGCTGGCTGCGTGAGCGGGCGGATATTTTTGACGAGTTGGGCGACCATCTTCGGCGGGGCGACTTGGCCACCTGCGGAGTGGTGCGCGCGGAAGTGTTGCGTGGCGTCGTGTCCGTTCCGGCGCGAGAACGCATGGAGCTGTTATTTTCGGCCATGCATGAAGTGGCGATGGTCCCGGAGCTCTGGACCGAAGTCGCAGAATTGGCGTGGGAGTTGGATCGCCGGGGAGAGGTGTTGCCGCTGACGGATATCGCCATCGCCGCGTGTGCGAAGCAGGCGGGTGCAACG
>CAMBVX010000458.1 GCA_945871085.1 Opitutus sp. GAS368 | reverse complement strand
AACCTTCAGCCGGCGGTATGAATGAGCGAAGATGAGCGCAGCTTAGCGGTTCAACTGATGGGAATGATTTTCCCTTGGTTTCGTGAAGACTCGGCGACGAGCGCCGGCCTTACGGCTTCGGCAGCTTCTCACCGCACTCCGGGTCGAGTGGCGTCGCCGCGCCCACGTGATCGGCGGGATGGGTGAACAGATATTTCCACACGGCTTCATGGAGGAATTCCCCTTTGGCGTTCTTCGCCGCGGCATTGCCGGGTTGCACCGAACTGTGCGCGCGTTTGGCGTCACCCTTCACGTCAAACTTTGTGATGAGCCGACGTGAGTTTCCAAACGGCGCAGCGTTGGCATCGACGTCCGTGATCGGGCCGAGGGCGTGGAGGCCGAGCATTTGCCACGAGCGGCAGTAGTGGTCGCCCGTCCAGCCGGTATCGAGGACGTGGCTAAAACCGAAGAAACGATTCGCGGGCGTGGCCGAGCGAAATCCTTGCCAGCTCTCCAGCTGATCACGAGGACCGCAGAACATGACGACGCGGTCGACGCGCTGGTGCACCGCAAAGCGGGCAGCCGACGTCGCTCCGTGCGAGGAGCCGGAGATGATCACTTTAGCCCAGTCCAATCCCGCACCGTCGGGGGCGATAAATTGCTCCCACTTTCCTTGCGGATGCGTTTTCGCGAGATGTTTCACGAATTGAAACGCGCGCTCCCTCATGCCGTCCGGTTTTGGAATGACGCAGAGGGGCGAAAAATCTTCCCCGGTGGTGGCTTCGAGCCGCAGTTTGCCGAGACTCGTGCCGTCGTCGCGGGCCTTGGTGGGAATGAGCCCAAACCATTTGTTGGCGTAGCTGACTTGAATCGCGTGGAGCCCGTAGTCGCCGAGACGCTCGAAGAGCGGAGCGTTGTAGTTCATGAGCCAAATGACGAGGCGGCCACGAGGGGCGACGCGCGTGTCGACCACGGCGTTTTCGACATCCTGCGGTTTGCCCGCCTTGTCTTTGAAAACGAAATCGATCTCCGGATGTTCGCGCGCCCGTGAGTCGAGCTCACTCGCCCGTGCAGTGAGGTGGTAGCGCTGCGGCTTCGGGTCGGCGTAGACGGTGGGCTCGGGGGCGCGGGCGATGACGCTGAACAGAATCGAAAGACAGAGGCGGTTTTTCATCGAGAGATAGGAGTGCAGAGAAAGGCGGCTATTTTCTACGTGATATTTTTTCCCGCCACACAATGTAGTCCAAAAAAATGCCCCACTCGCGCGGACCGAGGGGTGCGGCTCCGCGACGGAATTGCTCCGAGGCGAGTTGGCCGAGTGCGTCGAGGGCTTCGGCGGAGCGCGATGCCCGCAAGAATTCCACGTCACCCGCGAACAAACGGTTCACGATCAGCAGCGCTTCCATCGCTTTGTCTTTGTTCGCCGCGCCCCGGCCGAGGATCTCTTCGTTCCGCGCTTTCAGGCCGAGCGTGAGCACGCGCAGGATTTCGGGCCGCGCGGCGTCGTCTTTCGGCATCACGGATGCGAGCTGCGCGAGCGCACGCATCATGATGTAGTGATAGGCAGGCCGGGCGTTGTGCGCGTCGACCCAGCGGCCGGCGTTCGGACCATCGGTGAGTTGGCCGGGATTTACGCCCAGGAGCGTTTTGCGGATGGCCGCTTCGAGGTAACGGCGCTCGCCCGTGAGGCGATATGCCTCGGCCAGCAGATACACGCTGAAGCTGTTGTAATTCCAATTGCGCGCGATGGGCCGGGCCGCCGCCCAGTCGGCGGATTTCCGGGCAGACGTCAGATAGTTTTCGTCCTTCGTCGCCTCGTAGAGTTCGAACAGCGCGGTGCCCGCCTCGCCGTTGTCGAACTGCAGTCCGCCGTCGGACAAATCGTCGACGGCCCAACCGTTGCGCACGACGTCGCCGAGGCGACCCTCGCGTTCCGCGCGGGCCAGAAATTTCTCGCCCGCCTCAAACGCCTTGTCGCGGGTCACGCCGCGCGCCGCCGGAAAAGGAAACACGCCGGTGCCCCCTTGGGCCTGCGCCCACACCAGAAAATCGCCGGCCTCGCGCGCATACGCCAGCGAGCGTGGCGCTCCCTCAAGCCCGGCCCGCACCGCGCGCACACAGCCCGAGACGATGGCCGCGGGCTCGCGCAAAGCGTGTACGAGTTTCGTGGGATCGAGGCCGATTTTCCACCAGCGGACTTGCTCCAACTTGCCGTGCATCTTGGCAAAAGCACCCTGCGCCTCGGCCGGCGTGAGCCAGCGGCCGTTCTTTGGGATGGGCAAAAATTTGTCGGCGACTTCGGGCACGCCGGCTTTGTCGCCCTGCTTTTTTCGGTAGGCGGCCACTTCGGTGCGAATGGCCGAGAGTTCCGATTCGGTCGGTCGGCCCGGTTCAGGTTCGGCGGCATGGAGCCCGCAAACGACGATCAATCCGCCAAGAATCCAACGGGAGGCATTTAGGCGGAGGAGCATCGGAGGCATGACGCCCAAAAGAGGAGATGCGATTCGGCCCGAGTGCGAGCGCTCGTTTGGGTCCAGCCCTGCGCGTCGATGAAGCGGCCGGCGCGGTCGACGCTGACCCACGAGGTGCAACGCGCGCTCATTCGCTGGGCCGGGCGGGGCGCGATTACTTGGACGCCGCCTCCGCGACTGCGAGTTGGCCGCAGCCGGCGGCGATGTCGATGCCGCGACGTTGGCGCACGGTGCTGCGAATCTTGAACTCGGAGGAAAGGATGTGCTGAAACACCCGCGCGGCCGCTGTGGCGGTCGGCGTGCCCGCGTATCCATTGGTCGGATTGAGCGGGATCAAATTCACCTGTGCGGGTAAATTGCCGAGGAGTTCGCCGACGGTCCGGGCGTGGGCCGGAGAGTCGTTTTTCCCCTCGATGAGCGTCCACTCGTAGAAGATCCGGCGGCCCGTGGTTTCGCTGTAGGTGCGGCACGCGGCCATCAGTTCGTCGAGCGGCCATTTTTTTGCGGCGGGGACAAGCGCGGCGCGTTCGGCCTGGTTGGCGGCGTGGAGGGAAACGGCGAGATGGACCGGACGTTTTTCAGCGGCGAGACGGAGAATGCCTGGCACCACGCCGACCGTGCTGAGGGTGATGCGCTCGGCCCCGAGCGCGAGGCCGTTGGGATCGCGGAGAATGTCGACCGCGTGCAGGACCGCATCGTAGTTATGGAGCGGCTCGCCCATGCCCATGAGCACGATGTTGCGCAGGCGCGTCTCCGCATGTTTGTCACGTAATACGTGACAATTTTGCGGAGCGTTCTCCGAGGGTATGTCACTTATTAAGTGACAAATTTCCGGGGCGGGAGGAGTGGGGGGGGAGCGGAGGGCGCGGGCGACGTGGACGGCCTGGGCGACGATTTCGCCGGCGGTGAGATGGCGCGTGTAGCCCATCTGGCCAGTCGCGCAAAACACGCAGCCCATCGCGCAGCCGACTTGGCTGCTGACACACGCCGTCACGCGGCCGGTGTAACGCATGAGCACGGTCTCGATGCGTTCGGCGTCGGCGAGGGCGAGGAGGTATTTGTGGGTGAAGCCGTCGCTCGAGGCGGTTTCGAGGGCGGTGGGCAAGACGCCGAGGTGGGTCTCTGTGGCGAGGCGCGCGCGAAGTTTCGGCGGCAACTCCGGCATGGCGTCGAGCGAGGCGGCGAGTTCGATGTAGAGGTAGTTCCAGAGCCGCGCGGTGTGCACCGGATTAAGGTCCCAGCGCACGAGCTGCACGCGGAGCTGCTCGCGCGTGAGGTCGTAGAGGTTGAGTGACACGGCGGACATTTTTTCAGACACGACGCACCAAACTCAAACCAGCGAATCCAGCGCAGCCGCGATCGGGACGGTCTGGCGGCGGCGGTCGAGGAAAAAACTGATCTCCGTGTAGCCGACCGTCTGTAGCGTGCGGAGGGCGTCGGCGTAGCCGTCGGCGACGCGCGTGGGACGGTGGGCGTCGGCGCCGAGCACGACGGGAATACCGCGGGCGTGCATGAGGCCGAGCATCGTGGGGCTGGGGTTGATCTCGCGGATGGCTTTGTTTGCGCCGCTGGTGTTGAGCTCCATCGCCACTCCCGTTTTCGCGATACGGTCGAGGGCGCGTTCGATGAAGGGCAAAATTCGCTCGAAATGCCAGTCGGAGGGCGACTCGTTTTTGATCAGGTCGGGATGCGCGAGCGTATCGTAGAGGCCGGTCTCGGCGGAGCGGGCAAGGTGGTCGAAGTAAGTCTGTTGGTATTCGAACCAGTTGCCGCGATAATATTGCAGCCGGTAGTCGGGGACCTGCGGGTGCACGGAGCCGAGCACATGGTGCAGTGGCACGCGGGCGTGGAGTTTTTCCAACCACGGCTCGACGCCGGGGTAGTAGTCGCTTTCCAAGCCGAGGCGCACATCGAGGCGGCCAGCGAATTGATCGTGGGCCTCGCCGATCCACTCGACGTAGCGGTCGAATTCCTCAGGCGCCATGCGCACGGCGTGCGAGATGCGGTCGGGCAGCGGGCAGTGGCACGTGAAGATGATGCCCTTCAAGCCGCGCGCAAGGGCCTCGGCGGCGTAGTCCAGGGGCGTGCCATGGGCGTGTTTGCACAGCGGCGTGTGGCAATGAGATTCGTAGAGGAGCGGGGTGGGCACGGTGGGCGCGAATTCCGGAAAATCGTTCCTCGTTCTCGTAATCGTTCCTCGTTCTCTCGATCCGAAGGACGGAAGAGAGCACGATTACGAGAACGAGAAACGGGAACGATTTTCAGAAGAAGGTGGTGTATTTGCCCTCGGCGAGACGCTGGACGAGGAGTGCGAGTTCCATCGCGTGATAGTCGCCCCACATCGACGATTCGCCATTGGGGACTTTTTGCCCCTTCGCGACGTGGTCCCAGCCGTTGGGGCGATGGTAGACGCTGTGGAGGAGCAGGCCTTGGTGTTTACTGTCGGTGGAGAGATAGGGCTCGTCGAAAAGCGTGTCGGCGATGGTCAGGCCAGCTTGGAAGTATTTTTTCCCGGCGGACTTTTCGCCCTTCGCGGCGAGGTAGGTGCCGAGACGAATAAACCCTTGCGCGGCGATGGCGGCGGCGGAGCTATCGACGGGCTCGTGGGCGTTGTAGGGATCGGCGTTTTTCTTCGTGATGTCACCGAGCTGGTGGCTGTTGAGGGCCATGGAATCCCAGTAGGGCACGCCGTCTTTCGCGGAGTAGCCGTCGATGTAGTAGTCACTCGTGGCGCGGGCGGTCTCGAGGAAGAGATCGGTGACGGCGCGACGACCGCCGACGGCGTCGAGATCGGTGCCTTTGGCTGTATCCAAAAACTCGAGCTGCTCGGCGTAGCCGGCGATAATCCAGGCGGCACCGCGCGTCCACGTGGTGAACGGCGAGTAGCCCTGCTGCGAGGACGGACAGCGGAACTGACCGTCGTTGCGATTGAAGACGGATTCGTGGGCGACGCGTCCGCGGACATC
>CAMBVX010000457.1 GCA_945871085.1 Opitutus sp. GAS368 | reverse complement strand
AACGCCTGGTTCACCACGCGGTAGCCGCCTGGAGTGGGATATTTCCCTGTAAAATACCAGTCGCCCGTGTGTTGAGGCACGGCGGCATGCAGGTTCTCGATCGTCTGGAAGATAATCTCGATCTCACCCTTCCACTCGATGCCCTTGGGGCGCACGCGCTCGACGATCTTCGCCGAAATCTCCTCCGGCGTAAACGGTTCGTAGATCCGCCGCACATGATTCACCGAGCCGCCGCGCGCGACCTCGTCGTGGCACGCCTTGTAGACATCCTCCAGCAACCCCAACTGCCCGCGCTCGCGCAGCAGTTCGATCGCCGCCTCGAACGCGATGAATTTCCCCAGCTCCGACATATCAATCCCGTAGCAGTCCGGATAACGGATCTGCGGTGCCGTCGAGATAATGATGATCTTCTTCGGCTGCAACCGCGCGAGAATACGCAAAATTGATTTCCGCAGCGTCGTGCCGCGCACGATCGAATCATCCACGCACACGAGGTTGTCCCCCGGCTTCACCGAGCCGTAGGTGATATCGTAGACGTGGCTCGCGAGCTGGTTCCGCATGCTCTCCTGCCCGATAAACGTCCGCAGCTTGATATCCTTGCTGACGACTTTCTCCCCGCGCGGCCAATTGCGCAAAATGAGATCGTCGAGCACCGCCTCGGTGAGTTCGCCGGCGGCTGAAGCCTTCAGAATCGCGGCTTTGACTTCGTCGCGACGCTTGGCCCGCAGTGTGGACATCAGCCCATAGTAGGCCACTTCCGCAGTATTGGGGATAAAACTGAACACCGTGTTCGCCCAGTCGTGCCCGATCGCATTGATCACTTGATCCGCGAGCCCGCCACCCAGTGCCTGACGTTCGCGATAAATATCCAAGTCGTTGCCGCGGGAAAAATAAATCCGCTCAAACGAGCACGAGGTCTTCGCCAACGGCGCCGTAAATTGCACCGACTGCACCGTGCCCCGTTTTTTCATCACCACCACATGTCCCGGTTCGACTTCCTTCACGTCCTCCACCGCCACGTCGAACACTGTCATCAGGGGCGCCCGCTCGGAGGCAAACGCCACGACTTCGTCATTCTGAAAATAAAAGGCGGGCCGAATCCCCGACGGATCGCGGGCCACAAACGCATCGCCATTACCGATCAACCCCGCAATCGCATATCCGCCATCCCACTTTTGCGAGGCGCGGGTAAGCACGCGGGCGACATCGAGATCCTCGCTGATCCGCCGCGAAAGCTCCGCCCCGTCCATTTCGCGCGTCCGCAGGTAGCGGTAGATGTCCTCGTGTTCCTCATCGAGGAAGAAGCCGATTTTTTCCAACACCGCCTGCGTGTCCGACGCGAAGATCGGGTGCTGGCCGATCGCGATGAGGCTGTCGTTCAGCTCCCGCGTATTTGTCATGTTGAAGTTGCCGCACAACGCCAGATTGCGCGTCGGCCATGAGCTCCGCCGGAAATACGGATGGCACGCGCTCACGCCATAGCCGCCACTGGTCCCGTAGCGCAAATGGCCGAGCAACAGTTCCCCGCCGAAATCGAAGTGTTTCTTCACCGTCTCCGCGCAGTCGGGGTCCACTTGCCCTTTTGCGGTCAACTCGCGGTGTTGCTCCAGCAGCGCTCCGAAAACCTTGTCGAGCGGGTTCGGGTTCGTGTTGCGCTCCCGAAACATGTAGGGCTCGCCCGCCGGCATATCGAGTTTCACACATGCCACCCCCGCGCCATCCTGGCCGCGATTGTGTTGTTTTTCCATGAGCAGGAAAAGTTTCTCAAAGCCCCAGAGCGGCGACTTGTATTTCTCCGCGTAATATCCGAGCGGCTTAAGCATCCGCACGAGCGCAATGCCACATTCGTGACCGATGTGTTCGCTCATGACCGTCTCCTCCGATGAAGGGCACTTCCGTTCACAGTGAGCTGGTGGGATTCAGTCGGCATTTAACAAGAAAAGGACTGATCTCGGGGACGCGCCATGAATGGTCAACGGCTTTCTCCTCGCGCTGCGTCTTAATGCCGCGCGCATGACGTTCCCCTCCTTGACGCCCCGAGGATGTTGGAAACCATCGCCCTTTCCTGACCATGCTGATCCTTCGCGGCTCACCCGCCCTCTCTCCTTTCCGACTCCAAAAACTGCTCGACGATCTGGTCGCCGCCGGTCTTCCCGTCCGCGCGTTGAGCGCCGAGTTCGTGCACGTCGCCGAACTGTCCGCCGCCCTCTCCGCCGAGCACCAACTCGTCCTCGAAAAACTCCTCACTTACGGCCCACGGCGCGCCGCTGCGGCCGTCGCCGGCCTCGTGCAAATCGTCGCGCCCCGCCCGGGCACGATTTCGCCTTGGTCCTCGAAAGCCACCGATATCGCCCACCTCTGCGGGCTTCCCTCCGTCCAACGCATCGAACGCGTCGTCGCCTTCACCATCGACCTCGGCGAAACCACCCCCGGTTTCCCGTTCTCTCCACTCACCGCTCCCCAGCACCAGGCGCTCGCCGCCAAACTGCGCGACCGCATGACCCAGGTCGTCTTCGGTGACCTCGCCGCCTGCGCTGCACTCTTCCGCCACGAGCCACCGCGTCCGCTCGACCGTGTGCCGATCCTCGCCGCCGGCCGCGCCGCCTTGGCCGCCGCCAATGTTCACCTCGGTCTCGCTCTCGCCGACGACGAGATCGACTACCTCGTCCAAGCCTTCACCACCCTCGGACGCGACCCGAATGACATCGAGCTGATGATGTTCGCGCAGGCCAACTCCGAGCACTGCCGCCACAAAATTTTTAACGCCACCTGGGACATCGACGGCGCCACGCGCGACCACTCGCTGTTCCAGATGATCAAGAACACCTACACGCTGCACAGCGCGGGCATTCTTTCTGCCTACAAAGACAACGCCGCCGTCCTCGTCGGCACCCGCGGCGGGCGCTTCTACGTCGACCCGCGCACCCAGGAATACGCCGCGCACGACGAGGAGATTCACATTCTTTGCAAGGTCGAGACGCACAATCATCCCACCGCCATCTCGCCGTTCCCCGGCGCCGCCACCGGCTCCGGCGGCGAAATCCGCGACGAAGGCGCCACCGGCCGCGGTGGAAAACCGAAAGCCGGTCTCGTTGGCTTCACCGTCTCCAATCTCCGCCTCCCCGGCGCCATCCAACCGTGGGAAAAGGACAACGGAAAACCTCACCGCATCGTCTCCGCCCTCGACATCATGATCGAAGGCCCGCTTGGCGGCGCCGCCTTCAACAACGAATTCGGCCGCCCCGCCATCAACGGCTACTTCCGCACTTTCGAACAAAAAGTTCCCGCCGCCCTCCCGCCAGCTCCCAGCGCCCAGACCCGAGCCCCCAGCCCCCAAACCCCCGCAGCGGAGCTGCGCGGCTACCACAAGCCCATCATGCTCGCCGGCGGCCTCGGCAATATCAAAGCCGAGCACGTCCAAAAGGGCGCCATCAACCCCGGCGATAAACTCATCGTCCTCGGCGGACCCGCCATGTTGATCGGCCTCGGCGGCGGCGCCGCCAGCTCCATGGCCAGCGGCTCCGGCAACGAGGACCTCGATTTCGCCAGCGTCCAACGCGACAACGCCGAGATGGAACGTCGCTGCCAAGAAGTCATCGACCGCTGCTGGGCCCTCGGTGACGAGAATCCAATTTCGTTCATCCACGACGTCGGCGCCGGCGGCGTCTCCAACGCCCTCCCCGAACTCGTCAACGACGGCGGTCGCGGCGGCAAATTTAATCTCCGCGCCCTCCCCAACGACGAGCCCGGCATGTCTCCCCTCGAGATCTGGTGCAATGAATCACAGGAACGTTACGTGATGGCCGTGCCCGCCGAGCTCCTCGCCACCTTCGCGGCTCTCTGCGAACGCGAGCGCTGCCCCTTCGCCGTTGTCGGCGAAGCCACCGAGGAAAAACAACTCGTCCTCGAAGATCCGCATTTCAAAAACCGCCCCATCGATCTCCCCCTCGACGTGCTGCTCGGCAAACCGCCGCGCATGTCCCGCACGGATACGACGCGCTCCCGCCCGCAACACCCCCTCGACCTTTCCACGCTCACCACCGGCTTGTCATTGCGAGGAGCCTCCGGCGACGCGGCAATCCATCACCCCGCCCCCGGCGCGTCACGCGCTCCCACCCCGCGTTCGGGCTCTCAGCTCTCAGCTCTCAGCCCTCAACTTCTGATCGCCACCGAACGCGCCGCCCTCACCGAGGCCATCCATCGCGTCCTCGCGCACCCCACCGTCGCCGACAAAACTTTTCTCATCTCCATCGGCGACCGCACGCTCGGCGGCCTCATCGCCCGCGACCAAATGGTCGGCCCGTGGCAAGTCCCCGTCGCCGATTGCGCCGTCACCGCCGCCGCCTTCGACGTTTACACCGGCGAAGCCATGTCGATGGGCGAGCGCACGCCTGTTGCGGTCAACAACGCCGCCGCGTCCGCCCGCCTCGCCGTCGGCGAAGCCCTCACCAACCTCGCCGCCGCGCAAATCGGCGACCTCGGCAAAGTGAACCTCTCCGCCAATTGGATGGCCGCCCCCGCGATCCCCGGCGACGGCGCCGATCTCTACGCCGCCGTCCAAGCCGTGGGCCTGGAACTCTGCCCCGCCCTCGGCATCACGATTCCGGTCGGCAAAGACTCGATGAGTATGAGCACCGTCTGGAACGACGCTGCCACCGGTGAGAAAAAACGTATCACCGCCCCCATTTCACTCATCATCTCCGCCTTCGCCCCCGTCACCGACATCCGCCTCACCCTCACGCCGCAACTGAAATATGATTTGTCATTGCGAGGAGCCGCAGGCGACGAAGCAATCCAGCCGGATGGATCGCCCCAGCGCGCCAGCGCGCTTCGCGATGACAATCCCATCGGAGACACCGTCCTGCTCCTGATCGATCTGGGCCGCGGCAAAAACCGCCTCGGCGGCTCCATCCTCGCGCAAACCGTTTCGCAAATGGGCGAAGCCACGCCCGACGTCGATAACCCCACCGACCTCAAAAAATTCTGGAACGCAATCCAGCTCCTCAGCCGCCAGAAAAAAATCCTCGCCTACCACGACCGCTCCGACGGCGGCCTCCTCTCCACCGTCGTCGAGATGGCCTTCGCCGGCCACACCGGCGTCGACCTCGAAATCCCCCAAGGCCACGAAGTCTTCTCGTCGCTCTTTGCCGAAGAGCTCGGCGCCGTGATTCAAATCCGCGCCGACGACCTCGACGACGTTTCCCTCACACTGCGCGAACACGGTTTCAAAGCCTGCACCACACGCGTCGGCACGCTGACCAGCACGCACTCCTTCCGCATCACGCGCGGCGGCAAAACAATCTTCGAAGAAAACCTCTTCGCCCTCCGCGCGATCTGGTCCGACGTCACGTGCCGTATCGCGCAAATCCGCGACAACCCCACCGCCGCCGAGCAAGAGCACCAACTCCGCCTCGACCC
>CAMBVX010000456.1 GCA_945871085.1 Opitutus sp. GAS368 | reverse complement strand
GAGGCGGTCGATGTGCGGGGTTTTGACGACGGGATTGCCCGTGAAACCGAGGTCGCCGTAGCCTTGGTCGTCGGTGATGACGAAGACGATGTTGGGCTTCCCCGTAGGCGCGGCCGTGGCTGCGACAGCGGAGAGGGCGAGAAGGACGGGCAGGGTGAGAGGAAGAAGGGAGCGGAGGCGGGACATGGGGGAGACGGATGGGGTTCGTTCAAAAGCCGCCTACGGGCTGAAATTTGATCGGCGAGTTGGGAGCGGGTGCGAGTTCGACGCGGAGATTGGATACGCCGCGCTGAAGGGGATCGACGCGGAATGTGAACGCGGTGCGGCCCCGGCCCAGCAGGATCGGCGCGGACAAATCTGTGATCTCACGGCCGTCGCTCCACAGGCGCAGGCCCGTCGCGGTGTTGAGTTTCAAAACCACCGCGCCCGCGACTTGCACCTGCACGTGACCGCGGGCGTCGAACGGTTTGCCCGGCTCGAGGCCGGCGACGCGCAACTCGCCGCTCACATAGCTATACTCGGTCACCCAGGACGAGTCCTCGTCGGACGGCGGCAACAAGCCCTTGGCGGCGGCGACGCGCCATCTGCGGATGACCGGGCTTTCGTCGTTGGCGTAGGCACCCGGCCGACCGAGGAGTGAGACGAAACGCGAGAGATCGAGAAATTCCTGCCGGCTTTGCAATTGGTCCGCGAGTCCGGCCGGCATGAGGGAATCCATCGTCTTCATCTCCCGAATCGTCTCGACGGGGATGCGGGTTTCCTTGCCACCGTCCGCCGGATCGCGGAGCACGATCTCGCGCTCGCCCTTGGTCGCAATCACGCCGACCCGCACCGTGCCGTCGCGCGTCGCAACCCTGGTGGTTTCATAGTGCTCGGCGATGGCCTTGTTTGGTTCGAGGATCGAATCCACGACATAGCCCGTTTCTGCGGCCGCGCCCACGCCGGCTAGGTTGGGTCCGAGGGCCGGACCGACGGAGCCGATCGCGTGGCAGGCGACGCAGGCGGCGGCCGGGCGGCGAAAAATCTGCTCGCCGCGCACCGGATCACCCAGGCGCTCGACGTCGGCCGTGAGGGCCGCGCGATTTTCGCGCAGCAGGGTGGCACATAGGGAGCCCGTAGCCGTAACCTGAAATCGCTGCGCCAACTTCGGCGGCAACTGGCCGGTGCGGCGGTGATACTCGGATACGTTGGCCGCCACGGCGGGATGGAGCGTGCGGTCGGCGAGAGCGCGCTCCAGAACCTCCGGACCGCGGTCGCGCTGAAGGAACCCCGCCACGAGTCCTGCCGGATCAGCCCGACCGGGTTCTTCGGCCAACAGCATGGCCGCCGCCGACCCGGCGCCAGCGAGGTCGGTGACGGTGAGACCGCGCACCGCGAAATATCGGCTCTCGATGTCGCCGCTCGTGGCAAGGCCACGCAGATCCTGGACGGATTCGGGTCGCTCCAAATGCGCCAGCGCCAAAGCCGCCGCGGCGCGGACGTCGTCGGGGCGTTGGCCATCACGGATCAGGGCCAGGAGTTCCGGAGCCGCCGCACTGACCTTCCACGCTCCGAGAGTTCGCGCCGCGGCGGCCGCGATCGCTGGGTCAGGATTCGCAAGAAGGTTGCCCAGCCGGGCAATTCCCGGATCCGGTTGCACTTCGCCGCCCTGCGCGACTTGGTGCAATGCGTCGAGCAGCTCGATCATGAGGTCCCGCGACCGCGGCCGGCCCCGTTTGATCATCGCGTCCACCACAAGGCGCATTTGCGGCGTGCTTTTTTCCGCGATCAACCTCGCCTTGATCTCCGCCAGTTCTCTGGGGGTGGTCGTGTCCTTGGCGAGGAAGTCGGCGAGACGTTTTTCGAAACCGACGCCGACCTCGCGGAGGGCGAACTCGCGGTGGGTCGCCTGTGCAAACTCCAGTTTCCCCGCCGCCAGCGCTGGCCGCCAATAAGGACCGAGGGCGGCAACGGTTTGCGTGAGGGCGAAGTTGATCGAGGTGTCTTTCGGGAAGTCCAGCGTCGCGAGAGCTGCGGGAAAGGCCTCGGCTTTCGGCACAAAGCCCGCCGAGAGCACCGCCTCCATCCGCACACGGGGAAACGGATCGGCGGCGGCACGCGCGAGCAGCGCGACCGGATCGGCGACGTGCGAGTGCCAGTAGCGGATGAGCCGTGCCCCGGCGGCGCGTGCGTGGCCGGTCGACGCCGCGAGCACGCGTTGGAGGATCGGCTCATTGGGGCGGTCGATGTTTTGATAGGCCCACATCGCTTCGACGAGGTGGTGATCGTAGGCGGAATCGCTGCGGTCGAGTTGGCCGACCCAGCGCTCGAGTTCGAGCGCGACGGCACCGGGATCGCGTCCGCTCAATTCGAGGCGCGCTTGGTGGCGGTTCCAGTCCTCGGGGCTCCGCAGGAGATCGACCAACGCGGGGATTGGCGCGCCGGCGATCACGGGTTTCTTCACGAGCGGGCGACCCTTCGCTGTGATGCGCCAGATGCGACCGCGCTCCTCCACCCGGCGCGGATCGCGGAAGTCGTGCTGAGCGTGGTTGATGATCGGGTTATACCAATCGGCCACGTAGATGGCTCCATCCGGACCGATCTTAACGTCGATGGGGCGGAAGTTCGGATGCCGCGACGAGATGATCGGTGCGAGCACGTTGGAACTGAATCCCGCCCCGTCCTCGATGAATTCATAGCGGACCACCGTGCGAGTTTTGAACCGACAGGTCAGGAGCTGTCCGCGAATTTCCTCCGGCAGATGCGAACCGGACGCCAGGTCACCGCCACATTGTTTTTCCGTCACCAGCAGCTGGGCGAGTTTGAGCCGCTCCCCGCTGTTGCCGGTCGAGGGCGAAAGATAGCCGACCCGCGGATTGTCCACGAGGAACGACTGGCCCCAGCGGTCGAAGACGTGGCCCCACGGATTTCCGACGTTGACCTTGGCGAAGATGCGGAACTCGCCGCTGCGGGGATTGAACTGGTAAACACCGCCATTGAAATTCCGCACCATCCCGTGCTGGGTCTCCACCTGGGTGTGGAGGAAGACGCCTTCTTGGAAGTAGAGCCAGCCGTCCGGCCCGCGCCGATACGCGTGGATCGAGTGATGGCTGTCCTCGATGCCGAAGCCGGTCAGGGCAACTTCCCGCACGTCGGCTACATCGTCGCCGTTGGTATCCTTTAAGAAGAGCAGGTCGGGCGACTGCCCGACGTAACATCCGCCGTTGGCGAGTTCGAGGCCGGTCGGAATATAGAGTCCGTCAGCGAAAACGGTCGACTTGTCGGCCCGGCCATCGCCATCGGTGTCTTCGAGAATGATGATCTTGTCGTTGGCCACTTGGCCTGGCTTCAACTGCGGGTAGGCCCACGAGCACGTGACCCACAGCCGGCCGCGCGAATCCCACACCATGTGCGTCGGGTTCGCCAGCAGCGGTTCGGCCGCGAAGAGGTTGACCTCGTAGCCCGGGAGCAAATCGAAACTCGCGTGCTCGGCGGCGGGATCGTGATTGACCATCAGGCTCAGGTCGGCGTTGGCGAGATTTTCGATTTTTATGCCTTTCGCGTCCTGGGCAAAAACGGTGGTCGCGGCCAAGAGCAATAACGTGAGGGCGGGAACAAACGTTTTCATGGGCGAGAACTCGGGCGGGTGGCGGGCGTCAACTGCCAGGTGTGAGTGAGAGCGAGCGGATCGGGCCGCCGACGCAGGGCTTCGTCTTTCTCGTCGGCGAGACGTTTGAATGCGATGACCTCAGTCGGCAGGGCTTGGCCGCTCGGCGAGGACTTTCGTTCGCCCACGATGTGAACCTGATTGAGCGCTTTCCAGCCGTAGACAAATTGCTGGTTCTTGTCGTTCACCGCTTGTCGGAACGTCTCGGCCTCGCGGTGACGTGGCGATGTGTCGACTGCAATTCCGGCGGCCCAGCGGTCGTCGGTCGCGGTGAAAACGGGCTGACCATCGATGGTCAGGAGATATTCGCCGGGCGCGAGGTTCGCTACCGCGAGCGTATCGCGGAGAGGTTGAAGCGCCGCGTGAATGGGACCCTTGAGCGGCGGTGCGAGGGTCGGCGGGCGCTGCTCTTGCACGGAGAAGCGCACACCGCCGGCCGCCGGTTCTACCTGCACAATGGTCACGCCGTCGCCGGTCGCCCGGAGAGCGGAGGCGTCGATGCGCAGCGCCCACGGAGGCGGAACGGTAGCGACTCCCGCAGTGAGCATTCGGCCCACAGCCCAATAGCCGTAGGCATTCAGGTGAATACCGTTGGTGGTCAGTTTCGGAGCGGATGCGTCCGCCATGATTTCGCGGGTGGGCTGGAAGAGATTGACGAAAGGCAATTCCTGTCCGGACGCCACCTGCTCCATGGCGGCGGTGTAGTCGGCGAGTTCACGGTTCCGACGCTCGTGCTCCGGCGTCAGCGTCCCGAGATTTTCATAGGCGATCGGCGATACCAGAATGAGGCGGACTTCCGTTTTGCCGTTGTATTTCCGGCCGCGGTGGGAATCGACGAAGGCTTTGAGCGCGGTGCGAAAAGCGGGGAGGCCCGCGGTGCCGGCGAACGACTCGCCCAGCCCGAAGCACGCGATGATGACGTCGGTTTGGTGGGCGATGAGCACCGACTCTTCGGTCGGAAAATTCGTCGGCCGGTCGCGGGCGGACAACATGTCGCCGGCCCAACCCAGATTGCGGACCGACACCCGCGGCTCCGCCGGGAGTTGCAGCAGAAAGGTCTCGAAATAGCCGTGCACCCGCAGCTGGTCCGCCAAGGTATTGCCGATGATCGCGACGCGATCACCGGGGCGGATGGCCGAGCCGGCCAACGACGCCACGGTGATAAGACTGACGAACGCGAGGGCGAACGCATTCGCAACACGACGGACGCGGCCTCCCGGTTGGTGCGGCACGGATGGCTGGACAAAGATCATTTGTCCGTGCGCTTCAGTTGCCAGGTCGCGATCTTTTCGTCTGGCCCGGGCAGCGGCTTGCCCACGGCCCAGCACACGCTGTTCACCAGCATACGGGTAAAGGATTCTTCCGCGAAGTCCCCCGGATCGCCGAGCGACGTGCCAAACACTTTCCCGCCCCATTCGTTCTGCCACGCCCACGCGACGATGTCGGCTTCCGACTCGTTAACCTGAACAGGGCCGAATTCTTTTTCCATCAATCGGAAGGGGCCTTTGCCGGTGCCCATGAGGAGCGGCACGCAGCCGCCTTGGAGGCGCGTCAAATAGAGGGTGCCGGGGGAGACCCACTGCGTCTTGGTGACGTGACTCATGATGGGGTGCTTCCGGTATTTCGGGATCACGCTGACTTGGGTCGTGCCCGTTTGGTGCACGATGTAGGGCGTGCCCAGCGCCCGTCGGCCGAAATCATCATTCCAGTTATAGCGCGGGTGGCCCTTGGGATACTTGAAGGCGTGCGAGGCGGTGCGAAGCCCGATGACCGGTTTGCCGGACTTGAGGTAGTCCTCGAT
>CAMBVX010000455.1 GCA_945871085.1 Opitutus sp. GAS368 | reverse complement strand
TCGCCGCACGCGAACGGATTACTTCCTCACCGCGTTGCTCCATCAGGCGCTGCTGCTCCGGGACGCGCGACCACCAGTATTGCGGCGTGCCGTCGCGGAGGGCCGGTGTGTCACCCTTCATCTGTTCGACGAGCAGGGCTTGCATGCGGGCGAGCATCTCCGGACGCCGGGCGGCAAGGTTTTCGCGTTCGAGCGGGTCCGCCGCGATGTTGAAGAGCTGATCCTCGCGGTCGTCACCGACCATGAGCGACCGTGCAAACCGGCTCGTGCCGCGCACGACGAGTTTCCAATCGCCCTCGCGCAACGCGGCCATGCCGCCGAGGTATTTTTGGTAGATCACCCGCGGCGCGGGCGTGGTGACGGCGCCCGTGAGCAGCGGCCAGACGTTCAGGCCGTCGAGTTTCTGAGAAACCGGAGCGGTGGTGCCGGCGAGAGCAGCGAAGGTGGGCAGCCAGTCTACGACGGTGATCGCAGCGGAAAGTTTGCGGGGCTTGAGCCGGTCAGGCCACCACACGAAGGCCGGCACGCGAATGCCGCCTTCGTAGGTCGTCCCCTTGAAGCCGCGCAGTTCGCCGGAAGTGCCGCCGTTTTGCGTCGGATCGGCCGGCACGATCTGCGGGCCGTTGTCCGACGTGAACACCACGAGGGTATTTTCGGCCTGCTTCGTCGCGACGAGCGCGGCGATCACGCGGCCGATGGTGGCGTCGAGGTGGGCCACGGTGGCGGCGTAGCGCCGCGCCCGCGCATCTTCTTTTTCTTCGGCGGCGAATTTTTCGCCGGCAAACTTCGCCAGCCAATCTTCCGGCGGCTCCAACGGCGTGTGCGGAGCGAAATGGGCGAGATACAGAAACCACGGCTTGGGCGCCGGCTGGGCCGCCTGTTCGCGCAACCAGGTGATCGCCTGCGTCGTGAGCAAATCAGTGGTGTGCACGCCTTCTTCGGTGAGCGGCTGACCGTCGCGCTGCCAAAAATCTCCGAGCGCATTCGCCTGGCCGAGATGGTGCCAGGGCGAGACGACCCCGTGCATCGAACCGTAGGTGCGCTGAAAACCTCGCTCCCATGGCCGCTGACCGAGGGCCGGGCCGACGTGCCATTTGCCGGCGTGCATCGTCGTGTAGCCTGCGTCGCGCATCACTTCGGGCAGCAGCTTCATGCCCGGAGGAAACCCGGTGTCTGCCCTGCCCTGACTGTGGGTAAGGTCGTAACGGCCGGACCAAACGCCGCTCAACAGCGACGAGCGCGTCGGGGTGCACTGCGGCATCACATAGTGATAGTCGAGTTCCACGCCCTCGCGCGCGAGGCGGTCCAAATGGGGCGTCGGGATACGACTGCCGTGATACGAGACATCGCCCCAACCGAGATCGTCGGCGACGATGAGCAGAATGTTGGGCCGGGCGCGTGCCGCCGATTTTTCGGCCGCGAGCGCTTGGCCGCCCAACGACAAAGCGAGGAGCGAGACGAGAAGTTTCATCGGTTTTCGGGAAAGGCTCAGAGGTCGTCCGACTTCTGTTTGGCTTTCTGTTTTCCGCGCACCTTCGGGCCGGTGAACGGCATGGCCAGGGCGGCCGGACGCGCGTCTTTGTATTGGTCGAGCACGCCCTGCAACAGTTTCGCGGCGACGGCGGCTTCGCCCTTCAGCGCCGCCACTTTGACGGGCTGCTTCTCCTCACGGTCGACGCGCAGGTCGTAGAAATCGCCCGTACGGGAGAGCTTGAAGTCGTGCGTGGCGGCGAATTCGGCGGTGATCAGCCGCAATTTTTGGTCGCCACACCAACTGTAATACCATTCGCGGGGCCGGCCCTTTTCGCCCCGCATCTGCGGGAGAAAACTGCGGCCATCGATCTTGAGTTCGGCCGGCACCGGCACGCCGGCGGCTTCGCAAATCGTGGGGAGAAAATCGGTGGTGTCCACGAGGTCGCGGGAGACCCGGCCGACCGCCGCGTGGCCCGGCCAGCTCGCAATCAGCGGCACGTGCATGCCGGTGCTGGTCGTGAGGCCCTTGCCGCCGGGAACGTTGCGGTCGCCCATCAGGCTGAACGTGCCGCGCTGGGTGCCGTTGTCGCCGACGATGAGAATGAGCGTATTTTCGCGGAGACCGTGCTGGTCGAGTTTGGCGACGATTTTCCCGATCAACTTGTCGGCGTAGGTCACCATGTCCGCAAAGTGCTGGACGATGCCATCGGGCCGAACATTCGCGAGACCCGCGGCGGCGCCCAATTGGCGCTGGCCATAGTCGGGACTGTCCGGCGTGGCCTGGAAGGGCGCGTGCGTGAGCATCATCGTGTAGTAGAGGAAAAAGGGCCGGTCTTTTTTGCGGTCGATGAAATCGAGGGCGTAGTCGCTCACGATGTCCGGCCCGTATTCCTTGTTCGTGAAGTCCCGCGCGACGCCATTGATGTCGAGGCTGGGATTCGTGTAGCGGCCAAGGCCTCGGGTGTGGTTCCAGAGACAATTCTCGTCGAAGCCGAATTTCTGCGGAAGCTTCACATCCGTGCCGAGCTGCCATTTGCCGGTGACGCACGTGGCGTAGCCCGCCCTCTGAAAGAGGTTCGCGAACGTCACGCACTGCGGGTCCATCTCCGCGAAGGAGGTGTAGTTTCGCACGTTGTAGATGCCGGTCATCAGCTGCACGCGCGTCGGCGTGCAGACGGGCTGCGCGTAACAATGTTCGAAGCGCACACCGGTGGCCGCCAGTTTGTCCATGACCGGAGTTCGGTAGGACGTGCTGCCATTGGCTCCGACGCACTCGTAGCCAAAATCGTCGACGAGGATGAGGACAATATTGGGTTGGCTGCGCGCGGACGCGGCGACCGCGTGCAACCACGACAGCGAAAACGAGACAAAAACCAGCAAGGTGAAGCGTATCATGATGAGAGGGCGGCGGACGGTGGAAAACTCACAACTCTACTTGGAGCGAAAGGATGACCTGACGGGGAGTGCGGAAGGTGAAGATCGAAGGCGTACCGTCGGTCAATACCTGCGTCGGGATCAGCCCGTCCCCATCCAGCAGATTGCGGACATTCAGCTGCAGTTTCCAAGCGGACTTGAGCTTCCAGAGGCCCAACTTGCGCAGCGAATAGGTGGCAAAGGTGTCCACCGCCAACTCCGGCGAGCCCTTGATGGACCGGTTAAGATCGAGGACTTGCTGCCCCGCGGCGGTGGTCGTGAGGCGATAGCCGAGCGTGTTGGCGCTGCGCCAACGACCGCCGAGGCCGACGGTCGCGCCGCGCAGTCGTCCGTCCGTAAACACCACCGTGCGCTGTGCGCGCGCCCGCAGCAGACAGGCATAGGCATCCTGCACAATATCGTCGATTTCCACCTGCGCCCCGAACCGGCCCTGCAACCAAGCGCGCAACAACGGCTCGTGGGGCATAACGTGCTCCACGAGCCATCGGGCGTGATCGGGGTGGTCCACGGACATGCGGAAGGCCGGAAAGAAGGTCACCGGTCGAGACTAAAGACCCGCGAACCCGTGCGTCCCATTAAGCGAATCTCGCGAGCCTCTCGGCGGCCCCACCTCCGCGCCGACCAAGGGCGGGGGGGTGGAGCCAACGCCACGGCCTTACTGCGCCAGCGCGAGGCCCTTGCCTTCGCGCCGCAGCTTCGTCAGGCGTCCGGTCGCATTCCAGTCCTGCACGAAAAGATTTCCCGCGGCGTCGAACGACAGGCCGTGCGGTGCGATAAAAATGCCATCCTGCCAGAACTCCGGCGCAAGCTTGAACGCCGCCCATTGTTTTTGATCGGGGTTGTCGCCGAGCGTGGAGACGACCTTGCCGGTCTTGTCGGTGATCACCACGCGGCCCTGCAGTTCGGCCACGGCGGCGAATTCTCCGAAGATCGAAATTGCGCAGGGCAGACGCAGATCCGTCGCGAGCACACCCAGCCATTTACCGTCGAGATCGAGGTGCACGAGGCGCTTGTTCGCGCGGTCGGCCACGAGGAGGCGCGGCGCGCCGTAACGGGTATCCAGCGTGATACCATGGCAGGTGGAAAACTGGCCTTCTCCGGTGCCCTTCGAGCCGATCACGCGTTTCCATTTCCGGTCCGCCGAATACTCATGGATCACGCTCGCACCGTAACCATCCGCGACGTAAATCCGCCCGTCGGGTCCCACCGTGATTGCCGTAGGCCTGTAGCCGTCGACGACATAGGTGCGGCCATCGTGACCCACCACCGTGGCGCTGGGCTTGGCGTTGGGCGTCTTGGCATTGGGCTTCCAGGCCTCGAGTGCGGGGTAGAGGCCGCTTTCCGTGGGACATGGAATCTTCCACTCGAGTTTTCCCTCGAGACTCAACTTGACGACCTGGTTGCCCTTCACGTGCGCCGCGTAGATGAATTGTTTACCGCCCTCATCGCGGAGCATCAGGCCGTGAATCCCGCTGAACTCCGGGGCGATGGTGCGGACCATGTTGCCGTCCGGCTTGAAGACGAGGATACCCGAAGGACCGTCGGTGCTGACGTAGATGAGACCGGCGCGGTCCACGACCACGCCGCCGTGGGTGGGGCTGAGCGTGGCCGGCGAAGGAATCTTGGCCCAACCCGTCTCCACCTGAAAACGCCACGCCCCCGAACCCAGCGGACCGGCGGGAATTGGCGCCGCCGCAACTTTGCGAACGGTCGAAGCCGGCGCGTCGTCCGGATGGGCGGCGGCGAGGGAGGCGAAAGCACAGAATGCGAGGGCGAGGCGGCGGGAGGTGGACATGGGTAATATTGGGACCGAGAGATGACAGACTGGGAGAACGGGGAACGACTGAAGTAAACGTAACCAAGTAGTTCATCCGGAAAACGTCCAGTCGTGTCCACCCAAAGCTGCGAAAATTTCGCGATCGTCGATTGCAGCCCAGTGACCGGCTGGTGCAGCGTTGGTCATGACCCAATCCATCGCCACCGTCGCCCTCGTCGTCCGCGACTACGATGAGGCCATCGCCTACTATACCGGCGCCCTCGGGTTTCGGCTCGTCGAAGACCGCGCCCAACCCACCGCTGCGCAGCCGGACAAACGCTGGGTGCTCGTCGCGCCGCCGGCCGCGGAGGGCACGAGCCCCTGTCGGCTTTTGCTCGCGAAAGCGAAAAACGCCACCGAACTCGCCGCCGTGGGCAACCAAACCGGAGGACGCGTCTTCCTCTTTCTCCACACCGACGATTTCCACCGCGATTGCCAGGCGTTCAAAACGCGCGGCGTAGAGTTTTTGGAAGAGCCGCGCAAAGAGAGTTACGGCACCGTCGCCGTCTTCCGCGACCTCTACGGCAACACGTGGGATCTGCTGGAGTTGACATAGTCTCGCTCGTGCAACGGAGGTTCGGCCCGCCGGTGAGGCGCAAGTCACCCGCCCGCGATCGCGCTACGGCAGCTCGATCGCGCCGAGGTCAGGCAGACCCACTATCGGGCGACCGAGGATATCGCGCGCCACGTCCAGCCCAAGGGTCAGGCCGATGTCATCACCCGGAAT
>CAMBVX010000454.1 GCA_945871085.1 Opitutus sp. GAS368 | reverse complement strand
AACTTCGGCCTCGCTTGCTGCGCGATCGAGATGATCGCCGCCTCGATGGCCAAATTCGACATCGCCCGTTTCGGCTCCGAAGTCTTCCGCCCGTCCCCGCGTCAGGCCGATCTCCTCATCGTCTCCGGCACCGTCACGAAAAAAATGGCCCCGCAGGTGATCCGCCTCTGGAACCAGATGCCCGAGCCCAAATATTGCATCGCCATGGGTGCCTGCGCGATTTCCGGCGGCCCTTTCAAGCAGGGCTACAACGTCCTCAAGGGCATCGACCGTTTTATCCCCGTCGATATCTACATCCCCGGCTGCCCTCCGCGCCCCGAGGCCCTCCTCCACGGCCTCCTTCAGCTGCAGAAAAAAATCCAGGGCTTCAAGATTTCTGGCCCCGACGCCCCGCGCCACCTGCGCGACGACCAGGCGTGCAACTGCCCCGTCCCTGAGTTCGGCGAACACGACCTCGAGCCGCCCGCTAACCCCGAAGTCTGGACCGCCCCGCCCGCCATCGTCCGCAAAGACTAAGCATGAACTTCACCAAGCTTGTCATTGCGAGAGTTCGGAGCAGGCAGAGCCTGCGTGGTGGCGGCAATGAACCGTCCCAAGCTTGTCATTGCGAAGGAGGCTTGCCGACTGCGGCAATCCATCAGGGAGCGCGCGGTGGATTGCCGCAGTCGCTTCGGCTCCGTCGCAATGACAAATAGGTAACCCCATGGAATCCCCCGAACAGATTCGCGACCGCATCCTCGTCCGGTTTCCCGGCGCGGAGATTACCGTCGTCACGAATCCCGGCCTCTCTGCCCAGCACTCGTTGCTCCTCTCTCCGCCTCTCCGTCTCTCGGCCGCTCCTTCTTCCTTTTCATCCCACGCCCGCGCCATCGCCGAATTCCTCCGCGACGATCCCACCCTCCAACTCGACCAGTGTTCCAACGTCACCGGCATCGACTGGCCCGAAAAAGAAATCGTCGAAACGACGAAAGTCTCCACGCCCGATCCCGCCAACCCCGCCGGCCCCCCCAAAGTCGTCGAACAAAAAACCAAACGCTTCCAGCCCGGTTACCTCGAAGTCGTTTACCACCTCTACTCCATCGCCCAACGCCACGGCCCCGTAATTCTCCGCCTGCGCACCGGCAACCGCACCGATCAAGCCTCCGTCCCCTCGCTCACGCCCGTCTGGCGCTCCTGTGAATTTCAGGAGCGCGAGGTCTTCGATCTCTTCGGCGTCAAATTCGACGGCCATCCCGATCTCCGCCGCATCTTGATGTGGGACGAATTCAAAGACCACCCGATGCGCCGCGACTACGTCGAACCCGACGACTACGAGTGGGAACCCACCCCCCACGGCACCGTCCTCGAAAAAGCCAAAGCCCACTACCCGTCGCCGCCCGCAGTCGCTACGCCACCAGCGGCCAATGCCCCATGACCAAGGCCTAATGTCGAATGACTAACCCAGGCACATTTTCCATTCCCGCAGCCCACGACGTGCGCTCTGGCCATTCGTCATTGGACATTAGTCATTCGTCATTCCCGCCGCAGGCGGGCGGCTCCCACGTGCGCCAGGTCCACGACAGTTTCCACGGCGACCTCCTCGAGGTCTCCATGGGCCCGCACCACCCGTCCACTCACGGCGTGTTCCGCATGATCGTCACCCTCGACGGTGAGACCATCGTGAAGCTCAAACCCGTCTTCGGTTACCTCCACCGCAACCACGAGAAACTCGGCGAAACCGTCACCTATCTCGGGTCGATGCCCTACACCGACCGGCTCGATTACCTCTCGTCGATGACGAACAACTGGGCCTACGCCCTTGCCGTCGAGAAACTCGCCGGCCAGGCCGTCCCCGAGCGCGCCGAATACGTCCGCGTTATCCTGGCCGAGCTCACGCGCCTCCTGAATCACACCTGCCTCGCCGGCTTCCTCATGCAGGACTGCGGCTGCTCCGGCACGCCGCTCATGTATGCGTTCCGCGAACGCGAATACATCCTCGACCTCTTCGAATCCCTCTCCGGCTCCCGCATGATGTGCAACTACCAGCGCTTCGGTGGTTGCCGCGTCGATCCCTCCGCCGACTGGCTCGCGGGCGCGCAAAAACTCACCGACCGCTACGGCGCCTTCCTCGACGAATTCGAGACGCTCCTCACCGGCAACGAGATCATCATGGCCCGCACGCAGGGCGTCGGGAAACTCTCGCCCGCGCTCGCCATCAGTGCTGGCGTCACCGGTCCGATGCTCCGTGCCTGTGGCGTGAATTACGACCTCCGCAAAGTGGACGCCTACGGGGTGTATCCGCGTTTCGACTTCCGCGTCCCGCTCGGCGATCACGGCGATGTCTACGACCGCTACATGATCCGCGTCCTCGAAATGCGCGAATCGATCAAGATCCTCCAGCAAGCCCTCGCGGGGTTGCCCGCCGGTCCGATCATGGACCCCAAGGCCAAGCTCCGCAGCTTCCGCCCCAAAGCCGGTGAAGCCTACGGCCGCATCGAAGGCCCGAAAGGCGAAATAGGTTTCTATCTCCTCAGCGACGGCAGCCCGAATCCCTACCGCTACCGCATCCGCCCGCCCTCCTTTATCAACCTCACCATCCTCGAAGATATGTGCCTCGGCCACACCGTCGCCGACGCCGTGATTATCCTCGGCTCCGTCGACATCGTCCTCGGCGAAGTCGATCGGTGATCGGTCTGTCGCCTTCAACTTAGCCCTTCACCTTCAACTAACGCCTCACGTTTTTATGCTCGGCTCCGGTCTACTCTCAGGTCTCGGCGTCACCGCGAAAAACTTCGTGGGGTCCTTCCACGATCCCGCGCGGCTGACCACGATCGAGTATCCCGAGGTCAAAACGAAACTCCCCGAGGCCTACCGCAACTTCCCGTTCCTCGTCACCGAAAACGCTACCGACCCCATGGGCACGCTCCGTTGTGTCGCCTGCCAGATCTGCGAGAAAGAGTGCCCGCCCCAGTGTATCTACATCGAGAAATCGAAGGACAAAAAACCCGACGCCAACGGCAAACCCCAGCTCTTCCCCGCCGTTTTCGACATCGATACCTCCGTCTGCATGAGCTGCCAGATCTGCGTCGAAGTCTGCCCGTTTGACGCGATCAAGATGGATCAGGTTTACGAGATCGCGACCACCGACCGTTTCTCTGCGCTCCTCCTCAGTCGCGAGCAGCTCGCGAAACCCAATAGCTACTACCACGAAATCCACCCGACCGAAGCCGCCGAAGTCGACACCCGCCTCGCCGCCGAACGCAAAGCCGCCGAAGAAAAAGCCGTCGCCGCTGCTGCGGCGAAAGCCGCTGCCGCCGCCGCCAAACTGGCTGCCCCGGTCGCCCCGAAACCGCCCGCCGTATGAACCTCGCCGTAATCCCCGTAGCCGCGAGCGCCAGCGAGTGGTCCGACGCCTTCCTCGAACGTCTCCCACTCGTCGCCCGCGACCTCGTCACGTCGTGGCTCCCCGAGCCGTGGCGCTGGCTCGTCAACAGCCTCATCTCTATCGCTGTCATTTTGTCCGTCTTCGGCCTGCTCTTCGCCTACGTCACCCTCGCCGAACGCAAGATTCTCGGCCGTATCCAGAATCGCCCCGGTCCGAACCGCACGCCGATTCCCTTTATCAATCTCCGCTTCTTCGGTCTCGCCCAGCCCTTCGCCGATGGCGTCAAGGCGCTGACCAAAGAGGACGTCGTGCCGCGTGGGGCCGACCACCTGCTCCACTTCCTCGCGCCCGTCGTGCTGCTCGCGTTCTCGATTCTCACCTTCGCCGTCATCCCTTACGGCCGTCACCTCGTCCCGGTCGAACTCAACGCCGGGGTCCTCTACTTCTTCGCTGCCGGCGCCGCCACCGAACTCGCCGTCTTCATGGCCGGCTGGGCCAGCCGCAACAAATACTCCCTCCTCGCAGCCATGCGCGCCCTCGCGCAGCTCATCAGCTACGAACTCCCGCTCCTCCTCGCCTTTGTGCCCGTGGTGCTCGTGACCAGTTCGCTCTCCACCACCGAAATCGTCGCTGCACAGGCCGGTTGGAAATTCGACCTTATCCCACACTGGCACGTCTTCACCCCGTGGGGCTTCGCCGGCTTCGTGATCTTCATGATCGCCGCCCTCGCCGAGTCCAACCGCTCGCCGTTCGATTTGCCCGAGGCCGAGAGCGAACTCATCGCCGGCCATCTCACCGAGTATAGCGGCTTCAAATACGCGCTCTTCTTCATGGCGGAGTATTTTGGCATGATCGCCCTCAGCGGCATGGCCATCACCCTCTTCCTCGGTGGCTGGCAGGCCCCGTCTCCCTACCTCGAGTTTATCCCGTCCTATGTCTGGTTCGCCGGTAAACTCATCGTGCTCCTCCTCGGCTTCATCTGGATCCGCGCCACGTTCCCGCGCCTCCGCATGGACCAGCTCACGCGCTTCGCCTGGAAATTCCTCGTCCCGCTCGCGCTGATCAATGTCGGCAACGCCGCCTTCTGGTCGCTCACCTCTCACTGGTCCGGCCCGCTGCAAATCCTCCGCTGGCTGATCAGTGCCGTCGTCGTCGTCGGACCCTTTGTCCTCATGGGCCGCAAACTCAGCGCCGGCGTCGCCCCGCGCGTTTACCGCTACGCCGCCACATGACCGCCGCGCTCGTCCTCATCGCCGTCTTCACGCTCGCCACCGCCGCGGTCGCGCTCGCGTTGCGTAATCTCATCCATAGCGCCCTCCTCCTGATCGCGAGCTGGTTTGGCATCGCGGCCTTTTACCTCTGGGCTGGCGCCGAATTCGTGGCCTTCGCCCAGGTGCTCGTCTACGTCGGCGCCGTCTCGATGGTCGTCCTCTTCGCCGTGCTGCTCACGCGCCGCTCGCGTGCCGACACCGTGGTCACGTCCGATTCGCTCTCCCGCGCGATCTCCGCCGTTATCACCGGCGTCGCCGTCTTCGGCGTGCTCGCCGCCGCCATTTTCGGCGCGCGCCTGACTCCTTCGACGGCCGCTGCGCCCACCGCCACCGTCCGCGACATCGGCATGCAGTTGATGGGCACCCACGCCGCCGCCCTGCTCATCATCGGTATTCTCCTGACCGTCGCTCTGCTCGGCGCCGTCGTCCTTGCCGCCCAAGACCCCGACGAAACGAAAAAGGACGCGCCATGAGTCTCGATCCGCTCCATCTCTGCCTGCTTTTTTCTAGCGCGCTCTTCTGCGTCGGCCTGATCGGTGCGCTCGCCCGCAGTAGCACCATTCTCGTCCTCCTCGGCATCGAACTGATGCTCAACGCCGCCAACATTAACTTCATCGCCTTCTGGCGCTACGGCCCCGCCACCTCGCCCGCGACCGGCGTGATGTTCGTGATCTTCTCGATTGCCGTCGCCGCCGCTGAAGCCGCCGTCGGCCTCGCCCTGATCATCGCCGTCTACCGCCACCAAAAAAACATCCGCCTGCAAGAGGCCAATCGCCTCAAAGGATGAAATTTTTTAACCACGGATTACACGGATGAACACGG
>CAMBVX010000453.1 GCA_945871085.1 Opitutus sp. GAS368 | reverse complement strand
AATTTCGGGAGCGATCATTGAGATCAACATGTTGGTCGCTACGAGCGGATAGTCAGACAGAGCGGACGGAGTTCTGTCACAGAGGACACAGAGCCCATTGCGCTGTCTTGCTCGGTGCCCTCGGTGACTCCGGCCTTGGCTTCATCCGATTGTGAAATATCCGCGTTAAGCACTCGCGCGTGCCGCCGGTTGTTGCCGCGCGATCGGCAACACCGCGACGGCTGCGATCAGGCACAGGGCGCCGGCGCCGATGAACGCCCACGCGTAATCACCCATGATCGTGCGGATGGCACCCGCGGTGTAGGCGGCGAAGGCCGCGCCCATTTGGTGAGCGGCCACGATCCAACCGAACACGATACTCGCCTTCTCGCGCCCAAAAACTTCGCCGGTCAACCGCACCGTCGGCGGCACCGTGGCAATCCAGTCGAGCCCGTAGAACACCGCGAACACGCCCAGTCCCGCCACCGGCCCGAGGAGTGCTTGCGGGAGAAAAAACAGCGACAACCCGCGCAGCCCATAATACCCAAATAACAAATACCGGCAGTTGTAGCGGTCGCTCAACCACCCCGACGCGGTCGTGCCCACGAGATCGAACAGCCCCATCATGGCCAACAGCCCGGCGGCCCGCACCTCGGGAATGCCGCAGTCGAACGCCGCCGAGATCAGATGCGTGCCGATCAAGCCGTTGGTGCTCGCGCCGCACACAAAAAACGATCCGGCCAGCAGCCAAAAATCCCGCACACGCATCGCTTCCACCAGCACCGCCAGCGCCCGCTTGGCCGGATTCCCCGTCGGGTAGCCGCGAGCGTGAGCGAGTGGATCTTCGGGCTCGCCCTTTTCCCCATACGGACGCGCGCCGACGTCGCGCGGGTCGTCGCGCATAAAAAACCAGATCAGCGGCATCACGGCCACCGTCGCCAGTGCCACGATCAACGGCGCCGCCCGCCAGCTCTGCGCCGTCACGGCCGCGGCCATCCATGGGAGAAACACCAGTTGCCCCGTCGCCGTGCTCGCTGTCAGCAAGCCCATCACGAGCCCGCGCCGCTCCGTGAACCACCGGTTCGCTACGGCGGCCCCGAGCACGGTTGCGGCCAACCCCGAGCCGGCCCCGACGACGAAGCCCCACAGCACGACAAACTGCCAATACGCTGTCGCCAGCATCGAAAGCGCGTAGCCCCCGCTGAGCAGCGCCATCCCGGCCAGCATGCAGCGGCGCAATCCGAAACGTTGATACAGCGCCGCCGCAAACGGCCCGATCAACCCGTAGAGAAAAATATTGATGGAGATGATTCCCGAGACTTTCGACCGGCTCCACTGAAACTCGTTGCCCAGCGGCAGCATCGTCACCCCCGGTGTCGCCCGCGCCCCCGCGGCCGCGAGAAGCGTGATAAATGTCACGCCCGCGACGATCCACGCGTAGTGAAATTTTCTGCCGCTGTCGGCTGTGCGCTCGCGACTCATGGTGCCCGCTCACGGTGCACAGCCCGCCCGCTCCGGCAAGCGACCAGCGGCTGCGGGTCAGCGGCGGCGGGTGTCCTCTCGGGCGCGTCTTCCGGTTGCCGGTGCTCGCCGAGGCCAGGCATCCGACGGAACGGCGGCTTTCCAGCCGCCGGGTGTGGGCGGCTGGAAAGTCGCCCGTCCGTTTGAAGCGCCAACTCTGATGCGCCCGCTACCCGCCACCAGGGAAGTATGCACTCGCCACTGACGGGTGCGGTTTTCCACAGTGAGGCTGTTTCCGGTCCACCCACTGGCCCCGCCATGTCCGCATCCACCAAAGCCGTATTCCTCAGCTACGCGTCGCAAGACGTGGTGGCGGCGCTGCGGATCTGCGCGGCGCTGCGCGCGGCGGGCGTCGAGGTGTGGTTCGATCAGGACGCCCTCGTAGGCGGCGATGCGTGGGATGGGAAAATTCGCGGACAGATCGGGTCATGTGTGTTGTTCACGCCGGTGATTTCGGCCCACACGCAGGCGCGGCCGGAAGGCTATTTCCGCCTCGAATGGAAACTCGCCGCGCAACGCACGCACATGATCTCCGAGCGGACTGCGTTTCTGCTGCCGGTGGTGATTGACGCCACCCGCGATGCCGAAGCCGACGTCCCAGCCGAGTTCCGCGCCGTGCAGTGGACGAAGTTGCCCGGCGGGGAAACCTCCGCGGCGTTCGTGGCTCGCGTGCAGACGCTGCTGGGTGGGACCGCGGTGGAGGCGGGACGCCCCCGTCCCGCTCAACGCGACGAGGGCGTCGCAGCTCCAACGAACCAGGCGACGATGGGCCGCCGCGTCCCGGCGGCGGCGTGGGCGGCAGTGGGATTGGCGCTCGTGGCGAGCCTCGCGGTATTTTTTGTCCTGCGAAACGACGAACCATCAAATGCGGGCGCCGGGACGCGCCCACCCACCGCGGAAATCTCTGCCCCAGATCCTAGACCCCATCTCCCAAGACCCGCTGATCAACCAATGGTTGATCAGAAATCCATCGCCGTCCTCCCGTTCGAAAACATGAGCGACGACAAGGAGAACACCGCGTTCTTCGCCGACGGCATGCACGAGGACATCCTCACCAACCTCGCCAACATCCGCGATCTGCGCGTCATCTCGCGCACCTCGGTCATGAACTATCGCGGCACGAAAAAGAAGATTCCGGAAATCGCGCGGGAGCTGGGCGTCACCTACATCCTCGAAGGCAGCGTGCGGCGGGCGGGCAGCACCGTCCGGATCACGGGCCAGCTCATCCGCGCGGCCAACGACGAGCACCTCTGGGCGAAAAGCTACGACCGCGAACTCACGCCCAAGGAAGTGTTTTCCATCCAGGCCGCGCTGGCCACCGAGATCGCCGGCGCGCTGCAAGCAGTGATCTCGCCGGAAACGAAAAAAATCCTCGACCGGCTCCCGACCGAGACTCTCGCCGCCTATGACCTCTACCTGAAAGCGCGGCCACTCTACCGCGGAAATCCCTCCGGGCAAAACAAGCGGGAACCGCTGCTGCTGGCCGCCGTCGGACTGGATCCGACGTTCGCCGCGGCGTGGGCCGAACTTGCCGTCAATCACGGTTTCGTGTTCCGGGATCAGGAACGCACGCCCGCGCGCCTGGCCATGGCCGACGCCGCCCTCGCCCGCGCCGTCCGTTTGGCGCCCGATGAACCTGAAACCAACCGGGCCCGCGGCTACCTCGCCTATCTGGGCCACCGCGATTGGGCGCGCGCCACGGCGGAGTTTGAAAAAATCATCCGGCTCCAGCCCAACAATGCCGAGGCCATCTTCGACCTGGCCTCGATGCAAAAACGGCAGGGCCGTTGGCTAGAGTCCGTGGCGAACCATCGCAAGGCGCTGCAACTCGACCCCGGCAGCTCGGACATTGCATATGACCTCGGGACGGTGCTCGGGGCCGGCCGGCGTTGGGACGAGGTGCTCGCCGAGATCCAGCGGGGGTGGGCCAGGCTACCGGAAACATCAGAGACTAAACAACTAGGGTTGTCGGCTTTTCTTGTCCAACCGACCTTCAGCGCCACGGGCTCGACCAAAGCGGTCGACGACTGGCTGGCCGGGTTGACTCCCGCGCAGCTTGAATCGTCGTCTGTGATTTTCCTGCGCACGTGGCGGGCGATCGTCCGGAGCGACTACCCGGAATGGCAGCGCCTCGACCAGCTCGGGGCGACGTCAACCGACGACGACGGCGTCCGGGGACCACAACAGACAGAGGAGGTGATCGCGGCAGCCTTCACCATGGCAGCCCACGGCGATCTGGCTGGCGCGCGCCTCCGTCTGGTAAATCATCCGGCGGAAGTCAGATCCAAACTCGCACGCGAACCCACCAGCGACCGGCTCTGGGGTAGGCTGGCGCGGATTGAGGTCCTACTCGGCAATCAGACCGAAGCGCTGCGCGCTGCCAAAAAAGCCGTGGAATTGATGCCAGAGTCACTCGATGCCCGCGACGGGCCATGGCATAGCCACACCTTGGCGGTGGTCTATGCGTGGACGGGGGACAAGGACCGCGCCCTCGCCGAGCTGACGCGCCTGCTCCGCGTGCCCTTCGGCTACATTGGCAGCGTCCACGACCTGCGCGTCGATCCCGCGTTCGCCCCGCTGCGCGGCGACCCGCGCTTCGAGGCGCTGCTCAAGGACCCGAAGAACGTCGCGCCGCTCTTCTGAGCAGGCTGATCGGCGGTGATTGGACCGATTTGGCGCGGGCCCATGCCGGCGATCTTGGGAACAGCGCGAAGGCCTGCACCGCGCCGACTAAATGACGACGGCTTCCGTCGAGTAATCCCGCGTGAGCCCGATGCGTTCGGTTCCGAATTACCCGTTGGCGGGTGCATCGAAACGCAGTCCCGTCGACTCGTGCGCTGCGAACTTGTGCGGGGAATAGCCCGCCTATTCACCGCATATCGTGCGGTGAATAACCCTTGCAATCGCCGCATGGTTTACGGACAAAGCGATGTGCGCTACATTCATCAAGATCCTCATTGGCCCACGTTCACCTGGGATGAGGTCGCACTTTTGCCCTTGCTGGCTGACGTTCGGCACAAGCAGGGGCGTTTGCTGGGGCGGATGGAAGGACTGGGGTTTCGCTTCCGGGCCGAAGCCAGTCTCGAAAACCTGACGGCCGATGTCATCAAATCGAGTGCGATCGAGGGCGCCAGTCTTCCCGTTGATCAAGTGCGTTCATCGATCGCCCGCCGCCTCGGTTTGGACTTTGGGGGCGACACGCCGGCCAGTCATGACGTCGAAGGCGTGGTCGAGATGATGCTCGATGCCACGCAGAATCACGCGGCACCGCTGACGGCCGACCGCTTGTGTGGCTGGCAGGCGTCGCTTTTCCCAGCTGGGCGCAGCGGGCTGCGGCGCGTGCTGGTCGGTCAGTGGCGGACAGCGGAACTCGACCCCATGCAAGTCGTGTCCGGGCCCATCAGTCGCGACCGGATCCGGCGCAAAAACATCCACTTCGAGGCTCCGGTCGCAGGACGATTGCCGCGGGAGATCGCGGCATTCCTGAAGTGGTTCGAGGGTCGGGATGGTGTGGACCCCGTGCTGCGCGCCGGGGTGGCCCATCTGTGGTTTGTCACCCTGCATCCCTTCGAAGACGGCAACGGTCGGGTCAGCCGGGCCATCGCCGACATGGCTCTGGCCAGAGCCGAAGGGTCAACCGCGCGATTCTACAGCCTGTCCACGCAGATCGAGGCCGATAAAAAGGCGTATTATCTGACCCTCGAGAAAACCCAAAAAGGGGACTTGGATATCACGGGTTGGCTGAGCTGGTTCCTCGAGTGCATGGAGCGCGCGGTGCTCCGCGCGGAGAATTCGTCGTCGTCGGTGCTGTGGAAATCAGTCACGTGGGAGCGCATCAACGGTCACTTCCGGGTCAACGACCGTCAGCGCACCGTGGTCAATCAATTGCTGGATGGCTCCGAGGCAGAGCTCTCCACGTCGCGCTATGCGAAGCTGGCCCGGTGCTCGCTGGATACGGCACTCCGGGACATCAA
>CAMBVX010000452.1 GCA_945871085.1 Opitutus sp. GAS368 | reverse complement strand
CACGCTTGTCCTCGTCACGGCACTGCTCGACCTCATGGCGTATCCGGCCGCTGAAGTCGCGGCGGCCTACCTGCGCCGCTGGCGCATCGAACTCTGCCTGGACGACCTCAAAACCGTGCTCGGCCTCGAGGCCCTGCGCTGCAAAAGCCTGGCGATGATCCACCGCGAACTGCTCGCCCTCCTCGTCGCGCACAACCTTGTGCGCGCGGTCATGGCCGGCGCCGCGCGCGAGCACGCGGTGGCCTTGGACCGGCTGAGTTTCACCGGCTCCCTCGACGCGCTGCTCAGCTTCGCCGCCGCGAGCGCGCAAGCGACTACGCGTGCCCAGCGCGGTCGCGTCTGGGCCGGCCTGCTCGCGCGCCTCGCCGCCGATCTCGTCCCGCTGCGGCCCGGCCGCCACGAACCACGCGCCGTCAAACGCCGCCCCAAGTCCTATCCCCACTTTAACCGCCCCCGCTGCGACTACCGGATCGTGCGCCACGACGCCCGCTTTCGCCGCCCAGCCAAAATTACTTAAGCGCCATTCGGGCGGAGACCCTGCCCTACTTTGCGGTGGTCTTTTCGCGGACGAGGAGGGCGAGCATGGAGTCGAGGAGGCCGTTGCCGCCTTGGGCACCGGTGACACTCACGTCGGGGACGAGGCGGATGTTTTTGTCGGCGAGCGTTTGCGTGAGTTGCATGACGGTGTAGTTGGCACCGCCGAGGGCTTCGACGCCCGCGCGGTAGGCTTCGGCTTTCGCGTTACCGGTAGCGCGGATAGCGTCGGCTTCGCCGAGGGCGCGGAGTTTGGTCGACTCGGCTTCGCCGCTGGCGGAGCGAATCGCGGATTGCGCGTGGAGTTCAGCGATGCGCACGCCTTGGTCGGCGTCGACCATTTGTTGTTGGATGTTGGCGAGGGCAGTGGCCTTCACGAGTTCCTGGCGTTGGCGCTGGGCGGCTTCCTGTGTCTCGTAGGTTTTCTTTTCCTCCTCGGCGATCTTGCGGTCAGTCTGAGTGCGCATGAGCTCGGCGGGCGGCGTGATGTCGCCGATCAGCGTGTCGATGGCCTGCACGTCGTAGGCGGCGAGGGCGCTGCGGATGTGGGCGGCGGCCTCGACCTGGCGGTCGCTGCGGGCGTTAAGGAAATCGAGGACGGTGTGGTGCTGCGCGGAGTTGCGAAAATAGTTTCCGACGATCGGCTGGAGCGCGTGGTCGACGAGGTTTTGCATCGAGCCGAGGCGGGAGATGACTTTCGGAGCATCGAGGGCACCGACGTGGATGATTTGGGAAACGTCGAGGTTGAAGGCGAAGCCGTCGCGCGAGCGGACGGTGATGGAGCTGAGCTTATCGTCGAAGTGGTGGGCCTCGGTGCGGTTGGCCCAGTTGAGGACGATGTTCGTCGTGGGGACGAGTTCGACGCGCATGACGCGGGTGTTGACGGGGTGTTTGCCGGGGAAGAGCGGCGCCACCCAGACGCCCTTGTGGCCGACGTTGACGAGGTCACCGTGTTTGAAGGCGGCGCCGCTGACGTCTTCGTGCGCGAGGCCAACGAAGGAGATGACCACGCCGACGGAGCCGATGGGGATGTGGAGCATCGGGACGGATTCGACGGCAGCGAACCACGGGTTGATGTTCCACGCGCCGGAGAGGAGGACCTGTTCTTGGAGGCCGCGACGACCGCCGTCGGCGAGGAAGGATTGGGCGTTTTGAAAGTTGTCGTGGTCGTGGATCAGGCCGCCGGCGATGTCACCGGACTCGATGGGGCGACCGTCAAGTGTGGTGACGATGCCGACCATGTCGGGCTGGATGCGAGTGACGGCGAGTTGCGCGGGGAGCATCCCGTGTTCGTGCGCGTGGTCGGCGGTGATGACCGTGAAGATGGCGGGGTTAATGCGGTAGCTACCGGCGGTGAGGAGAGCGAGTTGGCGGCCCTTTTCGCCGCCGGAGGTGAGGAAGGCGCGGGCGTCCTGGAAATTGTCGCACGCGACGACTCTCGCGAGGAGGCGTTCCGGCGGGATCTGCGCGCCGGCGGCGGAGACGACGCAGGCGATTTCGCCGGGTGGCACAATGAGCATGGGCGTTTTGGCGACGCGGAATTGCCAGAAGCCGTAGCCGAAGTGCAGGCCGGGAGGGAGCGTGTCGGCTTGGTAGCCGGCCTCGCGGTGGAGCGCGATGAGTTCACCGGGGGGGAGATTGCAGGAAGCGAATTTCTTGATGACGAGGCCGACCTGGTTTTCGCGGATCACGACGATGCCGAGGAGCAGGGGCGAGAAGATCGCGCCGACGCCAAGGAGCGCGGCGCGCACGGGCCAGTTGGGCGCGGCGATGAACGCGGTGAGCACGAGGGCCAGCGAAGCGCCGCCGAGGATGAGCCGGGAAAGGAGCGGACGCGGTTGGAGGGCGAGACCCTTGAGCACGAGACTCAAGGCGACGAGGAGCAGGAGCGCGCAAAGCGCACCCGCGGAGGCGAGGAACGTGGCGAATGAAGCGGACATGGTGGAGGACTCCGAATGCGCCGCTGCGGGCGCATGGCAGAGCCATGCGCACGCGACGGTGCGGTTGCGATGTGGAGCGACCGTGTCGCGTCAGCCCGAGCTGGCGCGCAGTGGATCACCCTTCCCATTGCCGACGAGGTTAGCTGACGGGCTTGGTGCTAGGAAGTCACCTTGGCTGCACTTGCGTGTGGCCGTTCGCCCCGTCCGCCACGCGAGAAGGCGTGACGGAAATTTGGGTCCCCCGTGAAAACGCCGAGGAAGCGGCGTCTCTTAGGCGTGCGTATCCAAAGAACGAGCGCGACGATGTAGTCGGAACACGAGTGATCAAGTTTCTCTATACCCTAGTCTGCGTAACTCGCAGTGCGCGGAGCGGATGGCCGGATTATTTACGAAACAGGTGCGGAATTGCGGGAGAGCGGGCGCGGCGTGGGCGAATCAACAGGGCTGATGGCCCCAGTCGTTTTCTTGGAGATCCTTGGCGAAAAGGGCCATTTGTTCGTCGGCGGTGAGGGCGTTCGCGGCGGCCGGTTTACTCGGCTCGGCGGGGATCGGCGACGGTGTGACGGGCGAGGTGGAGTCGGAGGTGGTTGCCGCGATGCACGGGGGCGCGAGGCTGGGCGCGGCGAGGGACGGTGCGAGTGGAGGCAACGCCGTCAAGGGCGGGGTGGGCTGGTCGCTCATCGTGACCCGACGGTAGCAGAAAAAATGCGGCTGTCATTCCTAGGTTTTGAGTGGGGAAGGCAGGGAGGAGAGAGTGCGATGAGTTCCGCGAGCCCGCCACAAATTCGTTTTCGTGATCGGCGGAGTTCTGAATCTGGGCGGAAATCTCCCGACGATGGTTCGGACGAGGCGCGGACATGAGTCGACAGCGGAGATTTCCCGCAGATTTAAGAGATGGCAGTGATTGCAGGGAAAGCGCGGACGCGAGGGCGGGCCGGCGGCGCGACTTGGCGGGGGTCGTGCTCTTCATGCGTCGGCCACGTGCAACGAATGGTGCTTGGCCAGAGGAAGCGAGGGCGGGGCGGAGACCGCGCCCTAGGTCAGCCCGGCGGCCACGTCATCTGGCGCTCGGCTAGCAGGTGGACGTGGAGGTGGGGGACGGATTCGCAGGCGTGGGGGCCGTTGTTGATCACGAGACGGAAGCCGGCGGCGAGGTTGAGTTTTTTCGCGACGAGGTTGGCGACGTAGAGCAGGTGGCCGAGGGTCGGCTCATCGGCGGGAGTGGCTTCCGCGATGCGCGGAATCAGTTTTTTGGGGACGATGAGGAGGTGCAGGGGAGCCTGGGGCTGGATGTCGTGAAGGACGATACAGACGTCGTCTTCGTGTTCGATCTTGGCGGGGATTTCGCGGTCGATGATGCGTTGGAAGATGGTTTTCGACATGGGGAATTATTTTTTACCACGGATGACATGGATGAGCACGGATGACGGAAGGAGTATAGCCGTTCCATTCATGAAATGGGTGTTTCAAAGAAACAGGAGCTGCAGATTGGTGCCGCGCACGGTGCGGGCGGCGGCGAGGGCGCGGATGAAGCCGAGGGCTTCTTCGTAGTCGCGTTGGCGGCGAGGCGTCGCGCGGCGCGTGGGCGGGAGCAGGGCGGGGCGGAGATTGGTGACGAGGAGCGTCGACTCGCGGTAGGGCGCGAGGTGTTTCAGGCCCGTCATGATTTCGGCCCGGGTGAAGAGTGGCGTCGCGGACGCGAGGGTGAGCGAGGCGTCCCAATGGAAAAAACCATGGCGGGGTAGGCCCATGAAAAGTTTGGCGAGGAGATCGGCGGCGGCGGCGTTGAACGCGGCGTCGTAGATCGCGGCGAACTCGGGGTGCGCGGCGCTTTGGGCTTCGAGTTCGGCGAGGCTGAAGGTGATTGCGCCTTTGATTTGGTTCGCGAGGTAGAGGTCGTGGCCGGTGACGTGGGCGAAGAGGGCGTCAATGAAATGCAGGCGGCGCAGGTCGTCGCGAGAGGCGGAGGGCATCGAAAAAGTAACGCGGGTGAGACTGAGCGGTGTAGGTCGTGGTTTATCCACGACATGGCGGGCATCAAGCCCGCCCCACACTGGGGGAGCCTACCCCGAGGTCTTGGCCTTCGGTTTTCCGAGGGCGCTGACTTCGTCGACGAATTCGGCCACGTCGCGGAATTGTTTGTAGATGCTCGCGAAGCGGACGTAGGCCACTTGGTCGACGTGGCGCAGGCGTTGCATGACCCCTTCGCCGATGGCGCGGGAAGGAATCTCGCTCTCGAATTGAGCTTCCAGGGCATCGACGACGTCTTCGACCAGCATCGTGATCTGTTCGAGGTCGACGGGGCGTTTGTGGCACGCGGCGCGGACGGCCCGGACGAGTTTTTCGCGATCGAATTCTTCGCGGCGGCCGTCGCGTTTCATCACGACCACGCCGTCACGGACGACGGCCTCGGTGGTGCTGTAGCGGTGGCTGCATTCGAGGCACTCGCGGCGGCGGCGAATGGTCGAGCCCTCCTTGCTGATGCGGGAGTCGATCACTTTGTCCTCGATAGAGGTGCATTTGGGGCAGCGCATGAGAGGCTAGACTAGTTCAGCGAAAGAAAGTTCTGGAGAATCCTCATCCCGCCCTCGGTGGCGATGGATTCGGGGTGGAATTGCACGCCCCAGATGGGCAGCGTGCGGTGGCGCAGACCCATGACCTCGCCCTCGGCGGTCTCGGCGGTGATTTCGAGCACGGCGGGAAACGTCGCGCGTTCGACGAGGAGCGAGTGGTAGCGCGTGGCGGCGAAGCCTTGGGGCATGCCTTGAAACACGCCGTTATCGCGGTGGAGGATCGGCGAGGTCTTGCCGTGCATGAGACGCGAGGCGCGGATGACGTTACCCCCGTAATAGTGGCCGATGGATTGGTGACCGAGGCAGACGCCGAGGATCGGCTTTTTTCCCTCGAAAGCGCGGATGATATCCAAGGTGACGCCTGCCTCGCGGGGCGAGCAGGGGCCGGGGGAGAGGAGCACGCGGTCGGGGTTGAGGGCGAGGGCCTCGGCGGGTGTGAT
>CAMBVX010000451.1 GCA_945871085.1 Opitutus sp. GAS368 | reverse complement strand
GGTGAGTGCCGCGGGCGGTGGCCGCATTGCCCTTGGATACGTCCTTTCGCCTCTGGCCATCGATTGCGTCAGTATGGTTCGGTCATTATCCAGCATGGCGGAGCCTTGCGCGCATGGGGCTCAACCGGTGTCCTGTTTCAAATACCTTCCATTGCGAAACGGGCTAAAATCGTGGTCGCCACACACTGGCCGATGGGGCAATATTATCCTGTTCGCTCGGTGAAATATGATCCACTAACTTCGGGCGGCATTATCAATGTTCGATAAAAATTCGCTCGATGAAAAAGCAACTGACCAGCACATATTCGAGTCGTGAGTGGTTGCGGGCGCTGGGCCTCTCCGCGTTAAGCGGCATCGCCGCTATCGGAGTCTGGTTTGTCGTGCTGCTCAGTGCTCGCGGCATGCCGCAAGCATTGATCGGCTCCGTGAAGCAAGGCATCTGGCTGCTGCCGTCCGTGATCGTGCTTCTCAGCCCCGTCTTGCTCCTTGCTGGACGGCAAGACTCCAGATCTGTGGACCGCACTAGTGGTTCCTGAGTGTGACCGACGCTTGCGCGTCCGTTGGCGAAAGTGCCGAAATGGCGCGTCCCAATACCAACCGTCTTGGGTGCAAATCCGCTTTCAACGATTTGCGCGAAAAGTTCGCCTCCCTAACTCGTTGATTTGATCTGTCTCGGACCTAGTCGTTTCAAAATGGTATGGGGCCTGAAACAGGCTTGGATTATCTCGGTTGGCCTCCCCGACCGCATCGAACGGACGCATGAGTTTTTTGACCGTACGGGTTTGTCCCCACAACGTTTGGGTCTGCAATTCGGATTAGTCTGAAATGGGAATATCTTCCGCTAGCGACCCCGCCGCTTGACTACAGGACGGGAAAGTCGAATGAGTTTTTTCGGTTTGCCCACGCGGCGAACCACGCGCCGATGCCCACTCCCGAACAGGCCCGATGGTTCTACCAGACCGTGCAGCCGCACGAGCCGGCCCTGCGGGCGTACCTGCTGACGCGGTTTCCCGCGTTGCCCGATCACGACGACGTGATCCAGGAGGCCTATCTGCGGATGCTGCGGATGCGCGACCAGGTCCGCGACGATTGCGCCAAAGCCTACCTCTTCGCCGTGGCACGCAACGTTGCCATCGACCTATTCCGCCGCCGACAGGCCTCGCCCTGCGACGAGTGCACCGATCTCGAGGCGCTGCCGGCCGCCGCCGACACGCCCGACGCTGCGGCGCTCCTCGACTCCAGCCACCAGCAGCAGACGTTGTTCGAAGCCGTGTCCGCCCTGCCGCCGCGCTGCCGCGAGGTAATGATGCTGCGTTACGTCGAAGGGCTGAGCGCCCGGGACATTGCCGCCCGCCTCGGCTTGGCAGTGCCGACGGTGAAGATCCACCTCGTCAAGGGCGTGCGCGACTGCGCGCGGTTTTTCGCCCGGGAGGGCCTGCTCCACGAACTGGCGCCGGGCGTTCGAGAGGAAACCGCATGAGCGCGAAGCCACCCCTTGACGAGCAGGCCGCGGCCTGGCTTTGCGAGCGCGACGAGGGCTTCGCCCCCGGGCGGGCGGAGGCCTTTGCCACTTGGTGCGCCGCCGACCCGCGGCACGCCGCCGCCGTACGGCAGATCGAGCGCGCGATGGCCGTGCTCGAAACGATGCCCACCGTCCGCCGCCCGCTCGAGGCCCGCTTCGGTCCGCTGGATTCCGCCCCCGCCACGCCGGAGGTTCCCGCCGAGACCTCCGCCCTCTGGTCCCCGCTACGGCGGGCAAGCCTTGGTCGTCGCGCCTTTGTCGCGGCCGCTGCTGCCTTCGTGCTCAGCCTCTGCGGCCGATGGTATTACGCGACGCAGGTGGCCGGTCGGGACTATTTCCTAAACGACACCGCGGCACCGCAGCAGCTCGCGCTGGGTGACGGCTCGACCGTTCACCTCGATGCGCGCAGCGCGTTGCGCGTCGACTTCTCCGGCCACGACCGCCGCGTGCGCCTCGAGGCCGGCCAAGCGCACTTTGAGGTGGCGCACGATGCGGCGCACCCCTTCATCGTTACTGCCGCGGGCGTGGCGGTGCGCGCGATCGGCACTGCCTTCACTGTGCGGTTGGCGTCAACCGCGGTGGAAGTGTTGGTCGAGGAAGGGCGGATCGAGGTGGCGCCGGCGACGCCACCGCCGGCGACCGCCCCTGCCGCCCCGCCTCCCCAGCTTGGCGCGGGCGAGCGAGCCCGGGTGGCGCGAGCCGACGCGGCCGCCCTGCCACAGATTGAGAAGATGGAGCCGCCGGAACTGCGCGAGGCGCTGGCGTGGCACCGGAGCACCGTCGTGCTGGTCGACGTGCCGCTCGCGGAAGTGATCGCGCGCTTCAACCGGCGCAACGCGGTCCAGCTCGTGCTTGCCGACGACGCATTGCGCGACCGCCGTCTCGGCGGCGTGCTAGCGCTCGATCAGGTGGAGGCGTTCGTGGCACTGCTCGAGCGCGGGGGCGACATTGTGGCCGAGCGCCGCAGCCCGGAGGAGATTGTGCTGCGCCGCGCGCGTTGAACTCGGCATCAGGTGGACCTGCCCATGGAACACGGAAGACACGGAAAACCCAGACTTCCGCCTTCCGTGTTTCCCGTGTGTTCCGTAGGCCCAATCTGTAACTTTTCGATGGATTTTATCGCGGCGACACTAGTCCGTTTCGGGGCGGCGTGCGTTTTAGGGGTAACCCCTCTCCTGCGCATGGTCCTCGCTTTTACCCCTCCGTCCCGATTTTTCGCCGGCATCTTGTGCTGCGCGGTGGCGGCGAAGGCGGTGGCAGCGGGAGCTGACGCAGAGGCGCAGAAACGGAGCTACCGCCTTCCTCACGGCGAGGCGGCGACCATCTTGGCGCAGTTCGCCAGGGAATCCGGCCGGCCGATCCTCTTCATGATGGATGCCGTGCGCGGCGAACTGACCAACTCCGTCGCCGGGACCTACACGCCCCGCGAGGCGCTGGATTGCCTGCTCGCCGGTACCGTCCTCGTCGCCGTGCAAGATCCCAAATCGGGCGGGTTCATCGTGAACCGCCGAGCGGCACCGTCGAAAAAGGAGCCGGCGCAGGCGGAAAAGGCCCGCGGGCCACCGGAGGGGAATGCCGCCGCTCCGCTCGCCCCTCTCAAGACCGCTCAACCCACACAAACCGAATCTACTCCAGTGAAGAACCGCAATTTGCTTTCTATTCTCGCCGGCTGGCTCGCCGCCGGCGCTGCGCTCGACGCCCAGACTGCAGACTCCAGCAAAGTTCCCAGCCGCGCCGAAGTCGTTGCGCTATCGCCCTTTGAGGTTAACACTTCCAAGGACAATAGCTATGGCGCGCTGAACTCGGCCTCCATCACCCGATTCAACGTCGAAATGGATAAACTTCCCGTGTCCGCCGACATCTTCACCGAGGCCTTCATGAAGGACATCGCCGCGAGCTCGGTCGAAGACGTGATTCAGGGCTACTCCGCCGGGGCCGGCTACGCCTCCGGCCCCGACAACGGTGCCTCGTCAGCCGCCAACAACCAGCCCGGCGACCGCAACGGCAACGCCTATATCCAGCTGCGGGGTATGAATACACCGCAGATGCAACGCGACGGTTTCATGCCCGTGGGCGCCTTCGGCAATCCTGGTTCGACCGGTGTCGGCCGCACGGATAGTTTCGACCTCGAGCGCATCGAGGTCATCAACGGCCCGCAGGCCATGCTCTACGGCGGCGGTGGCGCGGGCGGCGTGATCAACGTCAATTCGAAGGCGGCGCCCTTCAACACAAAGCTAAAAGGCAGCGCGCTGTTCCGGGTCGACCAATACGGTTCGAAGCGCGGCGAGTTTGACCTCGGCTTCGGCCGCAAATGGTTCGCCGTGCGCGTCGCTACGCTGAACGAAACGTCCTCGAGTCGGCGCGTAAACATCGGCGGCACGACCTACGGCCAGTATGGTCAGCTCGCCTTCCGCTTTTTCCAAGAAACGGTGCCGACCACCATCCGGATTAGCACATCAACGACGTTTAGCCGCCGACGCATCAACGGGGGCCTCTCCCTCACTGCACCGCAGGTCTTCATCGCGGGTTCACTTGCTAAAGCCGCTGACTCGCGCAATGGAATGAACCTCAAATACCTGCTCGCGACGAACCAGACCGGCGCCACGAATCCAGTCACGGGCGTGCCCTACGGCTATGGAGCGATTCTCAATGGAAAACTCAATTGGGACAACGTCGACTCCTTTGGCGCGGGTGCGCTTCAGGATCCAGTCAGCAACCAGTTATACACCGCGACCGTCGACACGAAATGGAGCAGCTGGCTGACGACTCAGGTGGCCGGCGGCTACGACAACTTCACCGAGCGCCGCATCAATTCCGGTCTCACTTTTTACGCGCCCAACGCCGGTCTAAACACCACGTCGGACTGGGCGATGGGCAACACGCCCTCCGACGCCTGGCAGCCCGCGCGCACCAAGGCCGGACGTGTCGCCGCATTGATCACCAAAGATTTCTTCGGCGGGAAGGCGAAAACCCAAACGCTGTTCGGCACCGACTTCGTTCGCACCGACTACGCCATAATCAATTATAACTGGTATGAGGCGGATGCGAATTGGAATATCATCCTCGCGCCCGGCTCCACGATTACCTCGGCCAACTCGGGCCGCACGCCGCTACCGCAACAGCGCTGGTCGATCAACGATGGCCCTGTGCTTTATCCATTCGCAGATCCAAGCAAAGACCGCGCCGTTTACGGTGGAGTTAACTATGTGCGCGCGATCAACAATCAACCTCAGGCAAATCTAGTCACTCTCGCCAACCCTATGGGTTTGCCGAACACCACCACCTACAACCGAACAAAAGTATTCAACAAAGCGTACTACGGAGTGAACTACACCGAGTGGCTTGATGGGAAGTTAACCACGCTGTTCGGCTTCCGCCAAGGCGACTACATCTCGGATCGTATGTCGTCGGGGAACGGCAAAACTCGCTGGATCACCAAAGGTTCCGCCACGAACTTTAACCTCGGCGTGGACTGGAACCTCAATCGTTGGCTGCATCCCTACACCAGCTTCTCCGATTCCGTACAAGTCCCCTTCGTCGCCACCACCGATCCCCTTGGCGATACGATGCAATCCTCGCACGGAATCGGAGGCGAGGCCGGTCTGAAATTTAATACCACCGACCGCCGCTTCTCCGGCTCAATCGCTGCCTTCAAGGTCACGGCGCAGAATGATATCTATGGCATCAATGGCTCGATCGCGCAGGGAATCAACCCCAGCGGCCTCAACGGCGGCGGGGGCGGTTCAAGCGTGAACGTAGATCGCGTGACGACCGGCGTACAGGCGCAGTTCACCGCGGCACTCACGCGCAACTGGCGCATGCGTTTCAGCAGTAACGTAGGCGACGGCAAGATCGGCACTGCCAAATCCTACGATCAACTCTACAACGATCAGTTCTACGCCAATTCAGCCGGACAGGTCACCTACCGCAACGGCGTCGTCGTCTACGTTAAGGGCGATGCCACGAGCGTAGTGGAAGCCACCGTCCTCGCCCC
>CAMBVX010000450.1 GCA_945871085.1 Opitutus sp. GAS368 | reverse complement strand
CTGCCGATCGACGAGGCCACGGCCCGCCGGCCCATGGGCGCCCACAAGCGCGACCACGCCCGCGAGATCCTCCACTATCCGGAAGTCGCGGCGCGGGCCCGCACCGACCTCGCTCGCGAGCCCGACGAGGCGTTACTCGACGAAATTTATACCCGCTTCTCCTCCCGGTTGGTGGAGGTGTTGCCGAACTACGCCGAAGCCGTGCCGGGTGCGGTGGCTACCTTGCAGTGGCTGTATGATCGCGACATCCGCGTCGCCAGCACGACCGGCTACACGCGGGCCATGATGGACACGCTGGAGCCGATCGCCGCCGCCGCCGGCATCGCGACCGAAGCGCTGATCTGTGCCGATGAAGTCGTGCAGGGCCGGCCGGCGCCGTGGGCTTGCTTCCGCCTCGCGGAGAGATTTGGCGTCTACCCGATGGCGCGTTGCCTCAAAATCGGCGACACCCCGGCCGACATCGCCGAGGGGTTGAATGCCGGCATGGTTTCACTCGCGGTGAGCGAGTCCGGCAACGAGGTGGGCTTGAGCCTAACCGCCCTTGCAGCGCTCGGGGCGGATGCGCACCGCTCGCTCGTCCGCGGCGCCGAGCAGCGATTGCGTGCCGCCGGAGCCCACGCGGTGCTCCGCAGTGTCGCGGAACTCCCGGCGTGGATCGAACAGCAGCTCGCGTAACCGCGCCCGCTCGATCATGAAACCTTCCGTCACTCCGGAGTCCGGCGCACGCGGTCCGGCCCGTTGGTTGGAAACCCCGTGGATCTATACGGTCTGGTGCATCGTCGCCGCCTTCGGGACCTACGCGTGCATGTATGGTTTCCGCAAGCCATTCACGGCCGGTAGCTACGTCGATGCGGAATCCGGGCTGAACATGAAGGCATGGTTGGTCACCGCGCAGGTGATCGGTTACGCGCTGTCAAAATTCATCGGCATCAAAGTCATCGCTGAAATGACCCGCACGCGGCGCGCCCTCGTGCTGCTCGGCTTGATTGCGGCGTCCGAGCTTTCGCTGCTGTTGTTCGCGCTGACGCCGTCGCCCTACAACACCGCATGGCTCTTCTGCAACGGACTCTCGCTGGGCCTCGTCTTTGGGTTGGTGCTCGGATTTGTCGAGGGGCGGCGCATGACCGAACTGTTCGTCGCCGGCCTGTGCGCGAGTTTCATTTTGGCCGATGGCTTCACAAAATCGGTGGGCGCGGCCCTGCTGGCCGCGGGCGTCCCGGAAAATTGGATGCCGTTCACGGCCGGGCTGGTGTTTCTGCTGCCGCTGGTCGTGTTCGTCTGGATGCTCCGGCAGATTCCGCCGCCGTCCGACGCGGATGTTGCGGCCCGTTCCGCCCGTGCACCGATGACGGGGGCGGAGCGGCTCGCGATGGTCCGCCGTCACGGCGTGCGGCTCTTCGGTCTGGTTTTGGCCTATATGCTGATCACCGTCCTGCGCAGCGTTCGCGCCGACTTTGCGCCCGAAATTTGGTCGGGCCTCGGTCTGGGCAAACAGCCGGCGATCTTCACGCAGTCCGAGCTTTGGGTGACACTGGGCGTCGTGGTGTTGAACGGAGCCGTCGTCCTCATCCGCGACAACCGGCGTGCCTTCTTCGCTTCAATGGCGTTGTCCGCCGCCGGGTTGGTCGCGGCGGTGGGCGCGCTGCTGGCGCTGCGGTTCGGAGCGATTTCTCCGTTCGCTTTTATGGTGTTGCTCGGCGTCGGCATGTATGTCCCCTACGTGGCGGTGCACACGACGGTGTTTGAACGGCTCATCGCCCTGACCCGCGAGCGGGGTAACATCGGCTTCCTGATGTATATCGCGGATTCGGTCGGCTACATCGGCTACGCGGTCGTGATGGTCTCCCGCAGCGCCTTTCCCGCGAAGGAAGATTTTCTCGGCTTCTTCCTCAACCTCGCCACCACGCTCATGGTGGGAGCACTCGTCGCGGTCGCGGTGTCCTGGGCACTCTACGCCCGGCGCGCGCCGCAGGCCCAGGGGTAGACGAGAAATCGCCGCCGCGGTAGCGCGCCGCTCACTCGCTTCGCCGGCACTGCGGACGCAAGCCGACGCGATGCGCGCCTGACGTCATGCCGTAAGCAAACGCCTCATCGACCGCATCGAGGTCAAACTTGTCATGCACCAAAGTGCCGAAGGGAAACCGCGTGTAATAGGCCTCGATGAACACCACGGCGGCGACGAGATCGCGTTCGTTGTAGTTATGCAGTCCGCGGATCGTGTGAACATTGCGCACGAGTTGCTCCGCATTGATCTGGAGCGCCCGCTGCGGATAGGTCGCGCCGACGAAGACCAACGTGCCACCGATGCCGAGAGCGCCGAGCAACGCCTCCATCGTTTCCGGCACTCCACTGAAATCGAGTGCCACGGTCACCGGTTCGTTCGGCACGAGATCGGCGACGGCTTCCTTTAATGTTTTCCCCGTCGTTCCCAGGTTCACCGTGTGGTCGACGCCAAACTCGCGCGCCGTCGCGAGCCGCGCGTCGTCGATATCCACGGCCGTTACGCACTTTGCGCCCGCGCTGTGGCACATGGCGCACGCGATGATGCCCAGCATGCCGGCCCCGGCAATCAGCACATGTCGGTCGCGCACCTCGCCTGCCAGGCGCAGCGCTCCGGCGACGGTGGCCACGGAACAATTGATCAACGCGATCACCGGGAGCGGAATCGCCGCGTCGATGCGAATGACCGGCGTATGTTTCCGCAGCACGCAATATTCGCTCAGGCCGCCGTGCAGGTTGCTCGCGGGCGTGATGCGCTCGTGGCCGTATTTGAACAGATCCTCGCCCTTCTGCGGAATACCCCGCCGGGCGAGACACGAACAGGGGTCCGACGCGTAGATCGCCCACGTCACCCGGTCGCCGGGTCGGAGCGGTACGCCTCGACTATCCACGGCGGGGGCATCCGGTCCAAGCTCCTCGATGGTACCGACGATCTCATGACCGAGAATCGTGGGGGTCTTCTCGATGCGTTTCCCGGCGTAGGTGTTCAGGTCGCTGCGACAGAGCGTCGTATACTCGTTGCGCACGAGCAGTTCGCCGGGCCGCAGCGCGGGCACCGCCACGGTCTCATAGGTAAACGGCAGGTCTTTCGCGTGGAAGATGGCAATGCGGCTCGTCTTCATCGGGCTCAGTTAAACTCCGTTTCGATCAACTCCGGCAACTCGGCGACACTCGGAATCACGTGCGTGTGGCGATACTTGCCCCACGCCGCCACCGGCCGCGAGCCCGTCAAAACCCCGATCACTCCGCGGCAGCCTGCGTTGGTGCCTTCGAGCATGTCGGCCGGCGTGTCGCCGACCTTGATGACCTCGGCGACGCTCTGGATGTCGAGCTGCGCCATCGCGTGAAAAATCATGAACGGCGCGGGCCGCCCGCGATGCCCCGGCGAGTGCTCCACATCGACCGAGATGTCGACGAGGCCATCGCGCAGCCAGCCGAGGCTCTCCATGATTGTCTCGGTGATTTGGCGGTGAAAACCGGTGTTGGTCGCGACTTTGATGCCGTGCGCGTGGCACCAGCGAAACGTGTCCTCTGCACCGGGAATTTCCGTCACGCCCCGGCGATAGCGCGCAATCATGATTTCCTCGTAGCGGTGAAACACCTTCGTCGCCAGCTCCACGGTTTCAGCGTCCTGCGGCTTTTCAAAGTCGCGGATCGTGATCGCCTGGCCGCGCGCGCGGGCGATGAGAAACTGGTAGAGGTGAATCTTGTTCGTCCCCATGTGCAGGAGAATTTCGTCCGCGGTCGTCTCCAACTTAAACTCCACCGCCGCCTCGTAGAGGCTGTCGCGCACGCCGATGTCGTCTTGGATCGTGGTGCCGGAGAGATCGAATACTGCCAGTTTGATTTTACTCATGAGTGTGAAGCTACGGGGAACGTGGAGGGTGAATGGGGAAAGAATATTCTCGCGCGGCCTCAGCGCATCGCGGGCACGCTCCAGCCGACGGGTTGGGTCCACGCGCGTTTGAATTCGCCTTCGACGCTCGGCACCGCCGGCGTGCCGCTCGAGGTGACGACCGCGCGCACATAAAGTTCGTCGCCTCTCAGGGTGAACGACGGCGTCAGGCCCTTCACCTCGGCCAGCACTTCGCCGATCTGCGGCCCGCTGCCGGCCCGATAATCGAGCGTCGTCTCGACAACCTTGCCCTGCGCATCGCGTCGGGGCTGGCCTTCAATTTTCACGCCCCGCCGCGTGCCGATGAACCGCGTGACAAACGTCTCCGCGCCCTCCGCCCGGATCGTCAGCGAAAGCCGCCGCGCCTTTTCGTCAAAACGCACGTCGTCGAGCGTGACGCCGGACGTGGCGTAGAAATCGCCCGCACGCATCGCGCGGATCAGCGACTCAGGCGTGAGATGATGCGCCCGCACCATCACCCAAGCCCGGCCCGAGGGAGAGCGAGTCTTGTTGCCCTGATAGTCGTGCGAATCATCCGTCGCCAAAGCGTAAAGCGGCGGCGCCTTCAGGCCCACGAGGCGCAGGGTGTTCGCGATGTCCCAAATTTCATCAGTCGAGGGATGGTGCGCATCGCCCGGGTCGTTGTCGTTATCGACGCCGTTCCAGACCTCGAAAAACTGTTCGCGCACCACGGCCGCGAGATCCTCGGCGGTCACTCCCCATTTGTAGTTCGGATGGTTCACATGCACCATGATCTCGCGTCCGGTGCGCGTGGCCAATTCCTCCACGGCGGTCAGGTGCGCGTTCATCACGTCGCGCACCGTGGCGCCGTCGCGGGGCTTGATGAGCTCCATGAGATTCGTCGCGTTCATGTGGATCGCGCGCTTGTCGGCGGCTTGGTGCGTGATCTCTTCGGACTGAACGAGCAGAAATTTCCCGGCCGCGTCGAAGAGCGACCGGTATTCGTCGAAGGGCTTGAGCCGCACTTCCACGCTGCCCGGTTCGCGACCCGGGCGCGTTTCCACCCAGTTCGGACCGAATCGTTTCAAGTAGTCCGCGTAGGCATCGCGCGGCACATACGCCGCACCGCGCCACGGCTCGCCCTTCGCTTTTGCAGTGACCGCCGCGAGCGTCATCCAGCGCTGCCCTTGACTGAGGATATTGTGATCCGAGAGAGCGAGGAAGTGGTAGCCCGCGTTCCGATACCACTCGACGATCATCTCGGGAAACCCGTCGCCGTCCGACCACAGTGTGTGGGTGTGGAGATTGCCCTTCCACCAGCGCGCTTCGGTGACTGCGCTCGGTTCGGAAGCCCACGCACCGCTCGCAAAGACCAATCCGAACAGCAGACTGCGAAGGCCAAAGTTCATGTGCTGTATCGTGCCAAGGCTGCATGGGCCCACGCGAGGCCCAGCCGTGTTACAATTCCGCAAACCGGTGCACGGGGTCATGGCTTTGGGAACAGGTGCCTCAAAATTGACGGCTGATTTCCAAGGTGAACTGGCGGCCGCGAGGATCGGCGGTACCGACCTGATAAGACGAGGCCAGCGCGGCCGGCGGCGGCTCGGCGTCGAACACATTGTTGATGCCGCCGCGGACGGTGACTCCGCGCAACCATGAGCGTTCGGAACGCTGAAA
>CAMBVX010000449.1 GCA_945871085.1 Opitutus sp. GAS368 | reverse complement strand
ACAAAGACAGAAATCGAGAGACCGCCTGCGGTATTCATCTTGTCGAGGATAGGCTGCGGAAGTTTGCTCAGTTCATCACCCAAAGCACGATGCGATTCCGGCGGAGCCGCTGTGTCGCTGTAGGAGGCTACGGCCGCCTGCGCCTTGTTAATAGCGTAGGCCAGCCCGTCGCAACCGTGGGTTGCGCGATAGATCTGACGATCAATATCCTTTTGAATCCGATCCTTGTCTATGCTTCCGCCGCCGCCGCTTCCGAAATCGAAGGAGAATTTACCTCCACCGCCGCCACCATCCGCGTAAAGAAAAAATACGTCATCCCGGATGCGATCCTCCTTCACGACGAACGGGGCCATCATCACCGGCAGCATGCCGAGCAAATCATATACGTTGATCGCGTTGTTCCGGGCGAAGGCATACAGGTTCCTTCCTCCTTTTTCCTCAATGGTGTCCCTGCCCACAAACCTCCCCTGTTTCGCGTCATAGTATCTGCGGCCAGATACTGCCCTGCCCCCTCGCGGGATCTGCGCTTTTCCCGCCCCGTAACTGCGACCGGGCGCGACCGCGCCCACGCGCGAGCGTGGGCGGTGACGAGAGCGCATGGGAGCGAGGGCGGGCATGGGCGGCTAAAAGAAAAACCGGCTACAGGCCGAGGAAGTCGGCAAGGCGGTCTTGGACGGTGCGCCACTCTTCGGCGGTCAGCACGCCGAGGCGACGTTCCAAGCGGGAGACGGACACGGACTGCACCTGTTGCAGGTGGAACGCGCCGGGCTTGAGGAAAGATTTCGGGAGCGCGAGTTCCCAGCGCTGGCCGCGCAGCGCGGTCGTGTGCGGCAGCACCGTGACGAGCGCGAGTTCGTCGTCGGCCGGATAGTCCGTGAGGAGCAGGCACGGGCGCACTTTGGCGATCATGCCGAGGTCGATCATCCAGACTTCACCCGCTTTTGCCACGTGCAGCGTCCTCCGCTTCCATCCGGTCGAGCAGCGCGAAGCCTTCGGCGGCGGTGTGTTCGAGGGCGGCGATGTCGTCGGCCTCGTCGACGGCGAGCGCACGACGGCACAGCAGGCGGCGCTCCTCGTGCGTGAGGCGCGGCAACTCGTCGAGGATTTCAATCAGGCTCATGGGCGGGAACATAGGCGGGGGCGCGTGCAGTTCAACTCTCGCGTTCGCGCGGGTGACACTTCGCGTGGGTTTTCTTGAGATCGGCGATGGTGAGCTTCGCGTAGTGCTGCAACGTGTCGAGGTGCTCGTGGCCGAGGAGTTCTTTGACGTGCCAGAGGTTCGCGCCGCCGCGGATGAGTTCCGTCGTGCAACTGCGGCGGAAGGTGTGCGGCGTGACCGCGACCGGCAGCGCGAGGCGCTCGCCGTGCAGACGCACGCGTTTCAAGAGCGTGTGATAGGGCAGGCGTTGCCCCGCACGCGTGAGCCACAGCGCGCGTTCGGCGGCGTCGCGCACGAGGAACGGGCGCACGCCGCGCAGGTAGCTCGTCACGAGGCGCAGCGCCGTTTTGCCGACGGGGACGGCGCGTTGCTTGTTGCCTTTGCCGGTGACGATCGCGGTCGCGTGGGCGAGATCGACGTCGGCGACGTCGAGGCCAAGCAACTCGGCGGCGCGGATGCCGGTGGAGTAAAGCAACTCGACCAGCGCGTGGTCGCGCAGGCCCTCGGCGCTGGTCGTGTCGATCTTCGCCGAGAGTTTTTTAACCTGCGCGTGTGGGAGGACACTGGTCGGCAAGAGCTGCGGCGCGCGCACGTAGACGAGCGCGGCGGGGAGCGCCGCCGGCACGACGCCGCGCACGGCGAGCCACTGGAGGAAGCCGCGCACGGTCTCGATTTGCTTGTTCACGCTCGCGGGTTTGAGCGGCAGGCCGCGCGTCGTGCGGCGCGCGGCGAGGTGTTTCGTCCAAGCGTCGAGGTGTTCGCGGCGCAGGCGGTCGGCGGTAGTCACCTGGTGCGCGTCGCGCAGCCAGCGCAGGAACACGAGCGACTGGAAGCGCGTCACGCGCAGGTGCACCGGGCTGCGGCCGAGGGCGCGGCCGTGGTCGAGGGAATCGGCGAGCCAGGCATCGAGGGTCTTCACGAGTGAAAGGGAGAGTGAAAGGGAGAGTGAGCGCGGCGGGTCACTGGCCGGGTTTGCTGCGCGCGTGCGTGGCTTTCAGTTCGGCGATGGTCATCCGCAGGTAGTGCGCGAGGTGGCGCAACGTGGCGTGCCCGAGGAGTTGTTGCACGAAGACGACGTGCGCGCCGCCCTGCAGGAGGTGCGTCGCGCACGCGCGGCGCAGCGTGTGCGGCGTGACGCCGCGCAGCTGCGCGGCCGTGGCGTGTTTTTTCACGATGCAATCGAGGCCGTGCGGCGAGAGCCGCGCGCCGTGGAGGTCGATCCACAGCGCGGGCTCGTCGAGCTGGCCTTTGAGCAACGTCGGCCGCGCGCGGGTCGTGTAGCGGTTGAGCCACGCGACGGCGGGGCGCGTGAGCGGGAGCACGCGCTCGCGGCGGCCTTTGCCGACGACGCGCACCGTGCCGTTGACGAGGTCGACGGCGGTCGCGTCGAGGGAAACGAGTTCTTCACGGCGCGCGCCGGTGGCGTAGGCGGTTTCGAGCAAGGCGCGGTCGCGCACGCCGAAGGGCGTCGCGGCGTTCGGCGCGGCGAGGAGCCGGCGCAGCTCGGCCGCGCCCGGCACGGGCAGCAAGCGCCGCGTGACTTTCGGGAGCACGAGGCCGGCGGCCGGATTGAGGAAGAGCGCGCCGCGCTCTTCCAACCAGCCGAACCACGTGCGCACGGCGCGCAGGTAAACGTCGAGCGTGGCGGCGGCGAGACCGCGCGCGGCGAGCGCGCCGCGCCACGCGACCAAATCGTCGGCCGTGATGTCGGCCGCGCGCACGGCGTCGCCGAGGTGCGCGCCGAGCGCGTCAAGGGCGTTCCGATACACCGCGCACGTCCGCGGGCTCGCGCCCTGCGCGAGCAGGGTCGCGAGCCACTCCGCCGCCTCGTCAACTACGGCCGGTCTACTACGACCGCCCAACCCACGCTTGATCTTAGCCTCCCCCAAAGTGAAAGGGTTCTGCTTCAACTTTGCTTTCTCCAGCGGCTTGGGCGTGGTTTTCACGAGTGAAACAGCGGTGCAACAGTGCTGTAACAGTGGTGCAACAGTCAGCTCGCCGACCGGAGGTCGTCGGGCGACTTCAAGCCGAGCAGGAACTTTTTGCCGTCGCGGCCGGCGCCGTCCCACGCGAGCGCGTAGCGGTGCAGGACGCCGTGCCGGCCGCCCTCCAGCACGACGTATTCGAGTTCCACCAGCTCGCGCAGGTAGCGGTAAACGCGCGCGTGCGCCCACCCGGCAAATTCGCGGACCTGGCGGCGGCTAAAAGAAAAATCCTCGAGGGCGTGGGCCTGCTTGGGTTTCGTGGCGACGGTTTTGACCCACTCGGCCCGCATCTTGTCCAGGAGCTGGAGGAGTTCGAAGCCGGGGCGCGAGAGTTCGTCGAGCGAGTGGCCCAGCAGCTCGTTGGCGAGGTCGTTCGCGAGGCGGATGTCGTCGCGGTCAACCTCAACGTAGGGCTGACCCGTGGACAGCGTTTTTTGCGGCTTCTGCAGCTGCCGGAGGAACGCGATGGCCTCGATGAGCCGGAGGTATTTCGGCTGATCGCGGCGACCGGGCAGCCGGTCGTCGCCGTAGCTGAGCTGGTCGGCGTAGTTGTTCACGACGCGCAGCGGCCGGAGCAGCCGCTGGAAGGCGTGATGCTTTTTCACGAGCGCGACCGTCGCCGCCTCCGCCGTCAGCCCGGCGAGCGTCTGGCGGTGGCGCTGGCTCGCGAGGATCGCCTGCGTCTGCGCCCTCGACTCGTCGACGCTCGTCACGAAGAAGCGCGACTTCGTCTCGGGATCGATTTCGGGATTCGTCGTCGTGAGAAACACCGCCGTCGGTCCTTCGACCTTGTTCGTCATCGTCACGAGCTTGCCGCTGGCCGGGTCTTTGATCGTGGACTCGGTGATGAGTTCGCCGGCGCTGATCAAGTTGCGCAGCGCATACATCGCGTCTTGCACGCCGTCGCCTTCTTCGAGGGCGAGGACTTTGTTTTTGAGCGACGAGCGTTCCTTGTAAAACAGCGCCTTGCCCGAGAGCGACGTGAGCTTGATCAAGTCCTCGGACGGACAGAGGCGCAGCGTCGTGTCCTGCTGCGTCGTCTTGCCCGCGCCGGAGCTGGCGAGGTTGAGGACGGCGATGGGCCGAGGGAGTTTGCGCGAGGTCATCGTGAGGTAACCGAGGAGGCTGTTGGCACGCTCGCCGACGAGGCCCAGCAGCGCGTAATCGGCGAGGATCGCGTCGATCAACTTGGGATCGCGGCCGAAGGTTTCGCCGTCGCGGCGGTCGGCCTCGGTGAGGGCGACGGCGACCGTGCCGGCGTCGGGCGCGCTGCCGTCGGCGGCGCGATCGGCGTGCGTCTCGCAGGCCGTGAGGAGTTTGATGAGGTCGGCGTCGATCGTGTCGGCCGCTTCCTCGAGGATGCGCACGAGATCGAGCGCGAGCTGGCGGCGCGCGCGCGCCGAGTAGAGATCGAGGGTGTCCACGTGCAGCTTGCCGGCGCGCTCCACGCGCACCGTCGCCTTGAGCGTGCGCGCGGTTTTTTCGAGGCCGCGCACATCGTAGCGCCGCAGGCCAAACGTGAGCGCGAGGCCGCCCGGCGCCGGCGCAGCCGTGCCGGGTGCCGGCGCCGCAGACGACGACGCGGGGCTCGGCGACGCCGACGGCGTTGCACGCGGCGCGAGGAGCGCGGCGAGCGCCGCCGCGCCGTGTTTCACGAGGAAGGAATTCGGGTCTTCGCCCTCGGGCAGCGCGACGGCATCGACGGCGATGTTTTCACCGTGGAGTTTTTCTTTTAGCCGCTCCGTGCCGGCGCGGCCGGCGGCGTCGCCGTCGAGGAACAGCGTCACGCGTTGCGCGCCCTGAGCGCGCAGCGTGGCGAGATCGGTCTCGCTCAGACCATTGGTGCCCTGGAGCGCGACGACGTTGCCGACGCCGGCCGTCTCGACGCTGAGCGCATCGAGGACCGATTCGACGGCGACGACGTGCGGCGACGATTTTAAGACGGAGGCATTCCACAGCGTTTTAGGGCGGTCCGGCAGATAGACGTGACGTTTGCCCTCGGCTCCCGCCGCCGTGGCCGTAGAGCGGCCGTAAAGCGTCACGATGCGCCCCGCGTCGTCGCACACCGGGAACACGACGCAACCGGCGAAGCGCTCGCCGTCGCCGTCGAGCAAGACGCCGAGCGCGCGCAGTTCGGCGCGGACGTTGCCGGTGGTGGGCAAGAGTTTCGCGAGGCGGCCGTCGGCGAAGCCGGCGCGCTGCCGCGTGAGCAAGCCGAGATCGGCGAGGCCGCGCGCCGCGAGGTAGTCGCGGCCGACGTTCGTCTCAGCGAACGCCTGCGCGTAGATCGTGACGACGCGCTCAAGCAGAACCTGCGCGCGTTCCTCCGGCACGACGGCGGCAGCCGCGGCAGCCGTGGCGGCGGCGGTTTTTTCTTTTTTAGCCGCCGCC
>CAMBVX010000448.1 GCA_945871085.1 Opitutus sp. GAS368 | reverse complement strand
GGCTCAACGTCTCGGGTCAGCAGGGGCATGGCGGGAACGACGGGGCGGAAAAAGGGTGACGGGGGGCGTAGGCGGGCTGATTTCACGATTGGACAAAAGAACGGCGTGGCGAGCCAAAGACGGCGCTGGCGGTCACTGGTAAAGTTTGCCCAGACCATTTGAACTGCGGACCGTGGTCCAAGTTCGTCCGCCGCTTGCCCCAACCCCGCTCTGTTCGACATGATCAAACACCCCATGAAATCCGTCCTTCCCTGCGTTCATTTTTGTGCAGCTCTCCTCGTCGCGCTCGCTGGTTTCGCGTCCAGCCGCGCTGCCGATGCCGCCGCGACCGGCACGATTACCGGTTCGGTGAGCAACGCTGCGACCACCAATCTCCTCGAGGGCAGCCGCGTCGAGATCGTGGCACTCGGCCTCAGCACGCTCGCCGACAACACCGGTCGCTACGTGTTAACTGGCGTGCCGGCGGGCACGCACGAGGTCGTCGTCTCCTACATCGGTCTCGATACCCTGCGCCGTCCCGTGACGGTTGGCGCGGGGGAGCGTGCCGTGCAGAACTTCGATCTTACGACGAGCATCTACCGGCTCGAGGGTTTCAAGGTGTCCGGCGAACGGGAAGGCGGCGCCGCGGCGATCACCGCGCAGCGCAATGCCCCCAATCTCAAGAACGTCGCGGCAATGGATTCGTTCGGCAACCTCCCGAACATGAGCGCGAGCGAAGTCGCGATCAATCTGCCCGGAGTCGCCGCCGTGCCGAACGAGTCCGGCATCGTCACCGCGTTCACCGTGCGCGGGATGGGTCCGGGCCTGAACACCGTCACGATGGACGGTGTGCTCCTCACGAGCCGCGACGACGGCCTGGGCCGCGCGACCCAGATCAACGTCTACGCGAGCGCGATGTTCGACCAAATTGAACTCACCAAGGGGCACATGCCCGATCGCAGCCCGGATTCGCTCGGCGGCACCATCAACCTCAAGAGCCGCTCGCCGCTGAGCATGAAGGAAAAGCGGCGCATCACCTACAATCTCTCGGGCCGCCTGCAGCCGACCTTCACGCAGCAGGTCCCACTGATCGACGGGCACCGCTCGCATCCGCTCGTGAACCTCGGCTATCAGGAGATCTTCGATGTCTTCGGCGGCGAGCGGAATCTCGGTGTGGCCGTGAACTTGTTTTATAGCGAACACGCCACCGCGTGGTTCATCACCAACCGCGATTTCCAAAACACCACCAACACGCCCGCTTACGTCTGGGACTATCGCACGACCGACACCTACAACCCGCACTACCAGGCCAGCGCGAACGTGAAACTCGAATACCGCCTCTCGCCCACGACGAAGCTCACGCTCAACACCTTTGCCGTCGACAACAACGAAAAGTTTCGCCGCCGCTACGAGACGCGGGCCTTCACAAGTCAGACGGTCGGCACCACCGGCACGGCGGGAATTCTGCCCGGCTACACGGATCGCTTCACGCAGGTGCGCGCGACGCCCAATTCCATCATCGATCTCACGATGACGGGCCCGAACAACGTCTTCGTGCGCGCCCGCGGCTTCGACCTCGGGGCGGAACAAACCTTCGGCCGGCTGCAGCTCGACTACAAGGCCGCCGCCAATCGTTCCAATGTGAACCGCGGCAACGGCAAGGGCGCCGTGCTCATCAATCGCATCAGCAATGTCGGCTGGATTCTCGACCGCCGGGAGTCCGACCTCCACCCGCGCTTCATCCAGACGGAGGGCCCCGACATCACCAATCCCGCGAACTACCGCCCCGCGCCCAACGGCCTCACCAATGCGAACGCCGACAACGACCGCGCCGCGCAGGAACTCCATTTCAACGCACGCTACGCGCTGCCGATTTCCGCGCTCAAGGCGGATCTAAAGACCGGCGCGCAATGGCGCGAGAATTCCGCCGCGGACAACAACCGGGGCCGGCGGTGGAACTACATTGGCACGACCGCGCTGCCCGCGGACAGCTCGCTGCGCATGTATGACGAGCGCAAGACGGGTCGTCGCATTCCGCAATGGGAGGCCTCCACGTTCATCAACGAACGCGTGCCCGTGACTCCGTCGCTCTGGAGCGAGGACCGCTACTTCTTCGAACAAAACCGCTACATCGGCTCTTCCAATGTGAGCGAGAAAGTTACCTCCGCTTACCTCATGACCGATGCTAAACTCGGCCGCACGGGCCTGATCGCCGGCGTGCGCTCCGAAAAAACCGAGACGGAAAGCTCCGGCTATGTGCGGGCGAGAGTCCTCAGCACGGCCGCGCAGCAAGTCGCCGATCCCGTCGGCGCGGCGCAACGTGACTACGCCGGAAACCGCCGGGACTTGTCCGGCAACTACACCAAATCATTCCCGAGCATCCACGTGACCCAGAATCTCACGTCCAATTTGAAAGCGCGACTGAGCTGGTCGACGGGTTTCGGCCGGCCGCCGCTCTCGAACTTGCGGCCCAACGAGACGGCGAGTGAAGCCGCGCAAACGCTCACGATCAGCAACCCCAGTTTGCTGCCGCAAACGACCTCGAATTGGGACGCCACGCTCGACTACTACTTCGAGCCCGTGGGGAATTTTTCCGTCAGCTGGTTCCACAAATCGATCGAGGATTATATCATCTCGGGCATCAACACCGGCACCATCGGCACCGGAGCCAACAACGGCTTCAATGGCGAATATGCTGGTTTCACGCAACTAACCACGGCCAATGCCGGCACGGCGACGGTGAAAGGCTGGGAGCTCAGCTACCAGCAACAGTTCACGTTTCTGCCCGGCCTGCTGAAGGGCTTCCGGGTCGGGGGTAACTATACGTCGATCGAGACCGCGGGTAATTTTGGCGGCACGGTTTCCCGCAGCACTAGTGAAGTTCCCGGGTTCATCCCGCGCACTGGCAACGTCAACGCCTCGTGGCACTACCGCGGTTTTAGTGTGCGCTACGCTATCAACTATACTGGCGACTACATCACGAGTTTCACTGCCGCGAGTGTCGGCCGGAACCTCTATCGCCTGAAGCGCACGATCACGAATCTCGGCCTTGCCTATCAGGTGCGCCCGTCGCTCAACCTCACCTGCGACGTGTCGAACCTCTACAACAACCCTGAGGTCTTCTACCGCGGCATCCGCGATCAGATGGCGAGCACCAACCTCCCCGGCACCGCGATCACCTTCGGAGTCAACGGGCGGTTCTGACCCTCCGCTCTCCCGCTTCTTCGCATGAACCTGCAACTGTTCCGCCTCGCGTTGCTCGTGATCGCTGGCACCGCAGGTCGCGCCGCCGAGCGCCCCAACATCGTCCTCATCCTCGCCGACGATGTGGGCTACTCCGACATCGGCTGCTTCGGCGGCGAGATCGCCACGCCGAATCTCGATGCGCTCGCCGCCGGCGGCCTGCGCTTCACGAACTTCTACAATTCCGCCCGCTGCTGTCCCACGCGCGCCTCGCTCCTCACCGGACTCCACCCGCACCAGGCGGGCATTGGCCACATGTTGAACGACGACGGCGTCGACTCGTATCGCGGCGAACTCAGCCGTCGCAGCGTGACGATGGCCGAAGCCCTCAAGCCCGCCGGCTACCGCAACTACATCGCGGGCAAGTGGCACCTCACGCCCGGCTACAGCGCCGAAGCGCAGACGAAGCGCGACAACTGGCCGCTCCAGCGCGGCTTCGACCGCTACTACGGCACGATCCAAGGTGCCGGCAGTTTTTGGGACCCCGGCTCCCTTGTGCGCGACAACTCCCTCCTCACCGTCGCCAACGATCCCGAGTATCGCCCGGCCGAGTATTACTATACCGACGCGATCAGCGATCACGCGACCAAGTTCATCCGCGAGCACGCGCGCGACCACGCCCGCTCGCCGTTTTTTCTCTACGTGCCCTACACCGCGCCGCACTGGCCGATGCACGCGCGGGAGCGCGACATCGCGAAACAAAAGGGCCGCTACGACGCCGGCTACGCCGCCATCCGCGCCGCGCGTTGGGCGAAACAGAAACAACTCGGCGTGGCCGACGCCACGTGGGGTTTCGCGCCGACGTCAGGCGATTGGGACAAAGTGGAGAACAAGGCCTTCGAGGCGCGCTGCATGGAGGTTTACGCCGCGATGCTCACGTCGATGGACGAAGGCATCGGCCGCATCGTCGCGGCGCTGAAGGCCACCGGACAACTCGACAACACCGTGATTCTCTACCTGCAGGACAACGGCGCGTGCGCGGAAACCAACGGCCGCGAAGGCCCGTTCACGCCCCGTGCGGCTAAGCCTTCGCTCCCGCCGCTCGCGCCCGACGCGAAGCAATATGGTTTTCTCCCGGCGCAGACGCGCGACGGTTGGCCTGTGCGCAGCGGCTACGGCGTGATGCCGGGACCGGCCGATACCTACGTCGCCTACGGCCGCGACTGGGCCAATGTCAGCAACACCCCCTTCCGCGAATACAAGCACTGGGTCCACGAGGGTGGCATCGCGACCCCGCTCATCGTGCACTGGCCGGCCGGCGTGCCCGCGGCGCGGCGCGGCCGGATCGAAGCTCAGCCCGGGCAATTGACCGATCTGATGGCCACGTGCGTGGACGTAGCCGGCGCAAAATACCCGACGGAGTTTTCCGGCCAGAAGATCCACCCGCTCGAAGGTGTGAGCCTCCGCGCGGCGATGAACGGCCGCGCGCCGGTGGCCGACCGTCCGCTGTTTTGGGAGCACGAGGGCAACCGCGCCGTGCGCGTTGGCGCGTGGAAGCTCGTGGCGAAATTTCCCGACGGCTGGGAGCTCTATGACCTCGCGGCGGATCGCGCCGAGCAGCGCGACCTCGCCCCCCAACATCCGAAACGGGTCCGCGAGATGGCGGCGCAGTATGACGGTTGGGCGAAACGCGTCGGTGTGTTGCCTTGGCCCATCGCTTCGGCCATCAAGGCCGATGCCGCCGCAAAAAAAGCCGCTGCCACGCCCAAATAACCCTCGCCACTTTTCGCCCAATGAAAACTTCGCTCGTTCCAGCGCTCACGTTCACGCTTTGGGCCGCCTGCCTCGGACTGCTCACCGCACCTGCGGCCGTCGCCGCGGATCGTCCCAACATCATCTTCATCCTCGCCGACGACTACGGGATCGGCGAAGTCGGCTGCTACGGCGCCGACCACTACAAGACGCCGAACATCGACGCCCTCGCGCGCAGCGGCACGCGTTACACGCACGCTTACACGATTTCCCTCTGCGGACCGTCGCGCGCGCAGATTCTCACCGGCCGCTACGGCTTCCGCACGGGCGGCAGCAATCAGGACGCGGTCGGCGAAATCTCGCCGAAAAACGAAAAGCTGATCCCCTCCGTGCTCAAGCCAGCGGGCTACGTCTCGACGATGATCGGCAAGTGGAGCCAGTTCTCGCTGCAGCCGTCCGACTTTGGATTCGACGATTACCTGCGCTATGCCGGCAGCGGCGCCTACTGGAACACGCAGGAAAAAGTGAAGACCTACGTGGTCAACGGTGAGAAGCGCCCCCTGCACGACAAGGAATACATGCCAGACCTGATGCACCGGCATCTCGTCGACTTCATGACGCGACATCGCGACCG
>CAMBVX010000447.1 GCA_945871085.1 Opitutus sp. GAS368 | reverse complement strand
TTTAATGACGATGGCAGCCGGGATACCACCTTCGCTGCTTTTGAGACCAACTCCAACTTCACGGCGCTCCACCTCCAGTCTGACGGCCGGATTGTGGTCGCCGGTGATTTCACCCGTTTCGGCTATTACAACTACGCGACCGAGCTTCCGCATCTCGCCCGCCTTTCGGCCACGGGTGTCCTCGAAACGGCCTTTGTCGTGCCCGGCTTCGCTTCCGCCCCCACGCTGATCCAGCCCACCGCGACTGGTGCACTCCTGCTCGGCGGCGAGGAGTTTACTTTCCCCGACCGCACTTTGCCCGGGCTTGCTCGGCTCGAAGCGGCGCCCGTGCCGACCATCTCGACTCCGCCGGCGACGCAGATGGCGGCCGTTGGCGCCAGCGCGACCTTCAACGTCGTCGCGACCGGCGCGAACCTTACCTACCAGTGGCTCAAGGATGGGATTTTACTGCCCGGAGCCACCGGCGCCGCGTTCACGATTCCGTCCGCGCAACTGGCCAATGTCGGTGCTTACAGCGTCCGCGTGGCGAATATTTTTGGGACGGTTACGAGCAGCTCCGCACCGCTCACCGGCACCGGTGTCGCACCCACGATCATCGGTCAGCCGGCGGCCATTTCCGTTTCGGCGGGCGCCAGCGCGACGCTCTCCATCGCGGCGGCCGGTGCGACGAACTATCAGTGGCGCAAACTCGGTGCACCGCTGGCGGGTGCCAGCACGGCTACGTTTACCATCCCCGTCGCCAATCTGGGCGACACCGGGCTTTACGACGTGCTGGTGGGTAATGGGCTCTCGGTCACCCGGTCCGCGGCCGGGCGGATATCCGTCACGGGAGCCGGCTCGGTGCAAAGCCCGCTCGTCGCCGACCGGGCGTTCCCTGCGATTTTTGAATCAGGCGGGGACGGCTACGGTCAGCCGAGGCAACTCCTTGTTCAGCCCGATGGCTCCTACTATGTGGCGGGCAATTTCAGCAGCGTGGATGGGGTGTTTCGCTTCGGCCTAGCGCGTTTTAGTGCCGCCGGTGTGATCGACCCCGCCTTCGCGCCCGAAATTTCCGAAGGCAATATCAACGCCCTGGCCCGCCAGGCAGATGGCAAGCTGGTGATCGTCGGAGATTTCCACCGGGTGAACAGTGTCGAATGCAACCATATCGCCCGGCTCAACGCCAACGGCACGCTCGACACCACGTTCATCTCGGGCAGCGGCTCGGGCACCTTCAATTCGCTCTACACTGTGGCCATTCAAGACGATCAAAAAATTCTCATCGGCGGCAACATTACCTCCTTTGGCGGCGCGAGCGTCACCCGCCTCGTTCGCCTGAATTCCGACGGCACGGTCGACACCGCATTTCGCGACGCGTTGCTGGGCGGCCTGAACGGCACCGTTCATTCCCTTGCGGTGCACTCCGACGGGCGGATCTATGCGGTCGGCAGTTTCACCCAGTTCAATGCCACTTCGGCCAACCACCTCGTCGCGCTCAATGCCGACGGCACCCGCTTTCCGCTCACCGGGTTTCCGGTGAATTCCTTTGACAGTGAGTCGAGCGTTCGGGCCCTCGTAATTCATCCCGACGGGAAGATGGTCCTCGCCGGTTCGTTCAACAGTTTTGGCGGGGTTTCCGTGGGCAATCTCGTCGGACTCAATGCCGACGGTTCGCCTGACCCAACGTATCGTGTTTCAGCCGACGGTGGCGCGAATTCCACCGTCACCCGACTCGTGCGGCAATCGGACGGAAGTGTTTATGTCGCGGGATACTTCAGCAGTTTTGATCGGATCAACGGTTCGGTGGTGCGTCTTTCACCAACGGGGGTGCTCGACCGTAGTTTCATTCTTGGTGGCAGCCCGGAGGGCTTGGCCATAGGGAGCGGCGATCACCTTTTGGTCGTGGGCAATTTTGATGCGTATTATACTGCAGGCTACGCCAGCTTTTCCCCCCGTGCTCAGTTCGCTCGCTTTGATAGCGCCGGTGCGCTCACCGCATCGCAGGTCATTCGCTGGGGTTCGTTGCAAGGCACGGTCCGCACGATGGTCCCCGCGCCGGATGGCAAGTGGCTCGTCGGCGGAAGTTTTTCCCGTATCGGTGGGCGGCTTATCCAAAATCTCGCCCGCCTCGACGCCGATGGGTCCAATGATCTCACGTTCCCGGCCGCGCAGAGTCCCCTGTATGGTTCCGTGCTCGCGATCACCGTGCAAGGCGACGGCAAGATTCTCGTCGGCGGTGAATTCACCGATTACGGCACCGACAACTCCTTGGTCGGCGCCGGCCGCCTCCTGCGCCTCAACGCCGATGGCACGCGCGACGCCACATTCAAAATTGGCGAGGGTTTCAACGCCACGGTCACGACCCTCACCCTCCAAGCGGACGGCAAGATCATCGTCGGCGGTGATTTCACCACGCTTGATGGACGCACCATCAGCGCGCGCCTCGTCCGCCTCCTGGCCGACGGCACCGTCGACACCTCCTTCCTCAGCGGGACGGGGCTAGACGTGACGCCCCATGCGATCATCGTGCAGCGAGACGACAAGATCGTCGTGGGCGGCGGTTTCTACGTCTACAACACCGCCAGTGTCCCCGGCCTGATCCGCCTCCACCAGAATGGTGTGCTGGATCCGACCCTCGCGAGTCCGGTCGGCTTCGTCGGCCAAGGCGTTCGCGCTCTCGTGCTCCAAGCGAACGAACAATTGATCATTGGTGGACATTTCGGCTTTCACGGAGAAGAAGGCATCAGCCGCTGGGGTATTGGCCGGTTTAATGCCGACGGCTCGCCGGACACGACGTTTAACACCGGAACCGGGTTCACGAGCTTTGCGCTGGAGTCCTCCGGGGGCACTGTGACGTCCCTCGCGCTGCAGGGCGACGGCCAGATCATCGCGGCGGGTTACTTTTCCGAATTCAATGGAGTGGACCGCAGAGGCCTCGCCCGCCTCAACGCCGATGGCACCCTTGACACCACCTTTGCGAACCTCGGGGGGGACCTCTACAGCGAACACAATTCCGTGGTCCTCCGCCCGGATGGCAGCCTCCTGCTCGCCGGCGACGCACTGGACGTCAACGGCACCCATCGCCAAGGACTCATCGCCATCACGGGCGCGGCTCCCGCACCCACGATCAACGTGCCACCTGTCGCGCAATCGGCCGTCTTTGGCGGTTCGGCCACGTTTAGCGTCACGGCCAGCGGTCGCCCAGCCACGACGTTTCAGTGGCAGCGTAACGGCGTCGATCTTCCGGGTGCCACCAATACCACCTATACCGTCACGGCCGCCTCGCAGGCCAATGCCGGCCTCTACCGGGTGATTGTGAGCAATTCCGGTGGCTCGGTGCCCAGCGTCGCCGTGCCGTTCGACGTCGTCACCCGCAACCTCATCAACTTCTACGCGAGCGCCGCACTCCCGGCGAAGGGCAGTATTACCAGTAGCTTCACGGTCGAAGGTACGGAGCCGAAGTCGGTTCTCCTCATCGGAGTCGGCGGCACCCGCGCCACGGTCACGATTTTTTCCGGCGGTGGCGACGCTCAGCTACCCGCCGCTGCGCCCCCGCGCTCGCCTTCCGTCCTCGATCCTCGACTCCGGCTGGTTAACGCCGCCGGCTCCCAAATCGCGGAAAACAATGACTGGAGCTCCGCCGGTAATGCCGCGGCTATTACGCTAGCCGCCGCCCAGGTCGGCGCCACTCCCGGACTGACCGCCACGGGTGAGGGTGCCAAAGACGCCGCGATGCTCGTCACGCTCGCGCCCGGCACCTACACCGTGACGCTTGATGGGGCGGAGGCCGCCGCCGGTTCCGGGCTCCTGCAAATCTACGACGCCGACACCGATGGGCGTCCGCGTCTCGTGATGTTCACCCTGCGGGCCAACGTCGGCTCTGGAGACAAGACGGTGGTCGCCGGGTTCACCATCGACGGCACCCTGCAGAAGACGGTCCTGCTCCGTGCACTCGGCGATTCCCTGGGTGCCTCGACGGGCGTCCTCCAGGATACCTATCTCACCTTTTATCGCGGCCCTAATTTTGTTGATTCGAACGACGACAGTTCGATCAGCGATCCGGTGGCGCTCGCCGCGCATGCTCAAGTGGGGGTGCGTGCGTTTACGGATACGCTCGACTCGACGCTCTTGAGAACTCTGGCCCCCGGTGCCTACACGGCGCAGATCCGGCCCCTTGGCTCCGAGAGTTTCGGCACGGCGCTCTTCGAACTCTTTGAGGTCGATGCCCAGCGGCCCGCGACCATTGCGCCTGTCATCACCTACCTCGCGGCCAATCAATCCGTCGTGCAAAATGATCGTGCGTATTTCGGCGTCGTGGCGGTGGCCAAACCCGCTCCGACCTACCAGTGGCGCAAGAATGGGACACCCTTGTCGACCAATGTTACGTCCCACAATCCCGTGCTCGAACTCCCCAACGTCCAACCCGCCGACGCAGATGCCTACGACGTCGTTATCACGAGCGGGGCCAACATCCTCACCAGTCCGGCGCGCACCCTGACCCTCCTGCCTGAGTTTCATGCGTCCGATTCGAATTCAGACCGTCGCATCGGGCTCATTGAGCTCACGCGGATCATTCAGTTCTACAACTACCGCGACGGCACCGTCCGCACGGGCGAGTATCGCACCTTGGCGGGCACGGAAGACGGCTTTACCCTCGGGCCCGGCGCGATCACGAATTTCCACTCGGGCGATTCGAATCGCGACGGACGCTTCGACATCTTCGAACTCACCCGCGTGATTGAACTCTACAACTTCCTCGACGGTACGAGCCGCACCGGTGCCTACCACGCCGAAGCCGGCACCGAAGACGGCTTCGCTCCCGGACCGCGCGTGATCCTCGAGGGCGTGAGTGGGACTCCCCCCCGCCCTGCGACCAAACCGCGTCCGAAATCTTGAGTGCGGCGCCCGTGGGAGTTTCCGCCGTCTCCTGAACGCGCCATCCACCGTGGACGGCGGCCGCTGGTCGGCAGGCCGTTGCGAGGATCATGTCCGTTACGTGACAGCCCGGCGGCGAGCGCCGGCCCGACACTCCAAGCTCGCTCGTCAATGGGATGAATCCGTGTTGATCCGTGAAATCCGGGTTAAAATATACTCCACCGTCACTTCTTCCCTCACTTCTTCCATACGTCGCCCACCTCACCGCCGAACCAGCGCGTGGTAATGACTTTTTGCTGGGTGTAAAACTGCACGGCTTCTTTGCCCTGGATATGGAGATCGCCGTAGAACGAATCGTCCCAGCCGGTGAAGGGGAACATCGCCATGGTTGCGGGGACGCCGACATTGATGCCGACCATGCCGGCTTTCACACGGTGTTTAAATTCGCGCGCGGCGCGCCCGCTCGCGGTGAAAATCGCGGCGCCGTTGCCAAATGCGGAAGCGTTGGCTTGGGCGATGGCGGCGTCGAGGTCGTCCATGCGCATGACGTTGAGCACGGGGCCGAACACCTCTTCGCGGGCGAGGGTCATGTTGGCCTGCACGTCGTCGACGATGGTGGCGCCGAGGTAGAAACCGCGCGGGGCGTCGGCGACTTTGAGGTCGCGGCCGTCGGCGATGACTTTTGCTCCTTCGGATTCGCCGCTCGCGACGAGGCTGAG
>CAMBVX010000446.1 GCA_945871085.1 Opitutus sp. GAS368 | reverse complement strand
GCCCGCGTCGTGTCCAATGGTCGCGACCTCGACTCGGTTGGCCGGCGCCCGTCGCGGCTCCCGGCTGTGACCTATGGCCTTGCGCTCAAATACAACCTCGGCGCCGTCGCCAAGGGACTTGCGTTCAACGCGGGCGTCCAGTTCACCGGCCAGACGTTTCCGGATTCGACTGCCGGCGGCATCAACGAGCCCGCCAGCAGCCCGAATCGCGGCTTCACGCTCTCACACGACGGTCGCCGGACGTTGTCCCTCCCGAGTTACAGTGTCGTCGATATGGGGTTGAGCTATCGGGTGCGGGCCGCGAACTCGAAATTTTCCCATTCGGTCCGCTTCAACGTGAAGAACCTGGCCGAAGCGGACTACATTGACACCGGGAAAAAGGCGGGAGATCGGCGTGGATTTTACGTGAGTTACTCGGTCAATCACTGAGGCTCCTGCGATCCGCTCGAAGGCCTTTTCACGATGAACCGCGATGCCATGACCGAGACCGACAGCCGCAAGCGGCTGATGGCACTGATGACGCGGCACCAGCGGCAGATCTTCGCCTACATCTACACGCTCGTGCCAGACCGGCATGATGCGGAGGACTTGCTCCAGGAGACGAGTTTGGTGATCTGCGAGAAGTTTGAGGAATTCCGTCCGGGTTCGGATTTTGTGGCGTGGGCGTGTCAGATTGCGTGGTGGCGGATCCGTTACTCGCGGCAAAAATTTGCCCGCTCGAAAGTGATCTTCGATGACGAGGTGTTGGCGAAAGTTGCGCAGACGGCGGGCGAAATGGCCGGGGAGCTCGACGAGCGGCATGAGGCGTTGGCGAGATGTCTCAAAAAACTCGCACCGCGCGACCGCGAGTTGGTGCTCACGCGTTATGAGCCGGGCAGCGGCGTGGCGGAGGCGGCGCAGCGCAGCGGGCGCTCGATGGATGCGGCTTACAAGGCGCTCAATCGGCTGCGGAAACTGCTGCATGATTGCGTGACCCACGAACTGGCCAATCAGCAGCCGCACGGAGGTGCCGCGTGAACGCCATCTTGTCATTGCGAAGGAGGCTTGCCGACTGTGGCAATCCATCGGGGAGCGCACCAGGCGCGGTGGATGGCCGCAGTCGCTACGGCTCCTTCGCAATGACAAACCGGGAAGCGAACGCATGAATCTCACCGATCCCGAATTTTTGGAACTGAACGAACTCTGCGGTGCGGTCGTCGACGGAACGTTGTCGGAGGCGCAGCGGGCGCGGTTGGCGCGTTGGTTGAAGGAGTCGGACGAGGTGCGGCGACACTATGTGCGGGCGCTCGGGCAGTCGGCGAGTTTGCTGAGCTATGCGGCGGAGTTGCATGCCGAAGCGCCCGACGCGCCGGTGCGACGGGCGAAGGTGTTTCGTTTTTCGCTCTGGTGGACGGCGGTGGTGCCGGCGGCGGCCGCGCTGGTGATCGGCCTTTTTTTCGGCGAGCGTGGAGGGGGCGACGACCAGGAATCGACCGCGCAACCGAGCGATTTTGTGGGGCGCGTGACGGGCGTAAAAGACGTGCAGTGGGTGACGGGTGCGCTCGCGACCGGGGCGCATGTGCGCAAGGGACAAAAACTCGAGCTCGCGGCGGGCTGCGCCGAAGTGACGTTTGATTCCGGCGCGCGCGTCGTGCTCGAAGGGGCCGCGGCGTTGGAGATCAATTCCGCGTGGGAGGTAACGCTGCGGCGCGGCACATTGAAAACGAACGTGCCGCCGGAAGCGGTCGGATTCAGTGTCGCCAACAGTGCGGTGCGGGTGGTGGATCTCGGCACGGAGTTTACGATGGTGGCCGATGCGAACGGGGCGGAAGTCTTTGTGCTCAAGGGAGAGGTCGAGGCGGCACCGCGGGCGACGCAGGAGTATGCGACGATTCTGTTGCGCGAAAAGGAATCGCGCCGTTTCGCGGCGACGGGCGTGTCGGTGGTGAGCGATAGCGTGCGGAAGTTCGCGCAACTCACCGAGCCGCTCGCGCTGGACCGGCTGGCGTTGGTGACGCGGCACCTGCACTGGACATTCGACCACTGGGAGGGGGCCGCGTCGCGCGCGAGGCCGCCGGAGCTGATGGGCCGTGGGTGGGATGCCACGCTGCGCCTACCGGCCGGAGGAGAGGCCGGGAGGGCGCAAGTCGACGGACGCCGGGCGCGCGCGTTGCGGTTCGATGGTCAGATCTACGGGCAGGCGGCGTTTCCCGGGCTGTCGGGGAACACGCCGCACACGATTGCTTTTTGGGTGCGCGTGCCGGAGGAAGCGCCGTTGTCCGATGCTTACTCGATGGTCACGTGGTTCACGAAGAACAAGAAACTCGGCAACCGGCACGTGGGCATTAATTGGAACCGCGACCGCAACGATGGACCGATCGGCGCGCTGCGCACGGATTTCGGCGGCGGCCAAGCGGTGGGACAGACGACGCTACGGGACGGACGCTGGCATCACATCGCGGTGTGTTTCACGCCGGGGGACGAAGATCCGACGGTGCCGGTCCAGGTGAAGCAATACGTGGACGGACGGTTGGAGAGCAGCACGATCATTCCCGGAAAAAAGCGTGGACCGGCGATGGCGGAAAATACAGCGCTCGCGGATCTCGTGTGGCTGGGTTGTCGGATCGGACCGACCGGGCTCCGGCCGGAACGGTTTCGCGGCGAACTGGATGAACTCTTCATCGCGGATCGCGGATTGGAGCCGCAGGAGATTGTGTCGCTGATGAATGAGAATCGTCTGCCTCACGCGACGTTGGCGGTGCATCCGTAGGGCGGGCGGACGCCGCCAACGTTCTGAAATTTTCCCCATGAAACTCCGAGCGCTCCTCCTTGCCTCCTTTTTTGTGACGCCGCTGATTGCGCAAGACGCGCCGAAGCGCCCACGCATTACGGGGATTTCGCACGCGGCATTTTACGTGAGCGACATGGCGAAGGCACGGGCGTTCTACGAAGGGTTCCTCGGTTATCAGTCGCCGTTTTCGATTCCACGGAAGGACCCGCAGGAGCAACTCGTGTGGATCAAGATCAACGATCGGCAGAGCGTGGAACTGTTTCCCGGCTCCGAAGTTTCACCGGAAACGGACCGGCTGTATCACATCGCGGTCGAGACGGACGATGCGGAAGGGATGCGGCGCTATTTGCAGTCGAAGGGTGTGGCGGTGCCGCCGAAGACGGGCATCGGCAAAATCGGGAATAAAAACTATTTTGTGAAGGATCCGAACGGGAACACCGTGGAGATCGTGGAGTATTTGGCCGACGGCTGGACGAGGCGGGAGCAGGGGAAATTTATACCCGATACGCGCATTGCCACGCGGATGAGCCACGTGGGTGTGATGGTGGGGCAGTTCGACGCCTCGATGAAATTCTACGGGGAGATTTTGGGTTTTAAGGAGATTTGGCGTGGGGGTGCGGGCAAGACGCTCAGTTGGGTCAACCTGCGTGTGCCCGAGGGGGAGGACTACGTGGAGTTTATGCTCTACAACAAAGCTCCGACGCGGGACGTCCTGCTCACCAAGCACCACATCTGTCTCGAAGTGGCCGACGTGGCGAAGGCCGGTGCGATTCTCCAAGGCCGGAAGCTACCCGACGGCTGCAAGCTGCCCGATGCCATGAAGACCGGCGTGAACGGCAAGCGGCAGATCAACTATTTTGATCCGGACGGGACACGGGTGGAAATTATGGAGCCGGGCACGTTTGATGGGAAACCGGTTCCGCCTTCGAGCGCGCCGGCGCCGGCACCCTTGCCGCCTTACCAACCGGTGACGAGATGAGGCGGAGGACGTGCGCTACGCGGATCTCGAGCGCGGCCGGTGGTCGCCGCCCGCGTGCCGGGCGGTGAGAGGTCGAGTGGGGCGGGCTTTATGCCTGCCGAGGCATGGCGGAGATAAACCCCGCCCCACCGTGAGCCGCTGCCCCGCGGTTCCAGAAAACTTAGCCGCGCCCGGAGTTCGGGCCGCGGCAGATTTCGAGGTGCAAATGGAGGGAGCGTGCGCATGATATTTACGTCGATGACCAAGCGCCCCATGATTCCCCGGCTCGATAGTGGCCCGCAGACGCTCATTCTGGTGGAGGAGGTGGAGCGTTCGGTGGATTTTTATCGTGACGTGTTGCGGTTGGAGGTGAGGGACGGCGATACGGACCGCTATGCAGAACTGGATACGGGTGACGGCGGGGTGCTGTTGGTGGTCAAACGCGAAGGCACGATTGCTCCGATCGCGGTAGCGTCGCTACCGGACTCGCCGAAGGGGTTGACGTTTGTCGTCGAGGACGCGGGTTTCGAATCGTGGCGGAAGTGGCTGACGAAGCGGGGCGTGGAGATTGAGCGGGAGGCGAAACTGATCCACGGAGGTCGCAGCATGATCGTGCGAGATCCCGACAAACGTCGGATTGAGTTCAAAACGGCGGCCGTCGTGAAACCACCGACGCGGCCGCCGATGCCGGTGATGCCACGGGTGGAGTAGGTCGGCGGCACCAGGGACGGACGAATGCGGTCACCGGGACGTGCCCGCCCACTGCGGAGGAGCGCGGGGAAAATTAGCGGAGTTTTTCGAGGGCGGTGCGGGCGCGGGCACGGGCTTCCTCGTCGTATTTTTCGCGCTGAGGCATCGTGAGGGCTTGCTCGAAGGCGAGTTTGGCGGCGTCGCGTTGGCGGTTCGCGAGCAGGGCGAAGCCGAGTTCCACGCGGTGAGCGGGGAGGTGGGGGGCGAGTTCGGCGGCGCGTTGGAGGAAGCGCACGGCTTCGGCGGTCGAAGCGTCAGGTAGACTCCCGTAAACGAGCCGCACGATAAACCGAGTGGCGGCACCGAGGGTCGCGACTTCGTAGTGCCACCGACCGAGGACGTGGTGCGCGTAATCGTAGGCGGGGTCGAGGGCGAGGGCTTGCTCGGCGGAGGATTTCACCAGCCGGGAGTATTCGATCTTGGTGCGGGTGTCGGAGAGGGCGGCCAGTTTGCCGTAACAAATGGCGAGGGAGAGGACGTTGACGGCGTTCTGGGGTTCGAGCGCCACGGAGCGTTTCGCGAAGGAGAGCGCTTCGGTACAGAGACGTTTCTTTTCGGCGCTGTCCTTGGTGTCAAAACTGAGATCGGAGTATTGGCGGGCGATTTTCTGGAGGACGAACGGGTTGTTGGGGTGGGCGGTGTCGGCCTTGAGGAAACGTTCGAGGGCGGACTGCGAATCAAAGTGGGCCTCGGCGGCGAGGGCGGACTGGAGGAGGGGATCGGTCGCGGATACAGTCGTGGCGGCGCGAAGAGGAGCAAGGCACGCGAGCGCGGCGGCGAGGAGGAGGGGAGAGAGGCGGCGAGGGTCGTGCATGGGGAGCGTTTCGATTGCCGTCAGAGCATGGATGCCGGGTGGCGTCCTGTCATGGAAAAAACTTTTGCGCTACCCGCGGGAACGCCCAACGGTTTGATCCATGAAAGTCGCCGCCGAAACCGAATTGCTGGAGATCCGTCGCAAGTTGTCGCCGAAGAATCGGCGGGAGTGGTTGAACTACGGCCGCACGCTTACCACGCAGACCGAAAAAAATCGGCGGTGGTGGAGGAAGACGGTGACGCGTCTTGGGAGCGGATCATCGCCGATTCAAAGCCGCGGCCGAAGCTC
>CAMBVX010000445.1 GCA_945871085.1 Opitutus sp. GAS368 | reverse complement strand
GCCAACGTCGGCTGGCAACTCCACGGCGTCGCGAGTGTGCAGTGGGCCCTCAACGCCATCGAAACCCTCGAGTTCGCCAAACCTTGGCTTCCGCTCTGGGAAAAAGCCCCCGGCGCCAAGCAGTAGCGCCGCGCTTCAGCCCGTCCCGGTTCGCCCCACGCTACAGTGCGACCGGCGGCCTTGTCGACGTCTTGGCCCCGTCACCAAACGGTTGTGCACGTCTCGGCCCGTGCGCCGAGCGCCTCCTCACCCCCGACTCACTGCCACGCCCCGCTTACCACCCCTTCGAACGGTTCCCTCTCGATTCACTTGTCAGGGCCATTGCCGCACCCGTTTGCTCCCTCCCCAACCCCATGCAGTCCCCCAACGCCCCCGCCGGCCTCAAATCCCGCGAATACGTCGGCTACGCCCTCGGCGATACCGCCTCGAATCTCTTCTTCCAGACCTTCGGCATTTTCCTCACCTATTTCTACACCGACGTCTGAGGCCTCACACCCGCCGTGATTGGCACGATGTTTCTCTCTGTCCGTCTGTTCGACGCCGCCGTCGATCCGCTGATCGGCCTCATGGCGGACCGCACCGAAACCCGCTGGGGTAAGTTCCGTCCCTATCTCCTCTGGTTCGCCCTCCCCTACGGCGTCGGCGGCTATCTGCTTTTCGCCAGTCCCGACCTGAGAGCCTCGGGCAAACTCCTCTACGCCTACCTCACTTACGGCTTCATGATGCTGGCCTACTCGTTCATCAACGTCCCCTATTCCTCCATGCTCGGCGTCATCAGCCCGTCGCCGCGCATCCGCACGCTCGCCTCGAGCTACCGTTTCGTCGGCGCCTTCGGCGGCGGCCTCCTCGTCTCGCTGTTCGTCCGTCCCCTCGAAAAATGGCTCGGCGGCGGTGCCGACGCCGCCGGCAATGTCGTCAACGAACTCAAGGGTTTTCAGCTCACGATGCTGATCTTCGCCATCATCTCCGTCGTGATGTTCCTCATCTGCTTCGCCACGACCAAGGAGCGTGTCACCGTTCCTCCAGGACAAAAAAGCGACGTGCGGGGCGAGGTGAAAGAACTCCTCCGCAACTACCCGTGGGTGATGCTGCTGCTCTCCGCGATTTTCTCGCTCACGTTCATCGGCCTCCGCAACGGCAGCGCCATCTACTATTTCAAATACGTCGCCGGCTACGACAACCAGCCCGTGCTCTTCGGCCAGTTCGACCGCTTCACCCTGTTCATCTCCCTCGGCATGGCCTATCAGATGCTCGGCTCCTACTGCCTGAGTTTCTTCGCCAAGGTCGCCGACAAACGCGTCCTCTCCGTCGCCCTCACCTGTGTCACCGCCGTGTGCTGGGCGGCGTTTTATTTTATCCCCAAGCACAATTTTCCTCTCCAACTCGCCGTGCAGGCCCTCGGCGCTTTTTGCATGGGCCCCGCCTCGGCCCTCGGGTGGGCCATGTAAGCCGACGTCGCCGACTACGGGGAGTGGACATTCGGCCGACGCTCCACCGGCCTCGTCTACTCCGCCTCGCTCTTCGCCATCAAAACCGGCACCGCCCTCGGCCTGACCGAAGCGCCGCACCTCTACCACCGCGACGGCACCTACTATCTCCTCACCGCCGAGGGCGGCACTGCGTGGGGCCACGCCGTGACGCTGGCGCGCTCGCGCTCGCTCACCGGCCCGTATAAACTCCATCCCGACGGCCCGCTCCTCAGCTCGCGCCATCGCCCCGACGTCGAACTCCAACGCGCCGGCCACGCCGACCTCGTCGACACCCCGCATGGCGAAACCTATATGGTTTACCTCTGCGGTCGCCCCCTGCGGAACCGCGGCCGCTGCACCCTCGGACGCGAAACCGCCATTCAACCGATGACGTGGAGCGCCGACGGCTGGCTCCGCACCACCGACGGCCAAGGCCTCGCTCACACCACCGCCCCCGCACCCACCGGCCTGACGCCGCACCTTTTCCCGCCCTCACCTGCCCGCGAGAATTTCGCCGACACCCCCGCGAAACTCCCCCTCGCCTTTCAATGGCTCCGCTCGCCGTATCCGGACGAGCTGTTCAGTCTCACTGCTCGCCCCGGCCACTTGCACCTCTACGGCCGCGAGTCGATCGGCAGCCCGTTCCGCCAGTCCCTCGTCGCCCGTCGCCAGCAGGCCCACTGCTACAGCGCCTCGACCGTGATCGAGTTCGAACCCGAGCACTACCAACAGGCCGCCGGCCTCGTCTGCTACGACAACTCCGCCAAATTCCACTACCTCTACGTTTCTCACGACGAGACGCTCGGCAAACACCTCCGCGTTATGTCGTGCGTGCGCGACTCACCGCAGACCGATTCCTTCACCCCACCCATCGCGATCTCACCGGGCACGCGCCTCGAACTCCGCGTCGAGCTCGACCACGAGCGCCTGCTCTTCGCCTATCGCGTCGAAGGCCGCGACACCCCGTGGCACTGGCTCCTGCAGCAGTTCGACGGCAGTATCCTCTCCGATGAAGCCACGGCTCCCGGCGCGCCCAACTTCACCGGCGCCTTCGTCGGCGTCGCCTGCCAAGACACCGCCGGCACCGCGCTCCCCGCCGATTTCGACTGGTTCGAATATCGCGAGCGCCCCTTCATCGCCGATCCCGAGAAAGTCTGACCGTCCACCCTCACGCGTGTTGCCCCGGCCCATCACCGGCCGCGAAACTTCCAGCCCGATGCCCCGGCTCTCCCCCTCCCTCCTCCCTTCCCCCGTAGCGGCGAGCGCCCGCAAGCCGGGTTCCCTCGCCCTCGCCGCCCTCGCGCTCGTCTCGCTTTTCGTTTTCCCGCTCGCCCGCGCCTTCGACCGCCCTGAGACCATCTTCAAAATCTTCCAGTTCCCCGCCGACAAAATCCCCCGCATCGACGGCGAAGCCTCGGACTGGAGCCTCGTCCCCGAGAGCTACGTGACCACCCACGAACAGCTCACCGACGATTCCAGTCGCAAACAAAAACCCGACGCCAAAAACCTCGATGTCCGCGTCCGCGTCGGCTGGGTGAAAGGGCTGAACCGCCTCTATTTTCTCTACGAGGCCAGCGACAACTACTGGGATTTTTCCCGCCCCGATCTCCACAACGACACTTTCGAAATCATCGTCGACGGCGACGCCTCGGGCGGCCCGCTCATCGAGCGCCAGCATCCGCACAAAGCCACGCTCCCCGCCGCCGACACCTATTTTCCCTTCCACGGCGTCCACGCCCAAAACTACCACATCTTCACGCCCTTCGTCGGCAAAGACTGGTGCCTCGCCTGGGGCTCGCAGCCGTGGATCAAGGAACTCCCGTGGGCGAACGCCGCGCAGAATTTCAATTTCAAACCCGGCGAGTCCGGCCGCTACACTCTCGAATTTTGGATCACGCCCTTCGACTACGCCGGCCCCGAAGGCCCCGCCCGCGCCGTCGAATCCGTCCTCCGCGAAAACCAACTCATCGGTCTCGGCTGGGCCGTCATCGACTACGACGACGTCAACGCCCGCGGCTCCTCCGCGTTCTGGAATCTCTCCAGCCAGCACACCATGTATGGCAACGCCTCCGAGCTCCGCGCGTTCCGCCTCATGCCCCTCGAGCCCGTCTTCGCGCCGAAACTCGACGCCCGCTGGTCCTTCAAAGTCCTCGACGACGCCCGCCGCCTCGTCGCCTTCCAAGACGAGTCCATCGGCCAAGTCACGGCGTGGAAATGGGACTTCGGCGATGGCGAGACCTCGACCGAGCAACACCCCCAGCACACCTACAAGAAATCCGACAAATTTATCGTCGTGCTCCACGTCACCGGCCCCGACGGCACCTCCCGCCGCGCAAAAATCTGGGACGTCGCCCTGCGCTAAACCGTAGCGCCCAACGTTCGGTGCGCGCTGCCCCGATGGGCGAAACGCGCGCTCAGGAACCAGCCGGCTTCCGCGCGACCTTCCACTTCCCCTTCGCCGCACCTTCCGTCGTAGTACTCTCGTAGGTGCCCTCGAGTTGGTCCCCTTTTAGTTCACCCATGAGTTTGCTCGATGCGGCCGTGCCTTGGATTTCCCATGCAAAGACCGTGGTGAGTTTATTGCCCACAATCTGCATGGTCTTGGTCGTCGTGGGGACGTTTGCTCCTTCAAACGTGAACATGGCCTCCATCGTCCAAGCGGCCTCTTTCCCCGCTTTGAACGTGAGCTTCAGCGTTCCGCCGGTGCCGTTATCGCCCAACCAGTCACCGGCAAACTCACCCGCGAAGGACCCCGCGGCCGCAGCCGCAGCGACCGATGGCTTGCTCTCGGCGGCGAGTACCGCCGGGCCGATTAAGAGAGATAACACGATACACGCCGACGTCAGGATTTTTTTCATAGGAGTAGTTAAAAAAAGTTTCACGCCTGCACCGGGCTTCCAGCGACGTGGGGTAACGGGGCCTCTTACCCAGTTTCCAAACGAGCCAAAGTCGAGGCGAAAGTGGCACCCGCCAACCTCGTGCACCCCCGCCGCGTGCCCCAGCGCACGTCACTGCATCGGCAGCTGCAACACCACGCGCTCGCGCCCACGCAACACCACGACGTCGACGATCTCGCCGATCTTCGTCGTCTGCAGTATTCGGCCGATCATCTCGCCTTCCGACGCCCGCGCCGCGAATCCGTTCACCGCCACCAGCACATCGTCCTTCAAAAATCCTGCCTTCTTGGCCGTGGCGTGTTGATTAAACTGGCCCATCCCTTTCACGAAAAGCGCTAGCGCGTCCGCGCCGATTCCGCGCTCCTTGCGGGCTACCTCGTCGAGATCGACCAGCGTCAACCCACCGAACGCCATCGCCCGCATCGACCACGTGCCGACGCGCTTGGAAATATCCGACTTCATCCGCCACCCCACCGGCAACGTGAGCGTCAGCCGCACCTCGCCTCCGCTGCGTTTCACGACCGCCGCCAATGAACTCTCCTCCTTCGCCCGGTGCAGCACCCACGAAAAATCCGCGATGGAGATCAACGGCTGCCCGCCAAAAGAAATGAGGTCGTCCCCCCTGCGAAACCCCGCCGTCGCCGCCAGCGACCCCGGCCCCACCGCCGTGATCGTCGCTGCTTTGTCCGCCGCCAGACTCAGCCCGACCATCTCTGCGGCCGGCAGCGGGTAAATCCGTTCGAGCGGCACTTTCTCCCCTTTCGCACGATAGTAAGTCCGAAACGCTTCGCCGACTTGGTGACAATGCACGCAGCTCTGCACCACCTTGCCGTTCCAGTTGAGTTCGCGCCCGTATTTTTCCGCGAGTGCCGGGATTTCCACCGGCGTCCGAAACGGCGTCGGCGCACCCTGTTTACCCGCGAGCGAAAAACCATTTTCCGGATACCCCCGATGCAACGCCAGCGCGCCTTCCAGCGCCCGCCGATACCCGATCGTCTCCTTCGCATCCGGGTCCGCCTGATGCATCCACGAGCCGTAACGCCCATACACGGTGCCGTCCGCATTGAAGAAGAGGGTCGAAAACGAGAGATCGTAATCGAACTGAAACCGCGCGAGGTCGATCGCATTGGCGTTGATCAACCGCACGCATACAAACTGATCCAAGAGCGGCACGAGCGCCGGCTCCTTGAGCACCTCTGCGTCGAGCCCCACGCACGAGAGAC
>CAMBVX010000444.1 GCA_945871085.1 Opitutus sp. GAS368 | reverse complement strand
GGTTCGATTGAAACCGCGCGCGAACCACCGGGACGAGTCGGAGACTCCATGAAAGAATGCGCCAAACGCAATTCATCTCCTCCAAACCTGATCCGCAAATCGGGGATTATACCAACGTCGTTTGAACTCTGGACTTTTCGGTCGCCGCGAGCGCCAGCGAGTGGACGGATCACCACTCGCTGGCGCTCGCGGCTACCCGGCAAATCAAAGTCTGAATCTTTTGGGCGATTGATATTTTTCCCTTCCGCACTCCGCCCCGACTTCGCCAGCGGAGGTTCCGCCGAGTGTCGTCGCCTCGGCACCCACGCCACCCCGTGCGTGACGCCATCCCACCACGCTCAACCTACCTCCGCCCGGTCACCAAAAAATATCGGTCGTGCGGACTGTGGTAAGTGTGCAGCGTGCTCACCGGCACCCGCGCAAACGTCCCCGGATAATCCGCCACGAGCTCGGCCTCGAACCGCATCGCGAAAAGCGTCAAGTTATAGGCATTCCACTCGTCGTTAAAGTCCGTGATCCGCAGCAGCACCGGGGTGGCGGTCTTCCCGAAACGTTCAGCCAACTCGGCGAGCGGTCCGTCGTTCAGCAAGCTGGTTTCCTTCCACGCTACTCCCGGATGCTTCGCTTTCAGGTCTGCTTCGAACGCCATGTGCTGGTGCGACCCTTCACCGGAAAACTCCGTCCGCACCAGCGGCACAGTCAGGAGCAACGATGGCCCCAAAAGCAGAACCGCGCTGAGCGTGGCCACGCTCAAAAATCGCCGACGCAGCCAGCGGCCGATCTCATCGACCACGACCACCGCTCCCACCGCGGCGAGGATCAGGAATAACGGCAGCACATGACTCAGGTTTCGTTCGAAGAAGACTCCTCGCGTGGCAAAATATCCGGCAAACAACACCACCGGCCCAGCCAACACCACCAACTCGCCCCAGCGCCGACGCCAGGCCAACACACCCACGCCGAACGCGCCGCACCCGAGAACGGCCCACCCTAACGTTCCCCCATAATAAGCCGCCAACATGTCCGCCACCGGTCGTCCATCGAGGTGACTGTGCGGCGGGTGCAGTCCACTATATTGGTTCATCAGAAATTCCACCCCGTTCACGAACGCCGCGGGATTTGCGATCGCCCCCGGCGCACCCGCGACAAATCCACCGACGATTCCCACCGGCACCAGCGCCAGCGAGACCACCCGCTCGATCACCGTCGCCTGCCTGCGGCCGGCCAGCCACGGCCACAACGGCAGCCACACGAGCATGAGCATCGAGACCTTGCACGCCACCAACACCCCAACTCCAAACGCCCCGCCCGCCACGGCCAACAAACTCAATTTCTCCCTCGGCCAACACCACCCGACGACCGCCAGCGTCACCATCGTCACAAAGGCCTCGGGCCGCGAATAGTGCGCGTCCTGCACCAGCTGCACCGACACGGCCACGAGCACCCCGGCACCGAGCGCCGCCGCCCGCCCGCCGACGCGTTCCGCCAACCGCAGCGCTTGCCACACCGCCGCCGTCGCGAGCACGACCGAGAAAAACCGATACACCCAAAATCCCGCATCCTCCGACCGCCACGCCAACGTCCCGGGCACCACTTTAACGAACCGATAGAACCAATATGTCGCATAAAGGTGCGACGAGAAATTGTACTGATCGTAGCGCAAATCCGCGCTGAGGTTCGTCGCCTTGGCCCAATTCGTGTCCCAGTCGCCCGAGCGGCGCATGTGCCCGACCACCTCCGTCGTGATCGTCTCGTCCGGATGCCCATACCCGCCGTGGTAGTAGGCCGCGCGCAGCCCAAACCCGAGCACCACCACCGCCACGACCGCGAGCCACCCACGCCATTCAACGCGGATCGTGTCAGCCCATGATTTCGCGCCCCCTTTCACCTCGGAATCGTTCATGGCTTCGGCCTCCTGGGTTTTGGGCGAACCAGATTCACCCCCGCGAAACGAGTGGACCGCCACCCGCGTTTGGCCCCGCTCATTTGTGATCCCACGGAAGGTGCACCACCAATTTCTCGTGTTTCCACACGTGAAACACCTCGAACATTTTCCCCGGATTCAAGATCCCGCGTGGATCGAGCGCCACCTTCACCGCCTGCATTGCGCGCACCTGCGCCGGCGAATGCTGAATCCGCAAAAACGGCGTCTTCGCCAGCCCGATGCCGTGCTCTCCAGAGATCGCCCCACCTAACGACACAACCGTTTCCATCAGTAACTGGACCGCCTTCTCCGCGGCCCGCGTCTCGGCTTGGTCCGCGCGGTGATACATGATGTTCACGTGCAGATTGCCGTCCGCGAGATGACCAAACGTCGGCACGTGCAGCCCCGACTCCCGCTTTAGTCGCTTCAGAAATTTCGCGAACGCCACGTAGCTCCGCATCGGAATCACGATGTCCTCGTTCAGCTTCGCGTCGCCGAGTTCGAACATCGCGCCCGAACACTTGCGCCGCACCGCCCAGAGCTGTTCCGCCTCTTCGCGGTCCTTCGCCACCCGGTGCGCCGTCGCGTGTTCGCCCGCCCACGCCAGCACCGCCGCACTCTGCTCCGCGACGTCTGCCCTTGATCCCGCCAGCTCCAGCAAGATCACCGGCCGCCCCGCCTGCCCGTCAAACACGCTCTGGCCCGTCGCGCGCTCCGCGCACAACACGCTTTCGCGGTCCAAAAATTCGCAGATCGCCGGCTGCACCCGCGAGCGAAACAGCGCCAGCGCCGCCCGCAACGCTCGCGTCTCGTCCGGAAACGACGTGAGTAACGTCCACCGTTCCGCCGGTTGCGGGATCAGTTTTAACACCGCACCCGTCACGACGCCCAGCATCCCTTCGCTCCCGATCCACAGGTCGCGCATGTTGAACCCTGCCGAAAACTTCTTCGTGGCCGTGCCCCATTCCACGTATTCTCCCGTCGGCAGAAAACCCCGCAACGCCACCACAAAATCCCTCGTCACGCCGTATTTCCCCCCGTGCATCCCACCCGCATTGCACGCAATATTGCCCCCGATCGTGCAATACTCCTTCGACGAGGGATCGGGCGGGTAAAACCAGCCCTTCGCTTCCGCCGCTCGCTGGATATTTCCAACGTTGGCCCCGCACTGCACGTGCGCCATCCCCGCCTCTTCGTCGATTTCGATTTTGCTGAGCGCCAGCATGTCGAGCACCCAACCGCCGCGCACCGGCGCCGCCGCCCCCGTCAGCGTCGTGCCACGGCCCCGCGTCGTCACCGGCACACCGTGCTGGTTCGCCAGCGCGAGCACCACCCCGATGTCCGCCTCCTTGCGCGGGCCAATCACCGCCTCCGGCAGAAACGGGATTTTGCTGCTGTCGAACGAGGCCGCGCGCCGTGTCACGTCATCGGTGCGCACAACGCGCGCGCCGAGTTTACGTTTAAGCAAGGCCGTGGCAGAGGTGAACGACTTCATCGAACCCGACGCAATGCACTTCCCGCGCCCTTCGTGCAAGCCGCCTCCTGTCGCGGTGCCGCGAGCCCCGCCGCACGCGCCCTGCCCCTTCTCATACCAACGTCCCTTGAACTCTGGACTTTTTGGTAGCCGCGAGCGCCAGCGAGTGGACGGATCACCACTCGCTGGCGCTCGCGGCTACGCGGCAAATCAAAGTCTGAATCATTTGGGCGATTGGTCTCACTTCGCCGCCCCGCGCGGCTTCGCCCACACGCCGAAATTACTTCCGTTCGACCGCTCTTGGCGCGTTTCGCTTCCGCCCGGAGGTCCCTTCGCACCACGCTTGGCTTCACTCGGCCGGTTCACCACCACGGCCCGCCCTCCCTCCGCGCGCACCAACGTCGTCGAACCACCGCCATCAAGATTGATCCCTGCGTCCGCCCCGAAGCGCAGTAACCAGTCGGCCACCTCGCTCTGCGTCGCCCCCGCACTGTAGTCCGATTGGCGTCCGTCGATCGTCACCATCACCAGATAACGCCGGTCCGCCGACAAACCCACCGCCGACCTCGGGTGCGCCAGGGTGTAAAAATCCTTCGCCACCCCCGTCGGTTTCTTTCCATCCGCCAGCACCACGCCAGAACCGGATATCGCCGTCCACACCCCGTGCGTCGGTATCGGCGTGTGGCTCATCACCGTAATCGTGGCGCGGTTGTCACGCGTGATCAGTAGCACCCCGGCGCCATTGTGGCGGGCCTCTTGTGGCGACACCACTTCCCCCCGCGAGATTGCGATCCCCGTAAGGTCCTTATCCCCGGCCGCGCAGCAGGGTGAAAAAAAATTCGCATTGATCGCCACTTGCAGCCCGTGATGCACCAGAAACTCACTCGTCGTCTCGCTGATCGTCTCCAGCGGCCGGTCGCCATTGGCTGGTGTGGAAAAAAATTCGATGCCCGGTGCGAGCAAATCCACCCGCACCGCGCTCACTTTTTGCAACCGCGCCTCCGCCCGGTCGGCTTCGCCCAGCGCCAACTCGACCCCCTGAAACAGCGGCTTCCACGCTCCGACCTTTACCGCCGCCTGCACCGGCCAAATCGCCCACACCCCGCACACGATAATCAACGCCTTCATCGCCCACCAGCGAACGCGGCTCCGCTCCAACTGTCATCTCAATTTTACCGGCAGCACACCCTACCTCGCGCCCCGCCGCCGCTTAACGACATGACGAACCTTTTGCTTCACTTTCTGCCCCCCCGTGTGCGACGCTCCGCCTCTCCTTTCACCGCTCCCATGACCAAAATCCTCCTCACGACGACCTCGTTCCAAGACACCCCGGGCGAGCACCACAAGCTCCTCGCCGACACCGGCTGGGAGATCATCCGCGCCCGCGGTCCCCTCAACGAAGCCGACACCCTCGCCCTCGTCGGTGATATCGACGGCTACATCTGCGGCGACGATCTCATCACTCGCAAAGTCTTCGAAAAAGCCCTCCCGAAGCTGAAGGTCCTTTCCAAATACGGCATCGGCGTCGACAAGATCGACGTCAAGTCCTGCACCGAATTCGGCATCCCCCTGCTCTTCACGCCCGGGGTGAATCACACCACCGTCGCCGAGCACACCTTCCTCCTCCTTCTCTCGCTCGAGAAGAATCTTCTCTTCCACACCGACTCCACCCGCGCCAACACCTGGAAACGCAAGACCGGTCACGAGCTCCTCGAGAAAACCATCGGCATCGTCGGCCTCGGCCGCATCGGCAAGGAGGTCGCCATCCGCGCCCGCGCCTTCGGCATGAACGTGATCGCCCACGACATCTATTGGGACGAAAAATTTGCCACCGCGAACCACGTCAAACGCGCCGCCAACCTCGACGAAGTCTACGCCGTCTCCGACTACATCTCGCTCCACACCAATCTCACGCCCGAGACGCGCGACATGATCAGCGCGAAAAGTTTCCCGAAGATGAAAAAGGGCGTCCTCATCCTCAACTGCGCGCGCGGTGAGATCGTTCACACCGCCGACATGGTCGCCGCCCTCAAGTCCGGCCAAGTCGGCGGCTACGGCACCGACGTCCTCGACGAAGAGCCACCGACCCCCGATCACCCGCTGCTCAAATTGCCCAACGTCGTCTGCACCCCGCACATCGGCTCCCGCACCTACGAGAGTGTCGTTCGCCAAGCCACCGCCGCCGTGAAAAA
>CAMBVX010000443.1 GCA_945871085.1 Opitutus sp. GAS368 | reverse complement strand
CCCACGTGGATGGTTTTGTAGCCGTCGGCCTGCAACAGACCGGCCAGTGTAACGTCGCCGCGTTTGAGGCCTTGCCAGTTCCACTGCGACGCGCCGTTCGGGCCGGTGTTGTTGGTGTCGGGGTTGATCCAGTTCGTGGTGCGGTGACGCGCGGCGTTCTGGCCGGTCATGATCGCGATGCGCGTCGGCGAGCAGACACTCATCGCGCAGAATTGATTGAAGCGGATGCCGCGGGCGGCGAGACGCTCCATGTTCGGCGTGCGATAATAGTCGTTGAGCGGATAACGTTTCGCTTGGCCGGAGGCGTCGGTGAGAAACGGCACCGAGGTGTCCATCACCCCCATGTCGTCGACGAGGATGACAACGATGTTCGGACGCGCAGCCGGAGCCGAAGCGGCGCCGGCGTGGGCGAGGAACGACGCGAAAAGGAAAGCGGCGAAGTGACGTTTCATAGGGGGAAGAGAGAGGCGTGAGCGAAAACCGTTCACGACTGTGCTGGCGCTCGGCCGGGAGGCGAACCCGAAGGGAAAATTTAATTCGTTCGCGGAAATTTTCGTGAACGCCAACGGAAGCGTCGTGCATTCGTCGAATCGGGGAAATGACACCGTGCCAGTTTACCGCGCGGAATCGGAGATCGCAGCCTTACCGGCAACCTATGTGACGTTGGTGCGCGCGGTGAGCACCCACGGCGGATTGATTCACGACGGATCGCGGCTTGCGGCGGCGCGCTGGGGCTGCAACGTGACGCCTGTGCGTCCCCCACGCATTTTCCGCCGTAGCCGGCATCACCCCAACGTCCCTTGAGCAGTTCAGACATCTTTCGTTCCACTCCACGCCTCCGCATCGCGGCTCGCACGCTGACGCTTGCGGGCGTATTGGCCGCCGCCAGTCCCGCCTACGCCACTCCGGAAATCGAGGCTGGCAACAAATTCTTCCGCGAGAAAATCGAGCCCGTCCTGCGCGCTGAATGCTACGACTGCCATTCCGCGACGGCGAAAAAACTGCGCGCCGGGCTCTACCTCGATTCCCGGTCCGGCATGTCCACCGGCGGCGACACCGGCCCGGCCGTCGTCAGCGGCGACGCCCGCAGCCTGCTCCTGAAAGCGATCCGGCACGACGATGCGGACCTCCAGATGCCGCCCGAACAACCGAAACTCCCGGCGGCGGTGATCGCTGACTTCGAGCGCTGGATCCAGCTCGGTGCGCCCGATCCGCGCACCACCGAGACGAAGCCGCTCAATCCCGCCACCGATCCGAAACTGGCGCGCGGGTATTGGGCGTTTCAACCGGTGAAAGCGTCCGCGCCGCCCGCCGTGAAACTCACCACCTGGTCCGCCGGTGCGGTTGATCGTTTCGTGCTCGCGAAGCTCGAGGCGCAACAACTCCAGCCCGCGCCCCCGGCCGCGAAGGCCGATTGGCTGCGCCGGGTTTATTTCGATCTCACCGGCTTGCCGCCGACGCCGGAGGAAACCCACACGTTTCTCGCGGCTCAATCGGCCGACGCCTACGAGCATGTCGTCGATCGCCTGCTCGCGAGCCCGCACTACGGCGAACACTTCGCCCGCGATTGGCTCGACGTCGTCCGTTTTGCCGAGACCGAGGGCTTCGAGTATGACCGCGCCCTGCCCGAAGCGTGGCGCTTCCGCGACTACGTGATCGATTCGCTGAACCGCGACAAACCCTTCGACCGCTTCATCACTGAGCAGCTCGCGGGGGACGAAATTGCGCCTGACGATCTGGAGTTCGTAACTGCGGCGGGTTTCCACCGCCTCGGTGCCGTTCGCCGCAACGCCGGCAACCAAACCGTCGCCGTCAGCCGTAACGAGGTCCTCATCGAGCGCACTGACATCGTCGGCTCCGCGATTCTCGGCCTCACCGTCGGCTGCGCCCGCTGTCACGACCACAAGCTCGATCCGATTTTACAGAAAGATTATTACCGGCTGCAGGCGTATTTTTCGGCAACTCAGGAACACAGCCTGCTGCTGATGTCGCCCGCCGAGCGCGAGCCGTTTGCGGCGAAATGGAAACCGCTCCACGATCAGCTCGATGAGCTCCGCGGCATGTTGGAAAATCTCCAAGGGGCCGACCGCCAGAGGGTGACGCGCGAGATTCGTAACCTCGAGGCCCAGCTCCCGCCGCCGCCGCCCTCGATTCTCACCATCCGCAACGAGCCCGCGAAACGCACCGCGATGCATGTGCTCAAACGCGGCGATTGGGACAGCAAGGGCGAGCCCGTCGCACCGCGCCCGCCCACCGTGCTCGTGAGCGACGAGTTGCCGGAGTTACCCGCCGACACCGCGAATCCCCGCACCGAGCTCGCGCGCTGGCTCACCGCGCCGTCCCATCCGCTCACGGCGCGCGTCGCCGTCAACCGGATCTGGCAGCACCACTTCGGCACCGGGCTCGTGAAAACGCCGAACGATTTCGGCCATAACGGTGACCGCCCGAGCCACCCCGAATTGCTCGACTGGCTGGCGCACACGTTCGTGACCGGCGACTGGAAACAAAAACCGCTCCACCGGCTCATCGTGCTCAGCAACACCTACCGGCAATCGTCGCGCTCCGCGTTCGCCGCCGCCGCGACGCGCATCGACCCGGAGAATCGCCTCCTCTGGCACGTCCGGCCGCGCCGGCTGAACGCCGAGGAAATCCGCGACGCGATGCTCGCCGTTTCGGGCGAGCTCAACCCGAAGCGCGGCGGCGAAAGCATTATGGTCCCGGTCGATGAGGACCAAGTGAAACTACTCTACAAACCGACGCAGTGGGCCGTGACGAAGGACACCGCCGAGCACAACCGCCGCTCGATCTACCTGATCGCGAAACGCAATTTACGGCTGCCGTTCATGGAGACTTTTGATCAACCCGATTTGCTTTCGAGCTGCGGTAAACGTGAGTCGAGCACCCATGCACCGCAGGCGCTTGAGCTGATGAACGGTCGGCTCGCCAACGAACTCTCCGCCGCGTTGGCCGCGCGGCTCACGCGCGAGGCCGGCCCCGCCGCGGCGCCGGCGCCACTCGTCGATCGTGCCTACTGGCTGGCGGCCGGGCGCGCGCCGACGGCGACCGAGCAAAATCTCGGGGTCGATTTCCTGCGGAGCGGCGCGCCGCTGAAAGAATTCGCTCTCGTGATGCTCAACCTCAACGCGTTTCTCTATGTCCCCTAGCTGCCCCGGCCCTTCGCACGCGCACGAGCAGCCGACGCGCACGCGCCGTGAATTTATCCGCGACTCCGCCTGCGGCTTCGGCGGGCTCGCGCTCGCGGCCATGCTCCACGCGCAAGGCCTGCGTGCGGCCACCGGCACGCCAGCCAATGCCAATCCCCTCGCGCCCAAACTCCCGCCACTCCCCGCGAAGGCCAAATCAGTCATTTTCCTCTTTATGGCCGGCGGCCCGAGTCAGATGGAGACGTTCGATCCAAAGCCGTTGCTCAACAAACTCAGCGGCCAGTCGCGCCCGAAAGAATTCGGCGCCGTAAAATACCAGTTCATCAAGCCGACCGCGAAACTCCTCGGCACCCAGCGCACGTTCAAAAAATACGGCAGAAGCGGCATCGAGGTCTCCGATCTTTTTCCGCACGTCGCGACCTGCGTGGACGATCTCGCGATCATCCGTTCGTGTCAGGGCAACTCCGTCGTCCACTCGGCGGCGCAATACGAACTCTTCAGCGGTCGCATCGTCCCCGGCGCGCCGAGCATGGGCTCGTGGATTACCTACGGCCTCGGTGCCGAAACCGACTCGCTGCCGTCCTATGTCGTCATGCCCGATCCCGACGGCGCGCTGCCGGCCGGCCAGCCGATGTATTCGCAGGGATTTCTGCCGGCGATCTATCAGCCCACGATGTTCCGGCCCGGCGCCAAGCCCGTGCTCAATCTTGATTTGCCGCCCGGCGTGTCGCCCGCCGAGCGCCGTCGCACGCTCGATCTGCTCCGCGGCCTCAATGGCGCCACCGCCGATCCGCTCGACGAGGAGTTCGCCGCGCGCATGAACGCCTACGACCTCGCATTTCGGATGCAGACCGAGGCGCCCGACGTGCTCGACCTCTCGCGCGAACCGCAGGAGACGCTGGACCTTTATGGCGTCGGTGCCCCCGCAACCAACGACTACGGCCGCCGCTGCCTACTCGCGCGCAAGCTCGTCGAGAAAGGCGTGCGCTTCATCACGGTGGTTTCCGGCGGCGGCTCCGGCCGGCTTACCTGGGACGCGCACGACGACATCGAGGAAAACCATCTCCGCATGGCCGCGCACGCCGACAAACCGATCGCCGGCCTGATCACCGATCTTAAGCGCCGCGGCCTGCTCGACAGCACGCTACTCGTGTGGGGCGGCGAGTTTGGCCGTTCGCCGGAGGCCGAGGCCGGCAAGGGGCGCGATCACCACAATTACGGCTTCAGCATGTGGATGGCTGGCGGTGGGATCAAAGGAGGCCGCGTCGTCGGCGCGACCGACGACATCGGCCTGCACGCGGTGGAGAAGCCCTATCACTTCCGCGACATCCACACGACGATCCTGAACCAACTCGGCCTCGATCAGCACACGCTCACCTACCCCCACCTCGGCCGCAACGAGCGCCTAACCTTCGTCGAGGGCAAGGTGATCAAAGAGATCGTGTAGAGCCGGCGTGTTTCGACCGGAGCGACTTCGTGGCACCGGCTTCAACCGGATTGTCCTGGACGTCGCGATTCAGAATCCATCTCGCTATCGAACCAAAGACCCTCACGCGGAGCGCTGCTTCCGGCTGACTCGTTGCACAAAATCGTTGGGTATTGGACACTCTGATATCAATCGCCAAAAAAATTCAGACTTTGATTTGCCAGGTAGCCGCGAGCGCCAGCGAGTGGTGATCTGTCCACTCGCTGGCGCTCGCGGCTACCGAAAAGTCCAGAGTTCAAAGGACGTTGGTGTAATCTGGCGCAGATCCCGCACGACTTACCCCATGATTCGGGTCGATCGAAACCTTGGCGCAGCGGCTATTTCTTGGCCGGCCGGGCGGGCAGCGCAAACGTCAGGGCGCGGGCGATCGTCGCGAGGGATACGCTGCGGTGGCCCTCGTCTTGGAACATCGCGTAGCGCACGGCGATCTTTTCGGGGTTCAGGTTACCGAGGCGGTCGGTCAGGGCGCGGGCGTGGGTGATCATGTGGTTTTTATCGGCGGCGAGTTTTGCGGGATCGCTGCCGAGGTATTCCTCCTCGCTGGCGGACGTGATTAGGATTCTCAGGTTGAGCGCGCCGGCACAGGCGTGACACGCGAACACAGGTTCGTCAGCGAGCACGGCCTTGTCGCCACGGCCGTCATCAGTTACCTCGAAAACGGTGCCATCGCTCTCTCGCGGTCACGCTCAGAGTCAGACATCGGAGTTTTGACCAAAGGTCACACGGATAAACACAGATAAAACCCCGCTGAAGTCGTGTCTTTGATCCGTGCTCATCCGTGTAATCCGTGGTTAGAATTCAGGGAAAAGCAGAAGGAAAACCACAGAGACACAGAGGTATGGAGAACTCCCCGAGCAAATCGGTCTCGGTCTTTTCCGTTCTCGGTGCCTCAGTGTCTCCGTGGTTCATCGACTTCTCTCTCTTTGCGCTCATGTCTTGATCCATGTTCA
>CAMBVX010000442.1 GCA_945871085.1 Opitutus sp. GAS368 | reverse complement strand
CGCCCTGCCTTTATCCGTTTTATCCGCGCCATCTGTGGTCCAAAAAATCTTCCCCATGCGCCCATTCGTCGTCCGCACCACCGCCCTCCTCGTCATCGCGACCGCCACCGCGGCGACGCCCGCCCCCGGCGCTGCCGCGCCACCTCCCGCCCGCCCCAACCTCGTCATCATCCTTGCCGACGATATGGGCTTCTCCGACCTCGGTTGCTATGGCTCCGAAATTCCGACGCCGAATCTCGACGCCCTCGCGCAACGCGGCCTGCGCTTCACGCAATTTTACAACACCGCCCGCTGCTCACCCACGCGGGCCGCCCTCCTCACCGGCCTCAATCCGCATCAAGCCGGCATGGGCACGCTCGCCGAAGATCCCGGCAAACAGGCCCCGGCCACTGCGGCGCTCGGCTATCGCGAAGTCCTGGGCCGCGACGCCGTCACGCTCGCGGAGGTGCTCCGCCCCGCCGGCTACCGCAGCTACCTCGCCGGCAAGTGGCACCTCGGCTACCACGGCGCGGAAAAATGGCCGCTCGCCCGCGGCTTCGACCGTTTCTACGGGCTCGTCTCCGGCGCGAGTTCCTTCCACGCGCCCACGCCGCCGCGCGGCCTCACGCTCGACAACACCGCGCTGCCCACGCCCGCGCAGAAGGACTACTACCTCACCGACGCCTTCACGGACCACGCGATCCAGTTCCTCGGCGAGCATCCGCGCGCGCAGCCGTTTTTCCTCTACCTCGCGTTCACCGCGCCGCACTGGCCCCTGCACGCGCGCGACGAGGACATCAAAAAGTTCGTCGGGCGCTACCGCGGCGGCTGGGACCAGCTCCGCGAGCAGCGCTTCGCCCGTCAGCGTGAGCTCGGCATCGTGCCAGCCCACGCGAGGCTCTCCCCGCGCGACGACGGTGCGCGCGCTTGGGCTACACTCAAACCCGAGGAACACGCGGAGCTCGACTATCGCATGGCCGTCTACGCGGCCCAGGTCCACCGCATGGATCACAATGTCGGCCGCCTGGTCGCGCATCTGCGTGAGCGCGGGCAGCTCGAAAACACGCTCATCCTTTTCCTCTCCGATAACGGCGGCTGCGCCGAGCCCTACACCGATCTCGGTGGCGGCGCGTTCGCGGCCGTGAACCAACCCACCGCGGCGGGCGCGGGCGGGCGCGCAGCGGGCACCGGCGGCTCCTCCTACGGCACAGGCTGGGCCAATGCCTCCAACACACCCTTTCGCCGCTACAAGTCCCGCCTGCACGAAGGCGGCATTGCGACTCCCCTCATCGCCCACTGGCCTGCTGGCCTGAAAACCAAACCCGGCGCGCTCACTGCCTCGGTCGGCTACCTCATCGATTTTATGCCCACCGTCCTCGATGTCACCGGCGCGACCTACCCGCGCGAATTGGCCGGCCAGCCCATCCAACCCTTCGTCGGCCGCAGTCTCGCTCCCCTGTTCCGCGGCACCGAGCTCCCCGCCGACCGCTGGCTCTATTGGGAGCAATACGACAACAAAGCCGTCCGCCACGGCGCCTGGAAAGCCGTGCAAACCGCCGAGAAAAATTCCCCCTGGGAACTCTACGACCTCGCCACCGATCCCACCGAACTCCGCGATCAAGCCGCCGCCCAACCCGCCCGCCTCAACGAGCTTACCACCGCCTGGACCACTTGGGCCAACACCCACCGCGTCCTCCCCAAGACGTCCGCGCCCTGATCCTCCCGACACGTCCGCACGCTCCGCGCCGGCCCGCTCGCCGCCCGGCAACGCACGATTCCCCCCAAGCCTGCCATTCTTTCCCACTCCTCTTTCTCACCATTTTTGTCCCCACCCCCACCCCTGCTCCCCATGCGCCTCGTTGCCCTCCTCACACTCGCCATCCCCGCTCTCCAGACCCACGCCGCGACTGCCCCCGCTCCGGCCACACCCAACGGCGACCCCATCTTGCTCACGCCTTTCTCGGTCTCGACGACTAAGGACGTCGGCTACCTCGCCAACGACACCCTCGCCGGTTCGCGCCTGCGCACGAACCTCGCCGACGTGCCCAACGCGATCTCGGTCTTCACGCCCGAGTTCATGGCCGACCTCAACGCCTTCAACGAGGCGGATCTCATGCGCTACTCCTCCGCCGCCGTGCCCGAGCGCACCGACCAGACGGCCGCCGCGCAGGGCATCACGATGGACACCGGCGGCTTTCAGTTCCGCATCCGCGGTCAGCAGGCATCGCGCTCGCGCAATTATTTCGGCAGTTCGATCATTCCCGATACCTACAACGCCGAGCGCTTCGAGGAAGCCCGCGGCCCCAACGCCATTCTCTTCGGCCTCAGCGGCGCCGGCGGCATCCTGAACACCTCGACGAAAACCGCGCGCACGCAGCGCACGTTCACGCAGATCGGTCTCACCACCGACAACGTCGGCCTCCGCCGCGCCACCCTCGATCACAACCACCGCCTCGGCGCCCGCGCGGCCCTGCGCGTCAACGTGCTTCACCACGACACGGACGGCTGGCAGGAAGACTCATTCGCCGAGGGCCGGCGCCTCCACCTCACCGGCACCTGGCGCCCGTGGGATAAACTCACGGTCCGTGCCGAGGTCGAATACGGCCACGTGAAGAACTCCCTCACGCGCCTCTACGCCCCGTTCGACAACGTCTCGCTCTGGCGCACGAGCGGTTCACCGATCGTCAATGGCCTCGCCGCCGCCAACACCCCGCTCGGCATCGGCAAACGCGCCGCCACCACGCGCCTCACGTTCGTGGGCAACGACGATACCGTCCGCAATTTCTCGCAGACCGTCTTCAGCCAACCCGCCGCCAACCGCGTCAACTCCGTCGTGCTCCCCGGCGACTGGGCGACCTTCGAGCCGCGCACCCCCTTTCCGCAAACCGCGAGTTTCTCCGGCCCCGGCGGCACCAGTGAATACAAACAAAAGCTCGTCGGCGCCGTGGTCGAAGCCCAGCCGTTCAAAGACTTCTTCGTCGAGTTCGCCGCCGTGAACGATCTGCGCGACCACGATGTCTACGACACCACGCACGACGTGTATCGCCTCCTCGGCGAGCCCGGAAACACCTTCCGCGACGGCGCCGCCAATCCCTACGCCGGTCTCTACTACACCGATACGCGCTGGGTTCTACGGCGCGCGCGCGACAGCGGCGAACGCTTCCGGCTTACCGCCTCCTACCAGCTCGATCTCGGAAAATTCGGACGGCACAGCCTCTCCGCCCTCGCGAGTCGCGACAATTCCGGCAACCCGCGCCACGTCGCCTTCCTCGTGGCCGACGGCTCGCCGTTCAACGCCCAGCCGCAGAACGCCGCCAACCAGCTCTGGACCCGCCGCTACATCACCCACCCCGCCGACAGCTCCCAGTTCGCCGCCCCCGATTTCCGCCGTGTTCCGCGCACCTTCACCGCCGTCGTCGATCCCAACGCACCGGCGCGGACGTTCACCACGGCGTGGGCCTACAACGAGCGCAACGACCAGTGGGGCCACGGCGACACCCGCCTCCTCGCCCTCCAGAGCTATTTCCTCAACGACCGCCTCATCACCACCGCCGGCTGGCGCTACACCGAGGTGATCAACTACGCGCGTCCGACCAACAGCCCCAACACGCAGCTCGCCGCCCGCTCCGATTCATTCGGCGAGCTGCGCTTTCTCGGCGCCGCCCCACCTGCGCAGCCCTACGATTTCGAGCGCCGCAGCTTCGGCGTTGTCGCCAAGGCCACCAGGTGGCTCTCCGCCTACTACAACTATTCCGAGAACGCCCAGCCACCCGGCACCACCCAAACACTCATCCCCGACGACTCTCCCTTCCCGCTGAATTCCGGCCAAGGCCGCGACGCCGGTGTGATGGTCTCGCTCTTCGGCGGCCGCGCTTTTCTCCGCGCCGGGTGGTTCAGCACCACGTCCGTCGATCAAGCGGCCGCGTTTGCCGCGGGCAACGTCTCCGACCGCAACGATCGCATCATGGACGCCCAGCTCGCCGCGGGTTTCGTCAACCCCGCCAACGTCCCACGTTTCGTCGGCGGCGCCTTCGACCTCTCCGACCTCGCGACCGACGGTTACGAGCTCAGTTTTACCGGCAATGTCACTCCCGCCTGGCGCGTGATCGTCAACGTTTCGAAGACCGCGTCCGTCCAGACCAACATGCTCAAGCGCAGCCGCGCCGCCGCCGCCCGCGTCGTCCCGCTCTGGCAGAATCCGGCAGCGCAGAATCTCCAGACCACCGCCGGCGTCTCCGTGGCTCAGGAGATCGTCAACTATCAGAACTGGCTCGCCGCCACGACTGCCGTCGAAAACACCGGCACCATCGGCCACCGCGAGCTCGAGGCGCGCGCCTTCACGCGCTACGATTTCACCACCGGCCGGCTCAAGGGCGCCTTCATCGGCGGAGGCCTCAGCTACGGCAGCGCGCCCGTGATCGGCCGCAGCACCGCGGGCGCTCTCTTCACCGCCAGCATCCGCCGCGAAGCCGACGCGCTCCTCGGCTACCGCACGCGCCTACCCCAATGGCTCGGCCGCGCCGGCGTCGAGTTCCAATTCAACGCCACCAATCTCCTCCAGCAAAAAGACTACACCCTCGTCCGTCGCGACCCCGACGGCCAACTCTTCCGCGCCGCCGTCAACGCGCCCACCAACTACGCGCTCAGCGCGCGGTTCTCCTTCTGATCCTCGACCCACACCCGTCATGAAACGCGTTCTCTCCCTCGTCCTGCTGGTGGTTGCCCCGGCGCTAGCTGCGGCGGCGGCCGCCTCGCGCCCGAACATTCTCCTCATCCTCGTCGATGACCTGAAGCCCACGCTCGGCGCCTACGGCGACCGCACCGCCATCACGCCGAATCTCGACCGCCTCGTCGGGCGCGGCCTGCGCTTCGACGCCGCGTATTGCAACCAGGCCGTCTGCGCCTCCTCCCGTTTCTCCCTGCTCCTCGGCGCGCGCTCCACCACCACCGGGCTCTACCAATTTGGCCGCAACTTCCGCGACACCTACCCCGACGCCGTCACGCTCCCGCAGTTGTTCATGCGCCACGGCTACCGCACCGAGGCCATGGGCAAAGTTTTTCACGTCGGCCACGGCACCCACGACGATCCCGCCTCCTGGAGCCTGCCCGTGCACAAAGATCTCGTCATCGAGTATGTTGATCCCGCCAGCACGCGCGACGGCTCGCCCACCAATGAGCAAGCCCTCTTCAACAACCTCCGCCGCCCGCCCGGCTCCGGCCCGCTCCCGCGCGGCGCCGCCTGGGAATCGCCCGACGTGCCCGACGATGCCTACGCCGATGCCCGCGTCGCCACCCACGCCATTTCGCGCCTGCGCGCCGCCCAGGAAAAACCCGCCGAGCCCTTCTTCCTCGCCGTGGGCTTCGTCCGCCCGCACCTGCCCTTCTCCGTGCCGAAGAAATACTGGGACCTCTACGATCCCGCCAAGCTCCCCATGCCCGCGCGCGAGACCGCCCCGGACGGTGTCGTGCCGATGGCCATGAAACGCGGCGGCGAGATCGATGCGTTTTTCCCCGTGCCCAAGCCGCCCGTGCATCCCTACCCCGACGACCTCAAGCGCAAGCTCATCCACGGTTACTACGCGAGTATGAGTTACGCCGACGTGCAGATCGGCCGCGTCATGGCCGCGCTCGACGAATTGAAACTCGCCGAC
>CAMBVX010000441.1 GCA_945871085.1 Opitutus sp. GAS368 | reverse complement strand
CACCTAAAGCAAATCCGCCGCGAGCTCCGCGAGCCTCGAACGTTCGCCCTTCATCAGCTTCACGTGCGCCGCGAGCGCCTGCCCCTTCATGCGATTGTGGCAATAGACCAAACCGTTGCTCCGCGCATCCACGTAGGGATTGTCGATTTGCGCCGGATCGCCAATCAGGATGATTTTCGAACCTTCGGAAATCCGCGTAATCACCGTTTTCACCTCGTGCGGCGTGAGCTGCTGCGCTTCGTCGAGAATAAAAAACCTCCGCGCAATCGAACGCCCGCGGATAAACGCGAGGGCCTCGATTTCAACCAAACCGCTTTTCAACAACCGCTCGTAAGGCTTGACCACTGCCGCGTTGCCGTGGCCATGACCTCCGTGGTGGCCTGCCTGCGGCGCGTTCATCGGCGCAGACAACTGCTCATCCCGATTCTTAAATTTTTTCTTCGAAACCTTCTTCGCCGCAAACTGCGGCTCCTTGGATGGCTTCGACGGAATCAAAACCTCGAGCGCATCGTGGTAGGGCTGCAGCCACGGCTTCATCTTCTCTTCCAGCGTCCCGGGCAAAAATCCAATGTCCTTCCCGAGCGCAATCACCGGGCGCGAAATCGAGACACCATCATAGCGGGAGTTCTCGTCGGTGGCCTGGTGCAGGGCGCACGCGACGGAAATCAGCGTCTTGCCCGTGCCCGCTTTGCCGAAACACGTCAGCATGTGGATGCTGTCGTCGAGCAACGCATCCATGAAAAACTGTTGCTCAAGGTTGCGCGCGCGAATCGGAATACCACCGGGTGCCTTGACGAAATCCGGCAGCTTCAGTCGGCGCACGAGGCCATCGCCATAGTAGCGGGCCGGCATCGTCTTCCCTTCGTCCGAGCGCAACAGGACGTATTCATTCAGGTAAAGCGGCTTCGTCGCCTCATCACCCAAATCAAAAATGCCCTCGGAGCAGAAGCGTTGCAGTTCGTAGATATTTAGCGGCAGCTCGCGATAGCTGGCCTCCTCATCGGTCTCAGGAACTTTGTCGTTGAGGTAATCCTCCGACTCCAAGCCGACCGCGCGCGCCTTGAGCTGCACGTTGACATCCTTCGTGACGAGAATCGTGGGCGGCGGATATTGCTCCTGCACAAAGAGCGCCGCGGCGATGATCCGGTTATCCTTCTTCGATAGATCCGGCAGAATCGCCCGCAGGCGATCCATCGCCGGCGAGCTACGCCCGCCATCCATCAAGTAGGGATTGATGATGATCGAGAGCGTGCCGCCGTTGGGTAACTCGACCCCTTCATGCATCGAACGCGAATCCGGCAACAACTCCTGCAGGATGCGATGCACGCGCCGCGCATTGCGCCCGCGCTCCGTGGATTGTTCACCCTTGATGCCATCGAGCTCCTCGAGGACCTCCACGGGAATCGCTAGATTATTCTCCTGAAATTTGTAGATCGATTGCGGGTCATGCAGCAGAACATTCGTGTCGAGCACGAAGGTCTTTACCTTCTTTGCTCCGTTCTTCAGCCGCGAATTTGAGGCGGTCGCCTCGCGCAGAATTTCCATCGGTGTGGATATGTTGTGAATAACTCAGCAAGTCACCGGCTCCATGTCCATGACAGATTTTCTTCACCGCATAAAAATCCATGGGCTCATTCTAGGGAAACCTGAGATCGAAACCAGAATGTCACAATCCCCTGCCCCCGCCCGACTCCGATTTGGACACCGCACCGCCCACGCCGACCGCCGGATGCCGCGGTTCAAGCTCGCCTGCCGCCAGTCGAATCTATTGACCGCTCGCTGGTACGCGCCGCCATGCACCTCGACGAAATCAAACAAGCCCTCCTCGAATCCTACCGCACTGACGGGGGCATCAACCACCTCGACGGCGCCAATCTGCCCTCGCAGGCCTCCGTCAATCAGCTCGCCGCAGACCTCATGCACCTGCTGTTCCCCGGCTATTTCGAGGAGTCCGGTCTGACGGAACGCGCTCTGCCCGCCCACGTCACTCGCCTCCTCAAACAAATCGACGAACGCCTCGTGGCCGAGATCGAAAAATGCCTGCGCTTCGCCCAGGTCGCGCACCCTTCGGCGCAAGCCCGCGCGCGGGCCACCGCTTTCCTCGGTCAGTTCCCCGCCCTCCGTAAACTCATCCAGACCGACGTCACCGCCGCCTACAAGGGCGACCCCGCCGCCCGCAGCGTCGAGGAAATCATCGTCGCGTATCCGTGTGTCTTGGTCATCTCCCTGCAGCGTCTCGCGCACGTGCTCTACCATCTCGGGGTGCCGCTGCTCCCGCGCCTCCTCACCGAATACGCTCACGAACGCACCGGCTGCGACATCCACCCCGGGGCCCGGCTCGGCGACCACTTCTTTATCGATCACGCCACCGGTGTCGTCATCGGCGAGACCGCCACCGTCGGCTCGCACGTGAAACTCTATCAAGGCGTCACCCTCGGCGCGAAATCGTTCGAGACCGATCCCGAGGGCAATCCCATCAAAGGCGTAAAGCGCCATCCCGACATCGGCGACCACGTGACGATTTATGCGCACGCAACGATTCTCGGCGGCGACACGTCCATCGGGGCCCACTCGATCATCGGCTCCAACGTTTGGCTCATGAAGTCCATCCCCGCCGACTCCGTCGCGATCTTCAAAGGCGACAGCGTGGTCGTGCGCTCGCGGCGCAAACACGAGACGCTCGTCGGCCAAGGTAGCCCTTCGGCCACGTCCTCGGCCGACGCAGCCGGCTCCGAGTGGCACATCTAAATTGAGCCTCAGGCCACGGCGCGCGGCTCGCTCAGCCCGAGCGTCTCCGTGGCTGATTGGCACAAGCCCACAAACGTTTCCTCCGCCAAGGCGAGCCGACGTCCCTTGCGGTGGGCGACGCCCCAGTGTCGCGTGAGCTTGCGCGCCCCCAACGGCAGCGATACGAGCGAACCGCTTTCGATTTCCGCCCGCGCGATCCACGGGGCGAATACGCCCGCACCGAGCCCGATCTTCACCAGCTCCTTAATCGCCTCCATACTGCCGAGCTCGATGGTGTTGCTCAGTAAGATTTTTTCCTCCCGGAAATACTCCGCCACAAGCCGGAACGTCTGGCTCGACTTGTTATAAAGCACGAGGGTCTCGCTTTCAATCGCCTCGCGGGGCACCCGGCCGAGCTTCGCCCACGAATGCATCGGCGCGACCAGGAACCTCAGCTCATCCTGAAACAGCGGCACAAAGACCAACTCGCTTCCCACCGGCGCCGGCGGCTCGAGCACGATGGCGAGATCGATGTGCCCGCCGCGCAACAACTCTACCTGTTGCCCGTGGTCTCCGGGCTCAACCCGAATGACACACTTCGGATAACTCTGCCGAAACTCCCGCAGCACCGTCGGCAGAATATGCTGGCACGCCGTCGTGCTCGCCCCCACGCGCAATCGCCCGTGGCCCCACTTCGTCAGCGTCTCCAGCCCGGCGCGCGCCGCTTCCATCTCCCGCAGAATTTTTTCCGTGTGCCGCAAGAACTGTTCCCCCGCCTGCGTGAGCAAGACCCGCCGACCGACGCGATCCAGCAGCCGCGTGCCCAGATCGGACTCCAGTGCCTTGATCGCATGACTCACCGCCGACTGAGTGAGAAATAAATCCTTGGCCGCGAGCGTGAAGCTCCCCCGCCGGGCGAGGGCGGCAAATGCGTGGAGCTGTCGGCTGTCGAGCGTCGGTTTCATAAATGAGCTACGTTCATTCCTGTGATGAATTGTTTGAACAGCAGTAATTGAGCCATCTCCGCGCACTGGCACAGCGGCGGCTAAATGCGGTGCGTCACGATGCCGCTCCTGCCCCCCGCCTCCCCGGTTACCTCCGCGATCAGTTCGCGACCGTTGCGCGTGGGCTTTCTGGCTCTCACCGATGCCGCACCGTTTGCCGTCGCCGCGCACCTGGGGCTCTTCGCCCGGCACGGCGTGCACGTCGAACTCCATCGCGAAATCGGCTGGGCCACGCTTCGCGAAAAAATTATCTACGGCGAACTCGACGCCGCCCACGCCCCCGCGCCGATGCTCTGGTCGACGCACCTCGGTCTCGGTTGCCCGCCTAGTGAGGTGCTCACCGCCCTCATCCTCGGACTCAACGGCAACGCCCTCACTCTTTCCCGCACCCTGTGGATGGCCGGCGTTCGCGACGCTGCCTCGCTGCGCACTTACGCCCAAGACCGGCGCGCCCAACCGCCACTCACCTTCGGCATCGTTTTCCAATACTCGTCCCATCACCTGCTGCTCCGCGACTGGCTGCTCGCCGCCGGGATCAATCCCGAGCGCGACGTCCGCATCGTCATTGTCCCCCCGGCGCAGATGTTTCGCCACCTCGCCGCCGGCACCCTCGATGGCTACTGCGCCGGTGAACCGTGGAACACCCTCGCCGTCCGCGAAGGCGCCGGTTGGTGCCCCACTTGGAGCGCCGCTCAATCCCCCGGTCACGTCGAAAAAGTCCTTTTGGTTACGCAGCGCTTCGCCGAAACAAATCCTGCGGAACACGCGGCCCTCATCGCCGCCCTCGCGGCCGCCTGCGCGTGGTGCGACGAACCCCACCACCGGGAGCCCCTCGCTGCGCTGCTCTCCGACGCCCGCTACTTGAACGTCCCTGCTCGCGTGATCGCCCCCGCCCTCCTCGGTCACTTCGACTGCGGCCACGGTCGCGTCGCGTCCACCCCGGACTTTCACATTTTTTCCCGGCGCGACGCCAACGTCCCCACCGTCGCCAAAGCCGCCGCGCTCCAAGCCGAGCTCCTCGCCGCCGGCCTCCTGTCCGCCGCCACACTTTCCCCCGCGTTACCCCGCCGCCTCTTTCGCGAAGACCTTCATCGCGCAGCTCTCCAACCCAATCCTCACTACCATGCAGCTCACACCAAATAACTCCCGCGCGGGGTCGTTGTCCTCCACCAACGGATCCTCGCTCAACCGTCGTCAATTCCTCCGCCGCTCCGCCGGTCTCACCGGCGCCGCTGCGGTTTTTTCCGCCTTGGGCACGCGCTCGTGGGCCGCCACCGCCGCCAGCGCCAGCGAGGGACCGGAAATGCCCAACGTCAAAATCGGCATCATCGCCCTCACCGACTGCTCCCCTTTCGTCATCGCCCAAGAAAAAGGCTTTTTCAAAAAATACGGGATCAACGCCACCATCACGAAGGGCGCCAACTGGGCCGCCATTCGCGACGCCCTCTCCAACGGTGACAACCAAGCCACCCACATGCTCACCGGGATGCCGCTCGCCTCCTCGATGGGCCTCCTCGGCTCACCCAAAAAGCCGATGATCATCCCGTGGTTGATCAACCGCAACGGCCAGGCGATCACCCTCAAATCCGAGTGGAAAGGCAAAGTCGGTGCCGACCCCAAAGCCCTCAAACCGTTCGTCGACGCCGCCAAGAAACTCGGCGAACCCCTCACCTTCGCGATGACGTTTCCGCCCGGCACGCACGCCCTGTGGATGCGCTACTACCTCGCCGCCGGCGGCATCAACGCCGACAAAGACGTCTCCCTTATCACCATCCCGCCGCCACAGATGGTCGCCAACATGAAGGTCGGCAAGATGGACGGTTTCTGCGTCGGCGAACCCTGGAATGCCCGCGCCATTGCCGACAACATCGGCTTCACTTCCGTGACCACGCAGGACATCTGGAAAGATCA
>CAMBVX010000440.1 GCA_945871085.1 Opitutus sp. GAS368 | reverse complement strand
TTGTGTGAAGTCTGGTTTCGGATCACGGGCAACCCACTCTATCGGGCGCTGGCCTACTCGGGATTTTTCCTGAATTTATTTAATATGATGCCCGTCGGATTTCTCGATGGCGGGCGGATCGCCACGGCGCTTTCGCCGTGGCTGTGGATGGCGGGGCTGGCGGTGCTGGTGGCGATGATCTTGGCGCAGCCGAACTTCCTGCTGATTCTCATTTTGATCATGTCGCTGCCGCGCGTGTGGTCGCTGTTTCGACCGAAGACCGATGAGGAGGCGCGGTATTTCGAAGTGACGCCGGAGCGGCGCGGGACGATGGCGGTGCTTTATTTCGGGCTGCTGGTGATCCTCGTGCTCGGGATGCGGATGACGCATATCGAGCCGGGGACGCTGCGGGGGATGGGCTAGACTTCGGCCGTCCCGAAGGCTTCGTGCGTGATGGCAAGGTGGAGGGGACCGCCGCCGTTTTGGCGCCCTGTTTTCTGCGATTCTCCGCTGCCACGATTATGCCTCCCGGCTTGCGGTTCGAGGGTGCATCGGAATCGTCTTGGGCTGTGTTTTCCCTCTGTCACCCCCGTCCGGTCATGCGTGCTGCTGGTGCACGCCTCGTTGCAATCGCGCTGATCAGCTTCGGCGCCACGCTGGCGGCGACGCTCTCGGCGGCCACACCGTCGACTGAAAATCCGACGAAAGAGCTCACAGTGAAAAAATGGTCGGGGGCGATTAATGTGCCTGATCCTGTCTCCGTGGCCGTCGATCCGCAGGGGCGCGTCTACGTGACGGCCACGACGCGACGCAAGGTGGGCGATCTGGATATTCGCGAGCACCGGATGTGGGTGCCTAACGATGTTGCGCTCAGCAGCGTCGCGGAGAAATCCGCTTTTTATCGCGCCGTGCTCGCGCCCGGAAAAATGCGCCAGCCGCGCGGCGGGTTGGCGGATCACAACAAAGATGGTTCGATCGACTGGCAGGATCTCACGCATTTCAGCGAGCGGATCTACCAACTGCGCGACACGGATGGCGACGGTGTGGCGGACAAGATGACGGTCTTCGCGGAAGGGTTTAACACCGACGTCACGGGCATCGCCGCCGGAGTGATGTATCACGACGGCTGGGTCTACGCGACGATCGCGCCCGATCTGTGGCGACTGAAAGACACCGATGACGATGGCGTGGCGGATATTCGTGAAGTCGTCGCGCACGGCTTCGGTATTCACATCGCGTATGCGGGGCACGACATGCACGGCCTCAGTGTCGGGCCCGACGGCCGCATCTATTGGAGCATCGGCGACAAAGGAATGAACGTCACGTCGCGGGAGGGGCGGACCTTCTCGTTTCCCAACGAGGGTGCCATTATGCGGGTCGAGCCGGATGGCAGCGGGTTTGAGGTGTTTGCCCGCGGCGTGCGCAATCCCCAAGAGCCGGCCTTCGACGATTACGGCGATCTCTTCGCGGTCGACAACGACGCGGATATGGCGGGCGAGCGCGAGCGCTTCATCCGCATCGTCGAATTCAGCGACACCGGGTGGCGCTGCAATTATCAATATATGGGGATGGACAGCCCGTGGATGCGCGAAGGGTTGTGGAAACCGCGCTTCGACGGACAGGCGGCCTATTTGCTGCCCGCGCTCGCGAGTTACTCGGATGGCCCGGCGGGTTTTCGTTTCGATCCTGGCACGGCACTCAGCCCGGCCCAGCGCGGCACGTTTTTGTTAAATGAATTTCCCTCGGGAAAACTGCGCGGCTTCCGCGCCGAACGCGACGGAGCTTCGTTCAAGATGGTCGAAGCACGCGTGCTGAACTCCGGCATCATGGGTATCGGACTGGCGTGGCACCCGGACGGCTCGCTTTTTTTGGCGGATTGGATCGGCGGATATCCCCTCGACGGACTTGGGGCGGTCTGGCGCGTCGATGCCCCCGGTGCGGCGAATCGTCCTGAACGCGTGGAAACGCACGGTTTGCTGAAAGCAGGGTTTGCGAAAAATACCGACGCCGAACTCGTGACGCGTCTGGGCCACGCAGACCAGCGCGTGCGGCAGGGTGCGCAACTCGAACTCGCGAAACGCGGGCGCGGCCCCGTGCTGCTCGCCGTCGCGACGGATGCCAACGCCGCGCAGCTCGCGCGGATCCACGGTCTCTGGGGCTACGGCCAGCTCTTGCGGCGCGGCGCGGCAGAGGCGGTCGGGGTGCTGCCGCTCCTCGCGGACGCCGACAGCGAACTGCGCGCGCAGACAGCGAAAATTCTCGGCGACGCGCCGATGGCGGTGAAATCTGCGGCCGCGAAGCTCATCCCACTTTTGGCCGACGCGGCGCCACGCGTGCGCCTGCAAACGGCCATTGCCCTCGGAAAAATCGGCGTGCCTGCGGCGCTCGACGCGCTGATCGTGCAGGCGGAAAAAGCAGGGGCCGATCCGGTCATGCGACAGGCGCTCGTGGCGGGCCTCGTCGGTTGTGCAACGTCGGAGCAATTGGCCGCCAAGAAATCTCATGCGTCGTTGGCCGTGCGCTTGGCCAGTGTGGTGGCGCTGCGTCGGCAGGCGTCGCCGCTGGTGCGGGACTATTTGGCGGACGCGGAGTCGGTGGTCGTCGAGGAGGCGGCACGGGCGATTCACGACGACACGTCGATCCCCGAAGCGCTGCCAGCTTTGGCGGCAGTGCTCGATAAGCCAGGCCAGCGGAGTGACGTGCTCGTGCGCCGCGCGGTCAATGCCAACCTCCGCCTAGGCACGCCGGCCGCCGCCGGGCGGTTGCTGACGGCCGCGCTCGATGGGGCGCGTTCGCCGGAGATGCGGCGCGAAGCACTTGTGAGCTTGCGTGTGTGGAATGAACCGCCGCCGCTCGATCGCGTGGAGGGACGGGCGCGGAAATTCCAATCGGCGGCGATTCGTGACGTGCTGGAGGCCCGACTCGACCCGCTGCTCGCGCTCACCGAGCCCGCGCTGAAGACCCTCGCGATTGAAATCATGCTGGCGCATTCGCTGCGGGCTGGCGCGGCGCAGATCGCGGGCATCGTCGACGATGCGAAGGCCGCGGCGGGGCTCCGCGCGCAGGCGCTGCGGCTGCTCGCCAGCCAGCACCGCGCGAGTGTTGTTTTCGGTGATTGCTTGGACCGCGCACACGGCGCCGAGGCACCTGCGCCGTTGCGCATGGCCGCATTGGAACTGCGCCTGCCCGGTCAGCCCGAAATTCTTGCGCGTGTGGCCGAGACGACGCTCGCTGATCGGAGCACGCCGGAGAAGCAGCACGCGCTCGCCCAACTCGCGCGCGCTGGGCATCCGGCGGCCGATGCAGTCCTCGCTCGGCAGGGCGCGGCGTTGGTCGGGGGGCAATGCGCTCCGGCCCTGCAACTCGACGTGCTCGAAGCGTTGCGCGCCCGCAGTGCGGCGAATTCCGCGCTCGCGGCCAAGTTGAAGGCCTTCACGGCCTCGCCGGCAGCAGCAGCGCAAACAGAACTCCTCGAGGGCGGCAGCGTGGCGGCGGGCCAGGACATCGTGGCGAACCATCTCAATGCGAACTGTCTCGCCTGCCACTCGGTCACGGCGGGCGGCAGCGAGGTCGGGCCGAATTTGCGGACGGTGGGCGGGCAGAACGATCGCGCCGCCTTGCTCGAGTCGCTGCTCAATCCTGCGGCGAAGATCGCGACCGGCTTCGGCCTGGTCAGCGTGAACCTTAAAGACAACTCGGCGGTGACGGGCACGCTCGCGAAGGAAACGCCAACGGCGGTCACGGTGCGGCTCTTCGACGGCACGATGCGGACGGTGCCGCGCGCCGACATCGCGAACCAGACACCGTCTGTTTCAATTATGCCGCCGATGGCAGGGATCCTCCAGGCGCGGGAAATCCGCGACGTGGTGGCCTATTTGGCGAGTCTCAAGGGTGGCGGTAGGAATCGCGAGTCGCCGCCGGAGAATTGAGCGGAGCGGCGGTTTCCCACTGCCGGTATCCGCGGAGCGAACTGACCGGCTTGGGTGCTTGGAAAAGCGCCCTGCCGACGCGGTGTGGGTCGTGCGCTGGCTGCGGGTCGCGCTGCGAGCTTGACCGCAGCGGCGCGGCCGGGCGAAGCTTTCGTCCACGTCGCGCGGGCGTAGTTTAATGGTAAAACTCCAGTTTTCCAAACTGGCCTCGGGGGTTCGATTCCCCCCGCCCGCTCCAGTTTCATAACGTGCGCGTTGTAAATTTGATACGTGTTCCGGTGCGTGTCGAAAGATGCCTAGTGACAATGCCAGTGACAATGCGCACGCCGATCACGCCGACGTTTCGGCATCACGCAGAACCGACCGGGCGCGCCTCTCTCGCTCCTTTTTGCGTCACGGCGCTGCGCGACCAAACCGGTCCCGTGCTCCCCCTTTGGGCGACGCGCTTCTCACGCCAGAGCGAACCAACCTCCGCACGCCTGAAGGTCTTTGCTGCGTTCTGCGTCCGGACGCCTTGCCTTCGATTCGCGCCCCTCGGCTCCGTTGTTCGACTCGTCCTGCTTCGCACAGCTCGTCCTTCTTTTATGTGGCCTAACTTTCCGCAGTATTTTGCTCCCTGAAGGTCATTGGCGACGTGAACGCCTCGCACGGGATAAAATCTCTTCGGTGCTGGCGTCGGAAAATCCATCCGCTTCCCCCCGCGCGCCCTTTCTCCCCCGTCCCGCGACTACGATCCATCGTTCACCGACCGCAGCGTGTCCGACTTTCAGCGTGTAAGATGAGCGGTTCGTGGTAATGTGTGCGCCATGAAGGTCCTACTTCTTTGCGTGCTGCTGCTCACAGGATGTGCGACCGCTCCCACACCGAAGACTCTGTTCGTTACCTTTGAGGCTGAGGCGATGCCGCAGACTGCGACCTACAGAACATATCTACTTCGTGGGCTCCCTCCGACGGATTTGGCGTCGATCAAGTGGCAGAAACTGCGTCCGACCATTGTCAGCGCGTTGGAAGCCCGTGGTTTGAAGGAGGTGCAACCGCCACAATTTCCTGACTTGGTGATCTACATCGAAAGCAAGAACGAGCTGTCGAAAGACACCGTCAATTATACGACTCCGAACTTCGTGTTCGTTCCGCAATCCGTTTCCACGGTAAACGCCACCACGAGCACGCGGCAAGGTCCGGTAACAACTCAGGCAACGGTCACTACGCCTGCTAAGAGTGTTTATACTGGTTCCACCGAGCGCAGCTATGACCGCTATTTTTCGTTGGGATCGGTCAGATTGATCGCGAATGCTTTTGGAGAGTGGGTGCGCTCTCCCGAGCCGCGAGCGGAGAATCCACGCATAGTATGGACGGTTTTTGCGGGATACTCTGGTGATCTTCCAGTATCGGGCGACGAGATGACTGTGCGTTGTCTGGATTGGTCGCTGCGCCACGCCGGCACGAACTTCAAGTGGGGTAAGATTTACAAAACACCGTCCGACTTCACCACCGTGGCCCTTCCGTAGGTATGGGCGTCCACTTCGCGTCATGCTCAATTTGAGGAAGCCTCGGCATCCCGCAAAGTTCACCCAAGCAGGCCCAACGTCCGATCCTCGCGCTTGTGCAGGATCCGCGAGAACTCCCCGCCTTCCGTCTTGAGCGCGTTGTAGGCGACCGTGCGGCCCACGCTAGCGACCTCCTGAAGTTTCTCCGCCGCCTCCTTGAGCAGTAGTCGTGCGTCTCCGTGCTCGAAGACCTCCCGAATATGGGCCTCCGTCAC
>CAMBVX010000439.1 GCA_945871085.1 Opitutus sp. GAS368 | reverse complement strand
CTCAATCGTGGCCCGGTGCTCCGCAACCTCGCCATCGACTTCGACTCGTTCTTCGCGTCCGTCGAGCAGCAGGATCGTCCCGAGCTTCGCGGTAAACCCGTCGGCGTCGCGCCCGTCCTCGCCGAATCCACCGGCCTCATCGCCGTCAGCGGTGAGGCGAAAAAACTCGGACTCAAACGCAACACCCGCGTCGCCGAGGCACGCCAACTCTGCCCGGGCCTCGTCATCGTCGAATCCCGCCCCGAGGTCTACATCGACTACCATCGCCGGCTCAAAGCCATCATCGAGTCGTGCGTGCCCGTGAAAAAGGTGCAGTCCATCGACGAGCTGGAATGTGAACTCACCGCCGACTTCGCCGCGGATCCCGCGCGCGCCCGCCAACTCGCTCTCGCGATCAAAGCCAAAATCGCCCGCGAAGCCGGCGACCACGTGCGTTGTTCGATCGGGATCGGCCCCAACTGGTTTCTGGCAAAGGTCGCCTCCGACATGGAAAAGCCCAACGGCCTCGTGGTCATCGACGAGGCGGACATCCCGGGAAAACTCCTGCACCTCAAGCTTACGGATTTTTGCGGCATCGGCGAAGCCATGGAGCAACGCCTGCGCGCCGCCGGGATCGACACCGTCGCACAACTCTACCGCACGACCTCCGCGCAACTCCGCGCCGTCTGGGGCAGCGTCGAAGGTGCGCGCTTTCACGCGTGGATGAACGGCGGCCTGCAGGAACGCGCGCCGACCGAGCACAACACGATCGGCCACGGCCACGTCCTCCCGCCCGCCGGCCGCAACAGCGAGACCGCCCTCGCCGTCCTCCACCGCCTCCTGCAAAAAGCCGCGATGCGCCTCCGCCACACCGGCCACTACGCCGGCAGCCTGAGCGTTTCAGTGCGTTACACGGACGACACCCGCTGGGGCGCCGACCGACATTTCAACGAAACGCAGGACACGCTCCATTTCACGCACGTGCTTAACTCCCTCTGGGCCACCCGCCCTCGCGCGAACCAGCGGCACGCTCCCCTTCAAGTCGGCATCGTGCTCAGCGATCTCCTCGAAGGCACCGCGCACACCGGCGATCTTTTCACCGCCGAGACTGAAAACACCCGCACGCGCCTCCACTCCGCCATCGACACACTCAACAAAACCTTCGGCAAAAACTCCGTCTACTTCGGCGGCGCCCATGGTGCGACCGACTACGCCCCGATGCGCATCGCCTTCACGCGCATCCCCGAGCCCGAGCTCGAAGAGATCGACCGCTCGCTCAACCGCCGCCTACGGCCGACCAAAGGCTCTCCGCCCGCCGCTTCGGCCGACGAATAGCTGCGCATGCCCCCGCGACCCACGAGTCGCCGGAGTGTGCAGATTGCCCTGTTGGTCAGGCCGTTTTCGAGCTCGCGTCAAAACACCACGCGGGAGCGACCACGACACCAATCGTCATCCGCGGCTCGCCATTTCTGAAATCAGATGTGCCATCTGACCGGCGGCGATCGCCCGCTTGACTCGCCCCACCTAGAGGAATCTATATTTCACATGGCCACCCTGTCGTTCCACGCCTCTCCCGTCACGGCCCGTAAGATTCGCTCTGCTGCGCGGAAACGCGGAATCCCCATGTCCCGCTTTCTGCGTGAAACCGCCGAGCGGGCCGCCGCGGGCGAACCGGTCAGCGGTCTCGGCCGCGAATTGGAGAAACTCGCCATCGACGGCCTGGCCTTCGCCGCGCTGGCGCGCGTCCGCTCCCGCGCTGCTACCACGGGCCTCGATAAAATGACACCCCGCCAAATCACCGCGGTGATCAAGGCCACCCGTCGCGCTCACCGTGCATGAGGCCGGTGGTGCTCGATACCAGCGTGGTCGTAGCCGGACTCATCGCGCGGCGCGGGGCCGCCTCGGCGCTGGTTGAGGCCTTCTTTGCCGACCGCTTGCACCTCGCCTACACGCCGGCGATTTTGGGCGAGTATGCGGAGGTGCTGGCTCGGCCCGAGTTTGCCGGGGTCATTGAACCCAATGATCGGATTGGGATTATCCTGAAACTCCGCGCCTCCGGTCTGCTCGTCGAACCCGCTGCGGTGCCGATAGCGGCGTGGCCCGACGTGGACGACCTGCCCTTCGTCAGTGCTGCGCTCGCGGTCGAAAGCAAAACGATCATCACCCTCAATCCCCGCGATCTTGCTCCCACAGCAGACTTCGGCGTCCGGGTGCTTTCACCTTCGGAAGGCCGACGCGAATTTTTGTGACCAAGCCCAAATGCTCTGCTCGTAAGAACGGGTTCTCACTTCGCTGACTCTGCGCTCTCCACGTTTCACCTGCCGCGTTTTGATCGATCTCACCACCACCACCCCGTCCCCACCCGCGCCCAACCGCTCCGCGCAATTCCCCAAATCAAATGCACAATCGTCACTTCCGCCCCGGGACGTTTTCCGCGACACTTCCGCACCCCTCTTTCTTGTCCCCATGAAACTCCCGCATCGATCGTCGCCCCTCGCGCTGCTGCTGGCGCTCACCGCCTGCTCCGTGCTCTCCCCGCTTCACGCGCAGCCCACTCCCGCCGCACCCCTCCCCGTCACCATCGCCGTCGATGCCACGAAAACCGCCGGCCCCCTCCGCCCCATCTACCGCTTCTTCGGCGCCGATGAGCCGAACTACGCTTACATGAAGGACGGCCGGAAACTCCTGAAGGACATCGGCTCGCTCGGGGCGCCCCAGGAGTATTTCCGCACGCACGGCCTGCTTATGACCGGCGACGGCACTCCGGCGCTGAAGTGGGGCAGCACCAACGCCTACACGGAAGACGCACAGGGGCAGCCCATCTACGATTGGACGATCATCGATCGCATCTTCGACGCGGGCCTCGCCGGCGGCGTGAAACCTTACGTCCAGATCGGCAGCATGCCGCAGGCGCTCTCGACGAATCCCGAGCCCTATCAACACGGGTGGCGTCCCGGGTTTCCTTACAACGACATCTACACCGGCTGGGCCTATCCGCCGAAAGACTACAACAAATGGGGCGAGCTCATTTTCCAGTGGGTGAAGCACTGTGTCGAACGCTACGGTCGCGCCGAGGTCGAGTCGTGGTATTGGGAAGTCTGGAACGAACCGAACATCGGTTACTGGAAAGGCACGCGCGAGGAGTTCCGCAAGCTGCACGATTACGCGATCGACGGCGTGCGCCGCGCGCTCCCGACCGCCCGGGTCGGCGGCCCGGATACCGCGGGCGACGGCGGTGTGTTCATGCAGGAATTCCTTGAGCACTGCCTGCGCGGCACCAACCACGCGACCGGCCAGGTCGGCACGCCGATCGATTTTCTCTCGTTCCACGCGAAGGGCACCACACCGGTTTTTATCGATGGCAAAGTCCGCATGGGTATCGGCGGCCAGCTCCGCACCATCGACACCGCGTTCCGCCGGTTCGCGTCGTTTCCCGAGCTGAAGGGCAAGCCGATCGTCATCGGCGAATCCGATCCCGACGGCTGCGCCGCCTGCCAGGGCCCGCACCTCGGCTACCGCAACGGCACGATGTATTCGAGTTACACCGCAGCGTCGTTTGCGCGCAAACACCTGCTCGCCGAAAAACACGGCGTGAATCTCGAGGGCGCGCTCACTTGGGCGTTTGAGTTCGAAGACCAGCCGTATTTCGCCGGCTTCCGCGTGATGGCGACCAACGGCATCGTGCTGCCCGTGTTCAATGTCCACCGCATGATGGCGAAGATGTCGGGTCGGCGGATCGAGGCGAAAAGTTCGGCCGACCTCGGCGTGGAGGCCATCATCGCCAACGCCGCGACCGGCAACCAGCCCGCCGGCGTCCGCGGCGCACCCGACATCGCCGCGCTCGCGAGTTTCAACGCCGAGCAACGCCAGCTCGCCGTGCTCGTGTGGTATTACCACGACGACGACTTGCCCGGGCCGCTCGCTGCGGTCGATCTCGCGATCGCCGGTCTGCCGGCTGGCGTGACCCAGGCGAAGCTCGCGCACTACCGCGTCGATCAGGACCACAGCAACGCCTACACCACTTGGAAATCCTTCGGCTCCCCCGTCGCCGTCACCAAGCCGCAATACGCGCAGCTCGAAGCCGCGAGCCAGCTCACGCTCCTCACCGCTGCACCCACCTCCGCGACCGTCGCCAACGGCACGGCCACCCTGAAGTTCAATCTCCCCCGCCAAGGCGTGTCCCTCCTCGTCTTCGACCTCCCCTGATTGTCCGCATGCCCCTATTGTTTGTCATCGCACCCCTTTTGATTGTCATCGCGAAGCGCGCAGCGACGTGGCGATCCATCTGAAATCTCCACGTCTCCCACGTCTTCCGCGTCTCCCCACGTCTCCCGTGTCTTTCGCGTCTTCCCCTTCTTCCGCCCATCGCTGGCACATCGCTCTCCTCGTCAGTGCCGCCATCGCGATCAGCTACCTCGATCGCCAGACGCTCCCCATCGCCATCGGCGAGATCCGCAACGAGATCCCGATTTCGAATTCAGTTAAGGCGTTTCTCGATTCCGCCTTCCTCCTCACTTACGGCCTGATGTATGTCGGCGGCGGCCGCCTCATGGACGTCCTCGGCACGAAGCGCGGTTTTCTGATCATCATGGTGTTCTGGTCGCTCGCGTGCGCGAGCCACGGTTTCGCCGGCGGCGTGATCGCTCCGTCGCTCATCGCCGCGATCATCCTCAACGTCCACTGGCTCGGCGGCTCGTCGTGGCGCTGGGTCTTCTTCATCACCGGCGCCCTCGGGATCCTGTGGACCGTGTGGTGGTCAAATCCTACGACGCTCCTGCGTCCGAAGGTGGGCGGGCACGTCCCGGTGCCCGCATTGCCCCCGTCATCCCGATGCGCGAACTTCTCCGCTTGCGCGAGACGTAGGGCGTGATCGGCGCGAAGTTTCTCTCCGACGCCGCCTGGTATTTTTACATGTTCTGGCTCCCAAAGTATCTGCTCGATGCCCGCGGCTTCAACATCAAGGCCGTCGGCTCCGTCGCCGGTTTCGTTGGCCTCGGCGGCGCCCTCGGTGGCGTCGTCCTCGGCCAGCTCGCCGGCTACCTCCTCGACCCCGGTTTCAGTTACACCCCCGTCCTCGTCATCGCCGGGTCCCTCCACGTCGCCGCGTTTCTCTTGATCCTCGTCACCGTGCGCTCGCTGCAACCGCTCCCGGTCCCCGCGCCCGCCTCGTCATGACTGCCCCGCGTGTCCCGTTACCCTCGCGCCTCCGCTTCGGCTGCTGCGGCAGCATGATCGCCCCCGCGACCGATCCCGTTGGCATCGCCATCGTCGAAGACCTCGCCGCGTTCGGCTACGACTACATCGAGCTCTCCCTCCGCGACCTCGCCGCCCTGCCCGCTCCCGCGCTCCTCTCACTCCGCTCACGCCTCCAACGCACGGGCCTCGCCTGCGAGGTGTGCAATAATTTCTTCCCGCCCGAAATCCGCCTGACCGGCCCCGCCGCCGATCTGGGTGCCGCGCTCCGTTACGCCGAACACGCCCTCGGCACCGCCGCGCGCGTCGGTGCCTCCATCGTCATCTTCGGCAGCTCCGGCGCCCGCAACGTCCCCGCAGGATTCCCGCTCGACGACGCCTGGGGCCAACTCCGCACCCTCCTTACCGGCCTCGCTCCGATCGCCGAGCGCCACGGCATCACGATTGCCATTGAGCACCTCAACCGCAGCGAATCCAACATCCTCAACACCGTCGCCGAA
>CAMBVX010000438.1 GCA_945871085.1 Opitutus sp. GAS368 | reverse complement strand
GGGTTGTTGGGGCGGCGGAGATTTTCCGTGATGTTCTGCGCGTTGAACGACGCGAGCAACGAGAGGGACTGGCCGACGCGATGCTCGAGCGAGCCGCCGAACGTGTGGAAATCCGTCGCCTGATTTTTGTCGGGACCGGTGAACTGTGCGCCGCGCGGGATGATGGCGGGATTCTTGACCGGGCGGGCCGGGCTCTGCGCGGAGCCATTGGTCTGGCCGAAGCCGCGCCAGTTTTGATAGCGCGACGTGAGGTTGTCCCACACGAGGTAGTCTGTGCCGGTGGCGGTGCTCAGCCGGGCCGTGCCAGTCGGGACCGCGGTGGCCGTGGCGATAAAGGGGGTCGTGCCGTTCCACGCGGTGAACGCGTCGGTCGGCAGCGAAATCGCCTGCACGCGCTCATTCCGGCCGACCTCGCCGTCGGCGCGGAGCGTGGTGTTTTTTCCCAGGCGAAACGTGAGCGCAAGGTGGGCCGCCTCGCGGGTGCCACCGACCCAGTTTTCCCAACTGCGGCGGGAGTCGCGCACGAGATTCAACCGGGCGGCGACGGCGGAAGTCAGCTGGCGGTTCACGTCGAGCGTGCCGCGATACTGGTCCCACGACCCGACGCGGAACGTGAGGCCGGCGCTGTTGGTGAAGTGGGCGCGCTTGGTGTTGAAGTTGGCGACGCCGCCCGGCTCGGAGGAGCCGAAGAGGAGGGCGTTGGGGCCCTTGGCGATATCGATGCGCTCGATGTTGTAGGCGTCGGCGGGGGCCTGCCAGACGAACAAATTGCGGGTCTGATACTGCGAGCGGAAGCCGCGAAACTGGAAGGCCTGCTGGTCGTTGTCGTCGGTGGGCATGCCGCGTCCGCCGGTGGAGAAACGCGCGGCCTCGAGGAGATCGGTGGCGTCGATGTCGCGCAGAAACTCTTCCGTGAGCACCGTGATGGGCATCGGGACGTTGCGGAGGTCCTCGCCGGTGCGGGAGCCCGCGATCGACGACATTGCGCGGTAACCGAGATCGCGATCGGAGGACACCTCGAAGACGGACATCTGCACCGTGCCGTCGGGTGCGGCGGTGGCGGACTTGGTCGCAACGGTTGCGGATGATTGCGGTGAGAGCGGTGGGGTCGGGGCCGTTTGCGCCGTGGCGGAAGAGAGCACCGCGCCGAGCACGCAGGCGGCAGCAGCTTGGGAGGGAACGAACCACGAGGGGACGAGTGGGGTGGTTTTCATCGGATGCAAAGTGACGAGAATGAAGGTGACGAACGGGGTGCGGTGAAATGGGACGAAGCACACAACGCGTCCCGGCCGTCGGTCGTCATTTTATGGCTGCGGCTGGGTCGGCCGGACTTTTCGAGCGGGTTTGGAGCGGCGTGTTTCGGTGGAGGAAGCGGACGATGCGTCGAGCTGGGGTGTCGCGGAAGAGGCTGCGATGGTAACTTCGACGTGGCCGGTCGCGGTGAGAATTTTTAGCCGGATCGGATTTGCCCCGGCCTCGCGCACGACCGAAGACAGCGCAGCGAGATTGGCGATGCTTACATCGTTGGCCGCGACGATGACAGCGTCGGCGGGAATTTTGGCGAGGGCGGCGGGGGATTCGGGGGCGACCGCCTTGATGAGAATACCGCGGTTGTCGGAGAGCTCCATATTGCTGACGACGGCCGACTCGCGGCCGCGGTTCACCAGATCGCGCAGGGTGGCGCCGAGCCATTGATGGAGCGGGGCGGCGGACGCGGGTTCGTCGGTGGTGCCGAATGCGCGGCCGAGGCCCGACCATGATTTTGACCGAGCCCTGAGTGACGGCGACACGACGCCGAAGCGGTCCATCGGGAAATTCGCGAAACCAATTTTCTCGGCCGGCGAGCCGGGCTGCACGCGGTAGTCCCCGGTCGCGGGCGCGACGAATGCGGGATCGGCGGTCAGTGAATGTCGATCAAGCCCGAGCCGCCTCAGTTCCTCCGGCACCGTAAATGCCGCGAAGAGGTTAAAATCGAACGTGGCATCCTTGGCGCGGTCCATCGTCATGCCGCGCGGATCGTAGGCGTTTTTGCCCACGAGGAGGTTGTTGGTGACGACATCGCGGCTGTCGGGATACCACACGTGCGGGCTGAAGAGCGGCGAGATGTTGTTGCGCACCGTGCGGAAGAATCCTTCGCGCAACTTGATGCCGCCCTGGAGACACAGGTTGTTCTCGATCAGGTAGTGGGTGGAGCCGTCGTCGAGGTCGATATCGTAGCCGTTGGCGCATTGGAGGCGGTTGTAACGGAGAGTCGTGATGTCGACGGCATCGAGCCGTGCCATGTCGCGCATGCGGGCGAACTGCGCGGGCGTGGCTTCGCCCTTCATCCGCATCCAGTGGCGGTCGCGACCCCAACTGTTGAATGCGCCGTGCTCGCGGCTCTCGAGGCAGGTGTTGAAGATGTCGCACCACTCGACGACGTGGCCGCCCCACATGTTGTCGTTGATGTTGATGGCGGCGCGCGGCACGTCGTGGATCGTCAGGTGGCGGAGCACGATGCCGCGCGACTTGGCGATGAAGACGCCGGCGATTTGTTTCTCCACCGTGCCAATCTCCGTCATCAGGCAGTCGCGCACGGCGCAGCGGTCCGGGAAATTCTGGTTCTTCGGTCCGGGCTGGAGATCGAGATGAGGATCGGTGATGGCACCGTCGAGCATTGCGGGTGGGAGGAGGGCGACGAAGCGTTGGTCGAAGGGCTGGCCGTTCACCTGTGGCGTCGGCCCGACTTCCGCGGCGGGCCAGCCCCACGCGTGGGCCCAGCGCGAGCGCACGGCGGAGTCGCTGCCCTCGAACAGCACGGCGCTGGCACCGATGCGCACAAATTCGCAGCCGGAGATTTCCGCGCCGCGGTTGTAGTCCTGCACGAAGACGCCGTTGCCGCCGATGCCGTCGAAGCGGCACTGCTCAATCGCGCATGACTCCGTGCCGGTCAGCAGAATCGCGGCCCCGCGGTAGATGCGCCAGTCGCCACCGCTCGGCACGGAATCGGTCTGCATGAAGGTATAGCCCGCACGGCGAAACGTGAGGCCGCGCAGGGTCAGGTGCCGCACCGGTTGCTCGGCCGTGCCGCGCAGTTCGACGAGCTGTTTCAGGACGACCGCTTCAAAACGTAGCTGGCGCGGGTCGGCGCCGGCGGGCGGAATAAAATGCAGCGTGCCGGTGGCGCGGTCGAGAAACCACTCCTTCGGGGCGTCGAGTTCCTCGAGCACGTTTTCGACAAATCGTTTTTCGGGATCGAACGGCGCCTCGGCGATGACCGCGCGGCCTTTGTTCTGCCAGCCACCGGCGACGCGTGCGTCTTTTCCGGCTTCGAACGTGTAGCGGCCGTCGGGAGATTTTTGGCGGATTTGAAAATGCAGACTGCCCCAACCCAAGCCGTGGTGCCCGTGCACAAACATCCCGACCGGATCGGCGTAGCGCGCGAGTCGCGCGGGCTCGGTGGCGTCGCGCGCGTAGCCGCCGAAAAATCCTTCGCCGGGATCGAAGTTCGGATAGCGGGCGCGGATCTGTTTCGCGCCGTCGGCGAACAACTGGTCGAACTCCAGGCCGGCGGGAATCTTCACCTGCCAGCGGCCCGCCGCGCCCTGCGTCCACGTCAGGGCGAGCTCGCGGGCGCCGCTGAGTTCCACGGTTTCGCCGGCGACGGCGGCGAAGACCACCGGCGCGCCCGGTGTGCCGCTGTCGGCCGCGGTAAATTGCAGCGAACGCTCCAAGCGATAAACGCCGCCGTGGAGCCAGACGGTTGCGGCTTCGCCGGCGGCGCGCTGCCGGACGGCCTGCTGCGCGCGTTCGACCGTGGCGAAGGGCGCGGCGGCCGTGCCGGTGTTGCGATCGTTGCCGGTCGTCGCGACGTGAAACTCGGCGGCGTGACACGGCAGCAGATTAACCAGCGAGATGAGTGCCGCCGCAGCCAACGAAGTCGGGCGGGTGGAACGTGTGCGCGGGGAAGGCATGGGGAGAATTTACTTCGCAGCCGGGATCAAGCTCACGCTCCACAGCGACATCACCACGGGTCCTGTTTTGCTGATGGGTTTAAGTGACAGCGTGTAGCGGCCCGGCTGGCTCACGTTGAGGGAGCCGGCGATCTGCGCCTTTTGCTTTTGATGGCTGCCGGAGGCGGAGACCGTGCTCCGGACTTTTTGGTCACCGACAATGATTTCATAGACGCTGCCGTCTTCGGTGTGGCCGATGTTGGCTTCCACGGTGAATTTGCCCGGCCGGAGGATCTCGAACTCCCAACTGAGCCAATCTTTCTCGCTGGACCACCGGCCGATCTTGTCCTGGTCCGCGCGGTAGGTGAGATCGCCGTGCGTCGTCGCGGTGGCGGCGGTGAGGGTGACGATGCCGGAGTCGTCATTCTGCAGCGTGAGTTTGGCGGGTGGGGAGGCAGCCACGGTCTCCGCGGATGCGCCGACGGGTGCGGCATTTTTTATCCGGCGATTTGGTTTCGCCGGAGTGTCGGCCGGGGCGGCCTTTGCCGCGGGCTCAGCCGTCGCGCGCAAACCGCGGGCGAATCCCGGATCGCTCGGACTGAGCTGGCCCGGCTCGAGTGCGAAGGGCGTCGAGTAGTCTTTGCCGGCGAAGCTGCGTTTGCACGATTCGCGGAACGCCACGAGCTGCGCCTTCATGGTCCGCACGAGGTCGGTGCGCTCGGTCGCAAGATTTTTCGATTCGCTGCGATCGGCGAGGAGATCGAAGAGCAGGTCGGTTTCCGTGGTGCCATCCATGTCGGTGAGCAGTTTGTAGCGGTTGTCTACGAGGGCCATGCGCGGGGAGCCGCGCGAGTTATTGCTGCCGGTGCCGCCGATCGTCTCGAACGGAATCGGAGTGGGGCGCTCGGTCATCGTGCCGGCGAACAGCGGCACGAGGCTCACGCCGTCGATGGGCTCGGGCTGGCCCTTCATCTTGAAGCCGAGGAGCTCGAGCGTGGTGGGGAAATAATCGAGGGTGCTGCACGGGACGGTGGTGACCGTGCCGGGCTTGATGCGCGCCGGCCATTCGACGAGGCCGGGCACGCGGACCCCGCCTTCCCAGAGGCTGCGCTTGCGTCCGCGCAAACCACCGGCCGAGCCGCGTTGGCGGCCGGCGTCGCCGGTGTTGCCCTCGGGGCCGTTGTCGCTGGTGAACCAAACCAAGGTGTTGTCGGCGACGCCGAGGTCGCGGAGTTCTTTCCGCAGCCGGCCCACCTGTTCATCGAGTGCGGTGATGCAGCCATAGAAGTGCTGCTCGCCCTCGCTGAGGCCGGGATACATTTTTAAGTATTCGGGCCCGGCGGCGACAGGTTCGTGCGGCGCGTGAAACCAGATCACGGCGAGGAACGGAGTCTTGGCTGTGGCGGCTTTACGAATGAAAGGAATCGCGCGATCCATGAGCACGCGCGAGTCGTCGCCGGCCAGGTTTTCGGTTTCGAGTTTGCCGTTGTGGTAATAGGGATTCGCGGCGGCGTCGGTGAACGGATCCCACAGACGGACGCCATACTCGGTCGCAAACCAATCGTCGGAGCCCTTCATGGCGGGCGTCATGAAATTTTTCGCGGCGTCGCGCCCGGCGCCCTTGCCGGAGAAATTGGGATCGAGTGTGCCGAGGTGCCACTTGCCGTAGTGGCCAGTGGTGTAGCCCTGGGCTTTCAGAATCTCCGGCAGGCTGACTTCCTGTTTTCTCAGATGGCCTTCGTTCGCCGTCCAAATTCCGTAACGATACGGATGGCGGCCGGTGAGCACGGTGCCGCGTGTGGGCGAGCAGACCGGCGCGCCCGAATAGAAACGATCGAAGCGCAGGCCG
>CAMBVX010000437.1 GCA_945871085.1 Opitutus sp. GAS368 | reverse complement strand
CTGGGAGGTGGGGGGACGGCTTGCTGGCGCTCGCCGCTACTGGGAGGTGGGGGGATGGCTTGCTGGCGCTCGCCGCTACGGGGAGATGGGGGGACGGCTTGCTGGCGCTCGCCGCTACTGGGAGGTGGGGGGACGGCTTGCTGGCGCTCGCCGCTACGGGGAGATACGGGGCGATTTCGGCGGCGTGGCGGGTCTCGTCGGCGAGGAATTCTTCGACGAGTTTGCGGGAGGGCCAGTCGGCGAGGTGATGCGTCGCGGCAAGATAGTGGCGGTAGGCATCGTGTAGGGCCGGTTTGAGGACGCGGTAAAATCCGGCGAGCGCGACGGTGGCGTCGGTGGGGAGGACGGCTGCGTTGAAAAGTTCGCGGAGGGACGGGCGGACGTCGTCGGTGGCGCCGAAGCCGCTGAGCTCGCGTCCGCGTTCGCGGAGGAAACGGGCGTGGCCGGCGGATTCCCAGACGTGCTGGCAGAGGAGATATTTTAACTCGGGCTCACCGACGCGGTAGATAAGCGTGGTGGCGGTGCGGATGAATTCGCGCTCGAATTCGAAGAGGAGGCGCAGCGTGCGGGCCATTTCTTGAACGGCGGCGAGGCGGCCGGTGGGGGCGGGCGCGGATGCGGACGTGGGCTTGGGCGTGGACGGCGGTTGGAAACCGCCGCTCCGTTCAGGCAGAGGCGAGGTCGGCTCGCTGGCGCTCGCCGCTACGGCGGAGGCGGCGCTCATGTCAGCAGATGCGGCCCTTTTTTCCGGCGGTGGTGTGGCCGGGGGGATTTGCGCCGATCCAACGGTCGTCGATGGGTTCGCTGGCGCGTTGGTAGCGGGCGTCGCTGGAAATGCGGAGGCGGTTTGCGGTGCGATTGTCGAGCGACGCGTGCACGAGGCACATGCCGAAGGTGATAAAATCGCCGGGTTGAAATTCGGTGGTGAGCCAGCGGCAGTTAAATTTATTGCGGAGGACGGGCGGGTTGTGGGAGAGAGTGCCGCTGAAGGTCCAGCCGAAGCCCTTCGCGCCGGTCGTGGCGTTTTGGACCTGCTCGGGTTTGTTGGCGCAATAGGAGTCGACGTCGCGGTAGACGTAATGCTCGAGGAGATCCATACGTTTGTGCGAACCCTCGAGGACCATGAGGCCGCCGAGTTCGAAGGAAATGTCACCGTAGGGGAGCCAGCAGGTCATGTGGCCGTGGGTGCCGCGGCCCATGTAGGGAAGATCGCAGTGGGGGTTCGTGCCTTTGCCGGGGCCGATGGCGCGGAGCCAGGTGAAATCGTAGTGGCGGATTTCTTCGCCGTAGAACTGGCGGTAGAACTCGGGGAGGCGGCCGGAGTAGAGGAGGTTTTGGACGGCGGGATTGTTGTTGGTGAGCTCGGGTTTGAAGATGTAGCCGGCCCCGGGTTTGCAGACGCCGTCGATGGTGGGGTGGGCGGGGTCGAGGACTCCGGCGGCGGCGAGGCCATCGGTGAGGGTGGCGCGGGCGGCGAGGACTTCGTCGCGATCGAGGTAACCCTTCATGTAGAGATAGCCGTCGGCGGCGAAACGTTGGCGGAGCTCGGGGAAATTCTCGGCGGCGTCGGAGGAATCGCGGAGGAGGCCGATCTTGTCGCCGGCCATGTCGAGGGCGTGGCCGAAGGAGTAGATTTGTGGGAGGGCGGTGGCGGTGGGAGCGGTGAGGGTGCTCATGGGAGAACAAGGAGAATGACTAATGACCAATGTCTAATGACTAAGATCGGAACTTGAGTGCGGGATCGGTTAAGAAGTCGCGGACCAGCCTGCGGGCCAGACGGTGCCGGGGGCGGGGCGCCACATAATGTGGCGGTCGATACGGGGCGGGTGGTGACGATATTTTTCCGTGAGACGGATTTTGGTGCGGAGGTGATCGGCGAGGTTTTCGCCGTAGAAGAAGGTGCTTTCGGCGACGGAGGAGACGACCATGAACTCGGTGGTGGTCGTCTCCATGAGTTCGAGGAGGCCGCGGGTGTTGGCGAGTTCGAGGTCGATGGCGGCTTGGAGTTTTTGAGAACAGGTGGTGCGCGTGGCGTCGTCGGACGTGGGGTCGAGGTACCCGTAGACGTTTTCGCACCAGGCGCAGACGTTGCGGAGGGTGGTGCTCCAGTGGAGATAGGCGCGGACGCGGTCGCGGAGGTCGGTGAAGACGGCGGCGGCGGCGGAGTTGGCGGGCGCAGAAGCGAGGTGAGTTTCGAGGAAGGCGATCACGGCGCGGACGCGCGGGATCAATTCACGGTCCATGTCGGCGGCCATTTTGGCGCCGCTCTCGCGGGTAATGAGATCGAAGAGGACGTCCTTACCGAGGTCGGTGAGGCTGGGATTGTTGAATTGGAAGCAGCCGTGGCGCTCGTAGTAATCGCGTTCGGCGGCGGGGACGGCTTCGAGGTCGGGGACGAACGGACGGTCCCAGGTGCGTTGCCAGCAGAAACCGAAGACGCAGAAGAGCGGGACGAGAGGTTGCCAGACGAGGGCGTCCTCGAAATCGCACCACGCGCGGGTGAGGGCGGGCGCAGCGGTAGGGCCGACGAGGTGGGTCGCGTAGTCGCGGAGGACGTCGTCGATGGGGCGATCGGGGACGAATTGGGCGGCGGAAATCGCGGCGATATTGGGCCAGTAGGGGGTGGCGGTGGGGTGGGCGAGGCCGCCGAGGGCGGACAGGCGCGTGAGTCCGGTGGTGGCGGCGGCTTTGAGTTTGGCGTGGACGAGGCGAGGGAACGGGAGGCCGATGAGCGGCTCGTGGTTCATCACGCCGCACGCGGAGTAGTGGAGGACGGGCTCAATGCCCTGAGCGCGCGAGGCGGCGAGCGCGGGTTTCTCGGCTTCGTCCATCCAGCTCTGGAAAATGCTGCCGGCGACGCCAAAGTTTTCGGGATACTTGGGATGCGGATACGGGAGGGAGTAGCCGCGGACGAGGAGAGAGGGGGTTTCGTAACCGACGTGGTGGCCCATGCCGGCCTTGATGTGGTCGTGCTCCACTTTGAAGGGTTCGATGCGGAGGATGACGTCGAAGTGGGGATTAATTTCGGCGGCGCCTTGCTGGAGATTGCGGAGAACGCGGGCGATGCCGTGGCCGGCGGCTTCGGCAACTTTGTCGTGGTTGCGCCACTCGCGGATCATGTAAGGGCCGCCGTTGCGGCCGACATAGAGGGAGGCGGTGTGTTCGAAACCGGCGCCGCTGTCATTCGTCCAGAGCGACATGTAGCCGAGATCCGGGACGGCGCGGAGGAGTTTCTGGAGCGCTTCGCGGAAGTGACGGCGGACGATGGGGTGATCTTGCGCCATCGTGAAACGCGGGAGGCGGGAGCGGAACGGGTGGTCGACCCGGGCGCCGCGGAGCGTGGGATATTTTTGGAAGAACCGCTCGGGCATCGTGCGCGGTTCGAACATACATACGCCGGGTTTCAGGCCGTAGCGGCGGCCGAGGTCGGCGAGTTTGCGCAGGTGGTTGAGATTGGCGTCGAGGTAGAGGGCGGGCCACAGGCCGCGCGTGAGGTCGGTGTCGACGAAGTGGTTAAAACCGGGCGCGTAGGTGTAGAACTGCGAGTAGTATTCGTGCGCGACGAGATCCTCGTGCGGCATGTGGGCTTGGAGGCTGTTGACCTCGCAGTGCGTGAAGCCGGCTTCGGCGAGGGCGGCGACGTAGCGCTCTGGGTCAAAGCCGCGGGCGGAACGCCAGTATTGGGTGTAGCAGGCGTCCCAGTGCGGACGGTGCCAGCCGAACGAAGCGGGGAGGAGAATACCGGCGGCGAGTTTCTCGCGGGTGAAGGAGCCGACGCCATTGGCGAGGAGGCGGACGGCGGCGTAGAGGAAGGAGCCGTGGGTGGCGATGATTTCACCGTTGCCCTCGGGGGTGAGGCGGAGCCAGGTCCAGGCGGGCTCGGAGGCGGCGTAGACGGAGGGCGAGTCCGGGGCGGCGGGGATGCGGGGGACGAGGTTGCGCGAGGCGAGGGCGATGAGGATACCGCGCGTGGCAGGGATCGCGGTGGAGGTCGCGGCGGTGGAAGCGCCGGTGAGGCGGCCGAGTTCGGTGGCTGCGGTGATTTCGCCCGGGGTGGCGGCGGCGGGGTAGAGGACGATGGTGACGGAGGGGAGGGAGGTGGCGGGCATGGAGCGTGAGTCGGCGCGTGGGCGGAGGAGACGGATAACGAACGGTCGCGGTGGGTGGGGCGGAGTCAAAATGAACATTCCTGAAAGTTTCAGGGAGGTGGGGGGTGGGCGGATTTGGCGACGGAATACGATTTAGGAAGGGAAATGATGGGATGGAGGGGGGCGTGGGCGACTCGGCTGGCTGGCGCTCGCCGCTATGGGGGGCTGAAAAAAGGCGCGCCGGGTAAGGGTGCGCCGGAGAGAGCGGGCGAGCGTGGAGGGAATCCACTCGCTCACGCTCGCGGCTTCGGGGCAGAAAAAAGGCGCGCCGGGTAAGGGCGCGCCTGAAGGAGAGTGGGCGAGCGTGGAGGGAATCGACTCGCTCACGCTCGCGGCTACGTTGGCAACAGAGAGCGCGTTTAGCGGCCCAGGTAGAGGTCGCGGCCGCGGACGAGGGCTTCCATTTTGCGGTCGGCGATGGAGCGTTTGAGCATCCAGAAACCGCAGTCGGGGTGCACCCAACGCACGCGGCCGGGGCCGACTTTTTTCTCCACGGCCTCGATGCGGGCGGCGACTTCATCGGCGGTTTCGATGTGGTTCACTTTGATGTCGATCACGCCGACGCCGAGGGTAATTTTTTTGTCGATGTGTTTGAGCGCATCGAGATCGGCTTTCGGGCGGTGGGCGAGTTCGAGGACGAGGTGATCGGTGTGGAGGGCGTTGAGGAAGCTGAGGAGTTTTTGCCAGTTGCCCTTCTGGATCGTCTGGCCGCCGTAATTGCCGAAACAGAAATGCACGGCGCGCTCGGTATTTTTGTCGAGGGCGTCGAGGACGAGATTCATCGAGGCGGCGGCGAGGGGGCCGTCGGCGGGATTGCCGGGGATGTTGGCTTCGTCGACTTGGACGCAGGCGGCGGGGAGGCCGGGCATTTGGGCGGCGAGGACTTCGCCGAGGGCCATGGTGAGCGCGGCGAAGTCGCGGTAGTGGTGATCGAGGAGGGTGCGCGCGAGCATGTAGGGGCTCGTGACGGTGAACTTGAAGGCACCGCCGGAGACGGAGGCGGCGCGTTGGCAATCGGCGAGGAGATTGAGGGAGCCTTCGCCGAGGGGGCCGGTGACGACGCCGGCGGGTTTGCGGCGGAAGCCCATCGGGTGGTGGCGGGAAAACTCATCGGTGATCGAGCGGCCGACGACGGAGGACACGCCGGCCATCGGGCGGATGAAATACTCGATCATGCCGTTGGTGTCGGGGTGATTAACGTCGAAGCGGTAGAGCTCGCCGTCGGTGGGGAGGTCGATCCCTGCCTGATGTTGAAGATCAAATACGACGCGGGTGGCGTCGATGACGGCTTGTTCGCTGGGGAGGGCGGCGAGCCAGTCGGGCACGGGATAGGAGCCGACAGTGGTCGTGAGGATGCGGGGCGATTTCGGGAGTTTGGGATTGGGCATGGGAAGGAAGGAGGAAGGAGAGGGGGCGAAAGAGATCTATTAAGAGAACGAGAACGATTAAGAGAACGAGAACGATTATCTGGGAAGGGCAGATTACACGCGGGTGATCGGGGTGTCTTGGCGGTGGTGGTAGATCGGGCGGTGGAGGGGTGGAGCAGACGGACGGATCTTCTGGAGCGTTAATGGAATTTCCCCAAGGGACGAATTTTTTGGAGGTGGCTTTGGCTGATCACCCAAGAGGGCGTTGGTG
>CAMBVX010000436.1 GCA_945871085.1 Opitutus sp. GAS368 | reverse complement strand
CCGCAACGCGCATGATTGTTTCGAGAGATGCCATTTTTTCGCCGCGTTCCACGTTGCCGATAAAATTCAGACTGAGGTCCGCTTTCTCCGCCAATTTCTCCTGCGTTAACGCCTTGGCTTCACGTTCGGCGCGCACGGCGGCGCCGAAGGTTTTTTGAAGTTTTTCGGTTCGGTTGGACACACCGTCAGAATATGGGCAGACACTGCGATCAGACGCGTTCACCGGTGGCACAATCAGAGTCGCGAATTGGCAGACATTGCTGCCGTTTGGCGGATCAAGTGTGAGTCAGCGCGGCGGATTTGTGACCGTCACGGAGCGAGGGGCGCTCTTTTCGCAATCGTCGTTCACCGGTGTAATTAGCATCGCGCGGACGTTCACAATGAACAGCAGTCTTGAATATTTTAATATCGCAGCTCGGACGGACGGCTCAATTCCCTCGGGGAACAGCTTCGCCGAACGAACAGGCATTATTGTTTCATGCTCGAACAACGGCGAGCAAATCTCGATCCAACAATTCAGCGCGAACAACGCGACGTCCATTTTGGCGCAGATGTCCTGCAGCCTCACGACCGGGCAAAGCTACAGTTTTTTGGCGACTCTTAACGCCCGGTCCCTGACCCTTAGCGTCAACGGCATCTTGCAGTAGAGCGCGACTGACAGCACTTCGACGGGGAACCAAATTGCGTTCTACGCCCGGGAGCTTTTGGGTTCATCAACCAGCGTTGATTCGATTACGGATAGCGCCATTCTAGGGCCGTCAACCTGTGCGCTTTTCTTCGGTATGATTGCGTTTGCGGTAGTGGCCATGCGCCTTCGGCAAGGTCGTGCCGTGCGGTAGAATCCCGTCAAGTCGCTGATCAAAGCGGCTTCAGTCAATCGATGGTCCAGATACCCCAAATGAGTGCATCGCAAGAAATCTCCCCGACAGTTCCAAAGACTATCCTCGCAACGCCCTTTGAATTCATCGCTCAAAACGAGGGTGGGCAAAGGTGCTGGTTTTGGCGGTGCGGTGATTGCGGCTACGAAAGCGTTCCCAGCGACAGCGGCAGCGGAAGTGCCAGCGATGAATCCGCAATTGGCCTTGCGAGCGGTGGTGCCGCGTTGCACGTGCGCAACAAACATCCGGGGCGCGTAATGATATCAGAGGACCATGCGCGGTCGTCGCCGTGACAGAAGCCGTCGCCCCCTGATAGCCTTGCCGCGAATGGGGCTTCGGGGCGCTCAGGGCCGCAGGATCACCTTCATGTATTTGCCGCCGTCCTTGGCGCTGAGTTTTTCGAACCACGCGGCCCCGTCTTCGAGGGGAGCGACCGTTTCGATCATCGGCTTTACGTCGATTTCGCCGCGGGCGATCAAATCCAAGCACAAGGGATATTCGCCGGCACTGGAGCACGTGCCCGTCACGGTGATCTCTTTCGTGACGACCGCCTGAAGGGGGAAGTCCTGGGTTTTCGGCGAAAGGTTACCCACGAGCACGCAGGAGCCGCTGCGCTTCAGGACGGCGATCGCGAGGTTGACGGTCGGAGTAACGCCCACGACTTCGAACGCGGCATCGGCGCCGAGTCCCTCGGTGAGTCGGGCCACTTCGGCGGCGACGTCGGTCGTGGACGGATTGAACGTGTGCGTCGCGCCGACCTGGCGAGCGAGCGTGAGGCGATTTTCGGCGAGGTCTACGGCGACGATGCGTTTCGCGCCCGCCCAGCGCAGGGTCTGGACAATGAGGAGCCCAATCATGCCGCTGCCCACGACGACGACGGTGTCCGTCGCGGCGATCTTGATGCGTTGCACGGCGTGCACGGCGATCGAGACCGGCTCGATCATGGCCGCTTGGTCGAACGGGAGCGTGTCGGGCAGTCGGTAGAGAATTCGCGCGGGCACGGCGACGAACTCGGCGAAGGCGCCGTGTTGTTTATACTCGTTGGGGGAGACGCCCACGACGCGGCGATTTTCGCACAGGTTGATCTGGCCTTGGCGGCAGAAGTGGCAAACGCCGCAATAGATCGTGGAGTCGAACGTCACGCGATCGCCGGCATGCCATTTTTCAACCCGGGGACCGGTAGCGACGATTTCTCCCGAGGCCTCATGGCCCATGATCAGCGGCGCTTGGCGGCGACCGGTCGAGCCATCCCAACCGTGAAAGTCGCTGCCGCAGATGCCGCACGCGTGGATGCGCACCAAAACTTCATCGTCGGTGATAGTCGGCGTGGGAAAATCGACGATGGCTAATTTGCTCGGGGCGGAGAGGAGGAGAGCTTTCATGGATTGGGGGAGAAGGGACGAGGGAGATGGTCGCGCAGAGTGTATTGAAAGACGGCGTGGCAAAATCAAGGGTGCAACCGCCAAGGCCGAATGGATTCGCCGCATGCTGGGCGGTCCGGCAGGGGTTCGCCGGTCCAACCAATCGTCGCTTTACGGTCGGAAAACAGCTTGCCACTCACCCGGAGAGCTGTGGACACTGCGCGTGGATTACGAACGGCCACGCACCAATCAGCTATTAACACTCGTCCCGCTTCGGCGGGATTTTCGGACTACATGGACGACAACGCCCCCAAGGAAAATCCGCCCGCGGATTTCAATAAACTCGATCTGAACCAACTTCAGGGGTTCAGCTTCGGCACGCAATGGACGCAGGAAAAGGCGTCCCCTTCTGACCGTCGCGAACGCGATTCGGGCGCTGACCGCCCGCGTCGTGACGACCGGCGGGATGGACCCGGTGGTGGCGCACCCATGAATCGTGATCGCCGCGCCTTTCGTAAGCCCGCCGGCCCCGGTGGTCCAAGTGAAGGCGCTCCCAGTGCTCCAGCCGGCCCCGGTGGTGGCGCGCCCGAGCGTCGAGAATATTCCGGCGGCGGCGGCCCCCGTCGCGATGGCCCTGGTGGTGGTGACTACCGTGGGGGCCCCCGTCGCGATGGCCCTGCTGGTGGTGGTGACTACCGGGGTGGTGGTCAGCGCTATGGTGGTGGTCGCGATGATCAACACGAACGGGTTCAGTATGGCCCCTACGAAAGCCCGTTTTTCAGCGCGACGTTTTATCCCGAAGACACGAGCTTCAACACACTCGTGCAGACCATTCGGAAGACGTGCCGCACGATCGAGCTTTTTGAAATCGCGCGCACCGTCGTGGCGAAGACCGATCGTTTTGTCGTCGTCGTGACCCGCAAGCCCACCGCTGAATCCACTGGTCCGGCGGCGGACGATGCGGCGAAGTCGGCGAAGGCCGCTTTTCACATTTCCGTGCCGGACGCGTTGCCGTTTGAGAGTGACGCATCGGCCGTGGCTCACGTCCTGGCCAATCATCTCGATAAATTTTTCGAAAAAGCCGAGGTCGAGGTCGATCCGCCAAAGGGGAATTATCAGGTCATCAACAAGTGCACCGTGACGGGTGAACTGCTCGGGCCGCCCAACTATCACCGTTACGCGCAGATCGTCCAACAGCATCATGCCGCTAAAATTTCGGGTATGTCGTTGGATGCGTTCCGCGGCCGCATCGAGACCATCCGCGATCCCGAAGTCGTGAACCAGTGGCTCGAAAAAATGAAGAAGACCACGCGTTATACGTGGAAACTCTCGGGTGCAGCTGCGAAACCGGCGGCGACTCCCGCTTCCGTCGCAGAGAGTGCTCCGGTCGCAGAGATCGCGCCCGCCCCTGACGGAGTGGCCGGGGTCGATCCGACGCCAGCTCCGGCCGCTGAGGTCGCACCTGCGCCGGCCGCACCGAGTTTCGATTCGCTGGAGGATGCACGCGTCTTTTTGCTCACCGAAGCACGCGACAAGGTCGTGCGCACGACGGAGACCGCTCGTTTCCATGGGAAAATTGCCGAGACGATGCCGCAAGGAGAAATCCGTCGTGCCGTCGAAGGCGCGCTCGAGCGCCAACGCAAGTTCCCGCTCGATACCGCCAACGCGCTGCGCGGTCGCCTGCGCCGGGAGCATTTCACGATATTTAAGAAGGGCTCGAAAGGCGTCTCCTACGTTTGCGCAGTTAAGCGCAAGTTTCGGGTGCCCGGCCAGACCTTCGCCGACAGCATCGGTGCGCTCATCTCGTTCATCGAGTCCCATGCGATGATTCGCGCGAGCGAACTGGCGACGAAGTTCCTCGGGATCACGGTACCCGTGCCTGCCAAGGCGATCGACACCACTCCGGTGCCAGCGCCCGCTGCCGTTGACGGCGCGCCGGCCCCGGAACCGGCGGCCGCCGCGACACCGGTCGAATCGACTTTGACCATCGAAGAACGCGCCAAGCTCGTCCGCCTGCAAGGTGATCTGATGTGGCTGGTGCGGGAAGGCTATGTGACCGAATTCATCGACGGACGGCTCTTCGCGCCGCCGCCGGTGGTTGAGGCCCGCAAGAAAGAGGTCGAGGTGGAGGAGCATGATCCCGAGAACTTCCCTGAGGTTCCCGTTTCTGCGCCGGAGCCTGCGCCTGCGGCGGTCGTCGAAATTGCGCCCGTGGCGGAAGCGGCGGTGGCTGAATCGACCTTGTCGGACGCTCCAGTTGCTCCGATGGCGGAAGAGCCGAAGCCGTCCGATCCCGCGGTCTGAGAGTGAGCGCGTTGAAGTCGACGCGCTTTTAGCCGCACGCTCGCCAAACCGGCGCGTTGAAATCAACGCGCTGCGCCCATGACGACCGCCGCGGTCGAGGTTCACCTGCATTGCCACATCCCGATTTCACCGGCGATGGGGGTGCGGGTGCTCGTCTGCGACAACACCGCGGTGACCTTGGCGGCACCGCTGGCGCCGAATATTAATCATCGCGCCACGGTCTTTGGTGGCAGCGCTTCGGCGGTGGCCATCCTCACCGCGTGGACGTGGCTGCACTTCGTTTTGCGCGATGCCGGCAACCGTCACGCTTGGTCATCCAAGGAAATACGTTGGAGTATCTGGCTCCGATTGGCGGTGACTTTGAGTCACGTGGTGAAGCGCTGCCATCGGTGACCGTGGAGAAATTCCTCCGCACCCTGCGCCGCCACGGCAAAGCGCGGAACGCCGTCGCGGCGACCCTCACGGGCGCGGGAAAAAAGGTCGCGACGTTTAGCGGGGAGTATGTGGCGCTGAAGTTGGACCGAGCCTGGGAGCTAACGCAGTCGTAACGTGTGTCGTTCGTCGGGGGCGATGCCGAGGTCGAGATGGAGCGTCGTCGGCGGGAGCCAAGCCGCGATGTTTTCGGGCCACTCCACGGCGAGGCAGTAAGGCGTGGTCAGAAAATCTTCGAGCATCAGCGAGTCGAGTTGGGCGCCGCGGTCGAGTCGGTAGGCGTCGAGGTGGACGAGGGTGCGCGATCCCCGGTGGAGTGTAAAAATTGTGAAAGTTGGGCTCGTGACCTGTTCGCTGATACCGAAGCCGCGAGCGAGGCCCTGGACAAACGTGGTCTTGCCCACGCCCAAGTCGCCGTGGAGGGCGAGGGTCGCGTCGGGTGGAAGTGCAGCGGCGAATTCGGCGGCGAGGGTTTGCGTCTCGGCGGCGGAGGCGGTTGTGACGCCGGCGCGGAGTTGGTCGAAAATGGTCATGGGCGGGCAGAGTTTTTGACCACGGATTTCACGGATCATACGGATAACGGCACGATCAGAGGAAACACAGGCGAAAGGCTTTTCTAGGGCTGCAGATGCTCGTAACCGCGATAGTTCGCGAGCGGAAGGGCGTCGGTCGGAAGCGCGCCGGTGGAGACGAAGCGGCCGAGGCAGGTCAGACGGGTTTTCGGAAAGGCGCGGTGCCACGCGGAGGAGAATTTTTCGCGGTCAGTGCGGGCGGCGAGTGCGAAGACAAGTTCGTAGTCTTCGCCGTCGGTGA
>CAMBVX010000435.1 GCA_945871085.1 Opitutus sp. GAS368 | reverse complement strand
ATGAGGCTGCCGGGCTTGAGCGCGGATTTTTTGCCGGTCACGCCGAGCGACCAGCCGTGCGAGTCGAGCGAGAGTTTTTCCCCGTTCCAGCGCGAGGCGATCACCCGCACGGAGGCGGCGACATCGAGGCTGTCGAGTTTGACGACGGCTTCGACGGTGAAGTCGTCACCCTCGCGCGGCGCGCTGCGCACGAGCAGGCGCTCGCGCGCGGTGTTTTCGCGGAAGCGACTGGCCTCGGCCGCCGCTTCGGCGACGGAGAGCGTGGAAGGCAACGGATCCGACGATGGGCGGCCGGCGGAGAGGCGGCGCGCAAGAAAGCCCTCGGCGTTTTCCTTTTCCGTGGCAGTGGGCGCGCGGCCGAGCACGGCCTGCCACGCGGCCTCGACCGAGGCGACGCGGGCACCGAGGGCGCGGGCGCGGGCGAGCGGCCAGTCGCCGTTGGCGAAGAGAAGGGCTTGGAGCGGCGTCGCGGTCACCTGCCGCTCGGCGCTACTCGCGAAACCGGCGGGGGCGTCGAGCACGCGGAGGAGTTCATTGGGGCTGTTGCGGCGCTTGGTGGTGTAGAGGGTGCGGCGCGCGGAGAGGTTGGCGTCGGCGGGCGCACCGCCGGAGGCGAGGTCGAGTTCGCCGGACGCGGCGAGCATGGCGTCGCGCACCTGCTCGGCATCGAGGCGGCGCGGCGAGAAGCGCCAGAGGAAATGGTTCGCGGGATCGACGAGCGCGGCGGTCGCGGACGCCGGCACGCGCGCGGTCTGGCGATAGGTGGCGGAGAGGAGGATGTCGCGGTGGAGTTGCTTGAAGCTCCAGCCCTGCGCCACGAAGCGCCGCGCGAGCCAGTCGAGCAGCTCGGGATGCGTGGGCTTGTCGCCGAGCTTGCCGAGATCGTTGGGCGTGCCGGCGATTCCGCGGCCGAAGTGGTATTGCCATACGCGGTTGACGATGGTGCGGGTGGCGAGCGGGTTGTCGGGCCGGGTGATCCACGCGGCGAGCGCGGCGCGGCGGCCGGTGGAGTTTTCGAGCGGCGTGATCGCGGGCGGCTCGGTGGCGATGAGAGTGAGGAAGGCGGGCGCGACGTCGCGCTCGCCGCCGCGGCGGCCCTTCATGAGCGTGGGTGGGGCGGTGCGCGCAGCGTCGGTCGCGACGAAGGCGTCGGGCAGGGGCGCGGGCTTGAGCGCGTCGAGCGGTTTCAACTCGGAGAGGAGCGTGGCGTAGCGGGCCTTGGTCTCGGGGGTCTTGAGCGCCTTCTGGGGCTCGTAGCGCTCGATCTCGTAGTCGAGCTGACGCTCGCAGAGCACGGCGAGCACGCGCTCGTGCGGCGTGCGTTGCGCAAAGGGCTTGTCGAGGATCGCCTGCAAGTCGGCGGTGAATTTTTCGTGGGCCTTGCGCACGGCGGTGTCGCGAGCGGGGCCGATGAGCGACTCGATCTCGGCGCGGATGGATTTCGTGGCGGCTTCCCACGCAGCCTGTTTTGCAGCGTGGCTCGCGGCTTCGGCCGGCGTAGCGAGCTTGAGGTCGCTGCGCCAGAGCACGCCCTCGAAGAAGGCGCGCAGCGCGAAATAATCCTTCTGCAAAATCGGGTCGAACTTGTGATCGTGGCAACGCGCGCACTGAAAACTGAGGCCGAGAAAAACCTCGCCGGCGTTGGCCGTGATGTCGTCGGTGATCAGCGTGGCCTGCCCGCGCACGTCGCGTTGGTTGTATTCGTAGATTGGATTGCGGAGATAAGAGGTGGCGATGAGCACCTCGGGGTCCTCGGGCGCGAGTTCGTCGCCGGCGAGTTGCTCACGCACGAAGCGGTCGTAGGGTTTGTCCGCGTTGAGGCTGCGGACGACCCAGTCGCGGTAGCGCCACGAGGCGGGGCGGAGAAAATCCGCGCGATAGCCGTCGCTGTCGGCGTAGCGCACGAGGTCGAGCCAGTGCTGCGCCCAGCGCTCGCCGTAGCGCGGGCTCGCGAGGAGCGCCTCGACGAGCCGCTCATGGGCGTCGGGCCGCGAATCGCCAACGAACGCCTGCATCTGCTCCGCCGTCGGCGGCAGGCCGTGGAGATCGAAATAGATGCGGCGCGCGAATTCCTCGCGGCCGGCCTCGGGCGCGGGCGCGAGTTTTTTCTCGGCGTGCTTGGCGGCGATGAAGCAGTCGATGTCGCCGCGCACCCATGGTGCGTCGGCGGCGACCACGGGCGGTTTCGGATTGGCGAGCGGTTGAAACGTCCAGAACGCGCGCTGCTCCTGGGTGAAGCCGTGTTCGTCCACCGCCGCGCCGCCTGCGACCGCGACATCCGGACTCGCGGGCCACGGCGCGCCCAGCGCGACCCATTTTTCCAATTTCGCCACGTCGACGGCCGGCAGCGGATCGTCGGGCGGCATCGCGAGATCGGGATCGGTGCGGCGGACGGCCTGAATGAAAAGGGATTTTTCGGGATTGCCCGCGACGACGATCACGCCGCTGTCCCCGCCTTTGGCGAAGCGCGCGGCTGAATCGAGCCGGAGTCCGGATTTCTGCTTCTTGTCGCCGTGACACTCGTAGCAATGTTTCGCGAGCAGCGGCCGGATCTCGTTCTCGAAAAAATTCCGATTCGCGTGCGCGACGTCCGCTTCGGCGGCGGAACCACACGCTGCCCCAGCCAAAATACCGACAGCAAGTAGCAGGGGTAACTTCATCAGGGGAAAGACGAGAATAGCCCAGCCACTGGGTCGGCAAGCAAGCCAAGAGGCGCGCCCGCGCGCAGAAAGCTAGCCGCGCTCGGAAGCGCCCAATCCAATTCCCTACCCGCTCTTCGGCCAGCTTCCTCGCATGGCTACGATGCAGCCTGCTTGGAGTCCTTTGACGCGAGCCGCAGCAAAGCCACGACCTCGGTCGCGTAATGCTCGGCGACAAACTGATACTCGCGGATGCGACCCCGACGCCATGCGGCCGCGTGATCGACGGTCCACTTGAGCTTGATACCTGCATGGTCATGGTCGCCCCTTTCCCCGCGATACCAGAGCTCTTTTTCCACCTCCTTGATCTGATCCTTTAATTCAGCCGCGTGGTTCATCGAACCACGCTCGCCGATTACCCGCTGCGTGGCCTCCAGCAGCGCCGCAGGAGTGGCCGTACCGTTCGCGAGGTACAGAATTTCGTTTCGGCGCAGCTCGACCAGATCCATGACCCACTCGCCGTAACGGACCATCCGTTCTCCTCTATAGAATCGCACCGTGAGCTCTTCCCGTTCTGCCGGAATGAAGGGGGAAAAAGAGTTGGCGGCAGCTGGGTCAGAGGAGTTCATGGGTAGTTGGGTGCGGGCGAACGGTGATTGGAGTTTTGCGCCCACTAGCCGCGAGTCGCGGCGGCGTAAGCGCTGGTGAGGAATTCCGATTGAGGCTCGCTCGCCCCGCCATGCGAGCAGAAAAAATACGCGGAGGCGCGCGGGACGGATCTTCCGTTCACCCAGCACGGCGCCGTGGCGATGACCAGCCCGCAGGTTTGAAATCCGAGTTTACGCCGCCGCCCAGATCGGAGAGCGCACGCGACTCAAAACCGCAGTCCCACGGACGCGATGATCGTGCGTGGTTCGCCGTATTGAAACGTGCCATTGAGATAGTGTTTGTCGGCGAGATTGCGGATGTTGACCCGCACATGGACCGGACGGTCGCTGATCTTGGTCGCATAACCGAAGATCGCATCGATCAAAACAACCGGGGCGCTCTTGATGGGAATCGTCCAACTCGGATGCTCGTAGGTTTCTCCGAGTGCGGTGGCACCACCGCCGAAATAGGCCCCCTGCAGCGGGCCGCTCGTAAACGTGTATTTATTCCAAAAGTTGACCGTGTAACGCGGCACCGACTCGAGATGGGACCCGATTTCGCGAGCTTCCGACGGATTCGAGATTTCGTTTTTCGTGAAAAAATAGCTGGCACTCAACAGCGCCTGATAGTCAGGCCGGGGCGTCCACACCCACTCAGTCTCGAGGCCTTTGGTGCGCGTCTGGCCGGCGGCAGTCCGGACCGTTGCACCCGGCAACTGGAAGAGCACTTGGTTTACGGTGTCGATATCGAGGCGCGAGGCTTCTTCGTTGGAGAAATATGAAAGCGTGCCGAGCACGCGGCCGTCGCCGACGTCCAGCTTGGTGCCCACTTCCCAACCACGGCCGGCCAAGTCTGCGGCAATGAAACGCGATGGAATCACGGCCGGCGGGCGATAGGTCGGCAACGTCGGGTCGCCCTGCGTCGCGCGAATCGCAGCCAAGTCGGCGGATTGCTGGCGCTGAGGAACGAAGGTCTTACTCGTGCTGCCGTAGAGGCTGAGAGCCGAGGTGATCCGGAAGAGGCCCCCAAATTGCGGGAGCAACTTACTCGTCTCAAAATCTTCGTCGATTCCGTCACGGTTGTCGTCGGTGGGACGGTGATTCGTGATCTTGCGGCCACCGACGAGCGTGCGCAGGCGGTCCTGAAAGAAAGACGACTGTAACACGCCGTAGGCCGAGTTGGAGTGTCCGCCGCCTTTGCGCACGACCCCCGGCTCGTTGTAGGCGGCACCGTATTGGTCGCGCATGAGCTGTAACAAACTGGGAATCGGGCCGCTACTGGGAGTGTAGGTCAAGATACGCGAGGTCGCGACCGTCACGGGGCTGATGACGTCCTTGCCGCCATCGTGCTGGGCACCCAAGAGCAGGTCGTGTTTTCCCGCTTGGCGCAGGTCGAGTTTATAAGCGGCTTCGAGGCGGGCGGAGAAGATCACTCCGCCGGGCTTGAAATCGGAGATGGAACTACGGATACGCTGGCCGGCGACCGGGCGCAGACCATTAAATTCGCGGCGCATGCGGTGGCTGTCGACCTGCTGAAAGACACTCCGCAGGGCGAGCTCACGCGAGGCCACCCACTCTCCTTCGAACGTGGTCGTCTTGTTGGCATAATTATCGCGGCCATCCGGACCATTGTAATTGAACGAGTCGTTCGGGAACAAATCGCGCGAGTAGATACCCGGATAGGGCGCGACGTTCGGGCCGAGGTTGCGGGAAATAAATACATCGACCGTTTCAGGAGCCGCGCGCCCCGTCGTGATGGGTTGGCCTGCGGCGTTCACGACGGCTCCATTTTCCAGCTGCGGGTAACTGGCGGGTCGGGCCAAGCCCAGGCGATCATAGAGCTGGATGGCCTCGCGGTCCCTTTGCTGAAACAGCGGGTGGCTCACGAGCGTGTGGGGGCGACGTCCGGCTTCGCGGTCCAGTTCGCCGTAGCGGCCAGTGAAGGTCAGCTGGGCCGTGGGCTTCCACGTCAAACCGCCAGAGTAATACGTCTCCTTCGTGAACATGAAGTCGATGTTACTCTTTTCGTCGGTATGCCCGTAGACGAAACTGTAGGCCAACCGATCCTTCAGCAGCGGGGCCGACACGCGCAGGACGGCTCGCTTGTGGGAAAAGGAACCGAAACTTGTGTCCAAGGAGTGCACCGGAGTGAAACTCGGCTTGAACTTAATGAGATTAACCGTCCCTCCGGGATTGGAGATACCGGCAAACACGGCGTTGGGGCCCTTCACAATTTCGATGCGGTCGACGTCGTAGAGCGTCAGACCGGAACCGGCCGGAAGGCCGTTCACAAATTGTGGGCCCGTGTAGCCGCGAATCAGGATCATCGTCTCATCCTTGACCTGCAGCGCGACCGCACTGGCCCCACGCAACACATCCACCAATTGGTTGCCGGCCTGGTCTGCAATGAGCTCTTGCGAAACAATGCTGATATTGAGCGGAGTGTCCTTGATCAGGCCGGCCGTGCCCGTGCCGGTGACGGCTGCACCGACACGGTAGCCGTAGTCTTGGGGGCTACGCACTTCGAACGGGCTCAT
>CAMBVX010000434.1 GCA_945871085.1 Opitutus sp. GAS368 | reverse complement strand
TTGGCGACGAGGAAATTGCCGGTGTAGTTGCTGGTGTCCTCGGAGGCGTTGAGCGCAAAATTCAGGGAAGATTTTACGTCGAGAACTCCGATGTCGGAGAGGAATTCGGAGGTGAAGACTGAAATGGCAGCGGGCGTGTCCCAGATTTCTGAATTCAAGCGTGTGCCGGCGAGCGTGCTGGAAGCGACGTAGCCGGAGTCGCGGGACGTGTTGACCTGGAAGGGACTCAGGACGACGGCGTTTTCTTTCGGTGCGGGCGCCACGGTCTGGGCCTCGGTGGTGGTGGCGGCGAGCCAGCCGGCGAAAGCGGCGAGGAGGGTGCGGGAGGTTTTTTTCATAAGCGGTGCGGGTGGGTTAGTGGTTGGCTTGATGTTTTCGTCGGAGACCGCCGTGTGCGGCTCTGCTCGATCACGACGATGGGATATTATCCTTCAGGTCCGCCTCGAGCTCAGGGCGAACGATAGTGAACAGGGGGCGGGCGCCGCCGATTTGACGGCTCGTGCGGGCGGTCCGGATGCGAAGGAGCGAGTCCTGCACGACATCGTCGACATCGCGCACGCCAGGAAACGCCCGCTGCACAGGAGGCGCGCAAGGCGCTGCGGTGAGGATCGACCTCTTCAGTGAACCAGCGGGCTTGATCGGTGGGGGGCGGCATCGCGACGATGGGCGCAGGGAGGGGGAAAGGTGCGCGTGGATCAAGCGCGGAGTGAGCGGAGGCCGCAAACTCGTGAGAGAGAGCGTTGCCATAGCCATGGGCACAATCGAAGATGGCGAAACTCCGAGCCCACGATGATTGCGCGATTCTTTGAAAAAACGGCGATGAAAATTATGCCCGGCCGAAGGTGGTCGGTTTGGTGTGCAGTCGTGGGAGCGGGGGCTTTACTCGCCGGGCCAATGCGAGGGATGGAGGCGCGCACCGAGCCGGATTTTGGCGCGAATGTGTTGGTTTTTGAGCCGGGCGAAAGGGACGCGGCGGCGCGCATCGCGGCGGTCTTCAAGGCGCAGGAGGCGGCGCAGTTCGGTCAGGGACGCTACGCGCTGTTGTTCAAACCGGGGCGGCATGAAGTGGACGTGCCAATCGGTTTCTACACGCACGTAGCCGGGCTGGGGAGGCTGCCGGGCGATGTGACCATCGCGGGGCCGGTGTGGACCGATGCGGCGTGGATGAACCATAACGCGACCTGCAATTTCTGGCGGGCGGTGGAAAATCTCACGGTGGCACCGCCCGCCGGCGTAAACGTGTGGGCCGTCTCACAGGCGGCGCCGATGCGGCGGACGCACATCAAAGGCGAGTTGCAACTCTCGTCGCGCGGCGGATCGAGCGGGGGATTCTTGGCCGACTGCAAGATCGACGGGGTGGTGAAAGCCGGGAGCCAACAGCAGTGGTTTTCGCGACACAGCGGTTGGAAGGAGTGGACAGGCATCAATTGGAACATGGTGTTCGTCGGCTGCGAAAATGCTCCGGCGGGAGAATGGCCGGAGCAAGCGGTGACGCGGATCGAGCGCGCGCCGGTGGTGCGGGAGAAGCCGTATCTGGTTTACGCGGACGGACGATGGTTTGTGCAGGTGCCGCCGCTGCGGCGCGAGGCCGGGGTGGGCACGACGTGGGAAAAGGGCGATGCGCCGGGCGAGGCGCTGCCCATCGCGCGTTTTCACATCGCGCAGGCGGGCCGCGATACGGCGGCAACCATGAACGCAGCGTTGCGCGCGGGGGAACACTTGCTGCTCACACCGGGGATCTATTTGCTCGACGACACGCTCGTGGTCACGCGGAACGACACGGTGGTTTTCGGGCTCGGGTTTCCGACGTTGATGCCCGTGACCGGGCGGACGGCGCTGCGGGTGACAGCGGACGAAGGCGTGATCGTGAGCGGGCTGGTGGTTGATGCGGGAGCGGTGGAGACGGAGACGCTCGTCGAGTTTGGACTACCCGGGCGGAGGGCGGGGCGGTCGGAGAATCCGACGTGCGTGCATGACCTCGTCTGCCGGGTCGGCGGCTACGGCCCCGGCAAGGCGAAAACGATGGTGGTGATCCACGACAGCCAGGTGGTGGGTGACAATTTTTGGCTTTGGCGGGCGGACCACGGCGAGAGCGTCGGGTGGGCCGACAATACCTGCGAGACGGGGCTGCGGGTCGAGGGCGACGATGTGACGCTCTACGGGCTCTTCGTGGAGCACACGCAGAAGCATCAGACGATTTGGCGCGGCGAACGGGGGCGCGTGTTTTTCTACCAGAGCGAAATGCCCTACGATCCGCCGACGCAGGCCGCGTGGCGAAGTCCCCGCGGGAACGGTTTTGCGTCCTATAAAATCGGGGACGCCGTGCAGGCGCACGAGGCGTGGGGCGTGGGCGTCTATCACTTCTTCCGCGACGCGGCGGTGGTGGCGGATGCGGGAATCGAGGCGCCGGAGCGCCCGGGCATCCAGCTGCACCACCTGCTGACGTTTCGGCTATGGGGTGGAAAGAAAGGGAGCGGGATACGGCACGTGCTCAACGATCGCGGGGGCGAGGTGATTGTGAGCGAACGGGCGAAAGTGAAATGAACGGCGCGGGCCCCTGCCCGAGCGGGCAGGGTGACAGGGAGGCGTGGGCGCGGCTCAGAAGGTGAGGCGCGCGGTGAGTTGGAAGGTGCGAGGATTTGGATAGTAACCGACCCGACTGGCGACGCGGGCGGGGCTGGTGATGTTGCCATCGCGCGGGGCCAGGCCGGCGGCGGTGTAGATCGGATCCGTGCTGTCGAGCAGGTTGCTGACGTTGAGACCCAAACTGAGCCGCATCGCGTTCTTCAACTTCATCTCATAACCGAGCGTGGCCGTGAGAAGGTGCCACGGCTCCATGTAGACCGGCGTGCTCGCATCGACGGAAGGATCGTCGATGGCTACGGTTGGGTTGGCCGGATTGACGATCGTATCCGACCCGCGGTTGCCGATCTGGAGCTTGCTGCGGAATTGTAGGCCGGCGCCAACCCGAAGGTTCTTAAGCATGCCCCGGCTGAACTTGTAGTCCGTGTAGATGTTGGCGGTGTATTTGTAGGCCGTGCTAACGATTGGAGCATTGGCTTCGGCGGTCGAGATGAAGGACTGCATGGTGTTCCAGTTTGAAATGGCGGCGTTGATATCCGGTGAGGCGGATGTGAGGACGCCGGGGTTGGAGGCGAGATTGGAGGCAGAGTCGATCACCGCACCGGTATCGAGCACGATCTGCCGGATGGTGTTTTTGTTGGCCGCCCAATACGCCATCGTCTCCGGATAGCGGTTATTGGTGAAATTCTCGGGCAGCGCGTAGTTCAGCGTCATGCGCCAGTTCGACGTGATGTTGGCCACGACTTCGAATTCATAGCCTTCGGCCCACGAGTCCTGGTAGTCTTGGTAGGGTTGAGGCACCAGGCCGAGTCCGCGGGCGTTGATGCCGTCGACCGAGAGGTCGTCCAGCCGGTTGGCCCGAGTGAGAATACCGATCTCATTTCGATCCAACCCGGTCGACGACTGCGTCGCGGTGGTGCTGTATTTGGAGAGGGAGGCATTGATGCGCCCGTCGAGCAGGGAGAAACGGATACCTGCATCCCAGCCGATGGAGACGGTGGGTTCGAGCACATTGCCGTTAATCGCCAGAACGGAACGCGCGGTGTCGTAAGTTTGGGCGTAGTTGTAGAAGCCTCCGAGCCACTTGGTCGCGTTGATGATGCCGCCGTAGGTGTGAGTGGAGACTTGCTGGTCTAGGATCGGCGGGTTGTAGAGGGCGCGCTGGGTGCCCGACAGACTCCAGTAGTTTGCTGGGGCGTCGGGATCGAAGAGAAGCGAGCGGCCATCCCAGTCGACCGGGTATGCGGCCCGGGTGTTGGTGTGAAGCGCGTTTTTGGTCGTGACCCGGAAACGGTCCCAGCGTTTGCCGGCCAGCAAAATCAGCCGGTCCTTGAAGAGTTTGGCGAAGGTGGACGCCTGCACGTAGTCGAACTGCCGCTTGGCGGTGCGATTGTTGGCGTCGGTGAAGCCGAGATTGAGCAGTTCTTGGACATCATAGGTCGTGCTGGTGCTGGCGATAGGATCGGTGTAGGTGACGCGATTCGGAACGTCATACGGCCGGTTGGGATCGAGCAGGTAATAGCGGAAGCCGATAGCGTCGTTGACAGGGCGCTGGCGGATATCGGTATTGCGCGCCATCGCGTGCGTGTAGGTCCGATTGTCGGTGTTCCTTTCGGTCATCCCGGAGATGACATTGATACGGAACGTGCCGAAGCGGGTGTCGGTTTTCTGATAGGCGAGACCTGCCCGCAATTCGTCCCATTTGTTGGTGCCTTTGCCGATGTCGTCGCGAGAAGTCTCCACATAAGGTTGGAGGAAGTAGGGATTGGCCTTACCGTCTGGCAGCACCTTGTTGACGTCCACATAAACCTCCGTGAAACGCGTGGCCAGCAGGTTGGAGACGCTACCGTTCTTCGTCATGCTGTAGGCCACCTGCAGGAAGAGGTCTTCGCCGATCTGCTGGTCGAGGTATAACGAGGTGTTTTTAACGAAACGCTCGAACGTCGTCATATCAGGCAGAAACTCGTAGCTGGGGGTGGTGACGAAGAACTTTGACTTGGAAGTGGCGATGCCGAACCGGTCCGGGGCGTTTTCAAAACCGTTGATGCGCTGACCCGCGGCCCGCAGATTGGCGGTGTTCGCGGGCAGGACGCCGTTGACCGGAGTGAGATTGGTCGCGCCGCCGCCCATCGTTCGCCAATTGTTGGCAAAATTAAACACCGTGGTGTTGTTATACCCCGGGAGCATGATCGGTAGTTGAGCGGTGGAAGAGCCCAGCCGTTCAACGCCGACGACGTTGGAATTCACGCCGCCCGGCAGGGTGCCGATCGGGGTGTCGATGACAGTGACGCCATCCCAGCCGGAGACGCGGTCGTTGAGGCCGTTGACGGCGAGGCGTTCCCTGGAACTGAAATCCTCGAAGTCCACCCGGAGCTGAGTTTTTTTCCAAGGACGGGCGGCGGCGGTCAGGTAGATACCCGTGCGCTTGTCATTTCCCACTTCGCGCCAGGTGTCGGAGTCCTGCAAAAGGAAGGCGCCACGCATCGCAACCTTGCTGCCGATCGGCTGGTTGAAATCGAGCGTCATGCGCCGCGCTCCCTGATCCGAAATACTGACCGCGAGCTCGCCCTTGCGGGTGTCGAACATGGCCTGCTTCGTCATCAGGATCGTGGCGCCGCCGAGGCCGCCATTGCCGATGAGCAGGGCGTTAGTTCCGCGCGCGAAATCGACGCGGTCATTGGCATAGACGTCGCTGGCCTGTCCGAGTTCGAAGAAATTGCGCAGCGTTTTGGTGATCACGCCGCGCACCCGTGTGCGCGTGCCCCCATCCAAGTTGGAGATACGGTCCGAGGCATCGCCGCGTTGCTGGTAGGAGTTGACCGCCCAGTCCATGGCGGTCTCGGTATCGGTAATGGCGAGAGCATCGAGAAACTCCTTGGTAAGGACCGAGTAGGCGAGCGGAGTGTCCTTTAGGTCGGTGGCCATGCGGCCGCCGGCGAGCGAACTCGCGGCGACGAAACCGACGTCGCGGCTGGTGCTCACGGCGAAGGGCGACAGCACGATCGGATCTTCCGTGGCGGCAGTGCCGATCGAAGAACCTGGAACAGTTTGAGCGCGGAGATCGACAGCAACCACGGCGACAAGCACGGCGGCGAGGCGTGAACGGAGGGATTTTTTCATCGGGGGGGGAGCGGGCGGGTTTGGGTTGGTGGAAGCCTCCGCGATCGCCGGCGCCGGGTTGGCGCGTTTGATCAAGTAGGCCCCGGTTTTCCCATCTTGCGTCACCCGTAGCACCGTGTTTTCGACCAGCCGTT
>CAMBVX010000433.1 GCA_945871085.1 Opitutus sp. GAS368 | reverse complement strand
AGGGTCAGGTTGCTATTCTTTCACTCAATTCCTTGAGCCACTCGGCTGCTGGCGACGATCGCTGTCGGTTGCACGTAACGACGACTTCGCTGACGCGAGTGCGGCTACGCCATTTTTTCCAGCCGCGCCGCCACATCCGCCCGCAAATTCTCGATGTGGCGCAGCGTGAAATCCGCCACGCTCAACGTGTCGTCCTGCACCAGCGGCGTGAGGTCCAGCGCGAAGGAAATCGCATGGGTTGTGTCGGTCGCGTGCGACGCAAAGAACGTCGCGTTCGAAAGCCGCCGACCCATCGCGGCGAGGTCGTAACGTTTCCCGCCGGCGATCTGCGACTCGAACACGGCCACAAGTTTTTCCGCCAGCTCCCCCAGCGGGCTCGCGTCCATTGCCACCTTGTCGGCGTCGGCGAGCCAATCGAGGTTGCGCCAACCTTCAACCCCGAGCACGCGGGCCGGACGGCGGTCACGCGGCAACGTGCGGATCGCCTCGATACACCGCAGGAAACACGCGACGTGCGTGTCGTGCTTGTCGGCCGGTTGGTGCAGATAAACCACCTGAAGCGCCGGCCCGCAGCCGCCAAAGATCGCGGCGAGGTCGGCGGCGACGGCCGGATTACCAGATTTCTTCACGTCGCTGCTCGGGTGCGAAAGCTGAAGCTGGAGATTATATTTTCCGAGCGTGGCGGCGGTGCGCTGCTCCTCCTGGCGGATGTCCTGCATCTGCGCGTCGGTGACGTGGCCGTATTTCCCGGTGCGGGCCGAACCGGCACCGTTGGTCATGACGACGCCGGTGAAGAATTTGTCCGTGCGGCCGTAGCACTCGGCAACCGCCGGGTAGGCGTTGATCTCGATGTCGTCCTGGTGCGCGATCACACAAAGGTGCGTCGTGCGAGCGAGCGCGGCCTCGGGCGTGAGGCCGGTGGAAATCTCGGGATGGGGAATAAAAATATCGGAGTCGGGACGGGAGAGTTTCATGGGAGGGAAATCACCACAGAGACACAGAGACACGGAAAGGAAAACGCGATTACGGTCTCTACCCGGGGTCTTCTCCGTGCCTCTGTGTCTCTGTGGTTCAAACTGCTTTCTCCACGTCATCCACGATGCGTTTCATCGCGTCGGCGTTGTCCTCGATACTCTTCACGAGCGCGAATTGGGTGCGGGCTCGATCGAGATTGTGGCCGGGACGATGGATCCGAAAATAGACGTCGCCCTGCAGGTGGTCCGTCAAAAACCGCAGACCGGTCTCAAACGCGAGGAGCTTGCCCGCGAAGCCGAGGTGCGCGCGCTCGGTGGCGTTCAACACCGCGCCGGCGGATTCAAGATAGCCGTCCACCAACGCGCGGAAATACGGCAGCACCACATGCATCTGCGTCGCGTCCGGGTTGTCCTCCGTCGTGGAACTCGCCGCCGTCCGCACCATGTCGCCGAAATCGTAGAGCGAGAGCCCGGGCATGACGGTGTCGAGATCGATGACGGCGGCGCAACGCCCGGTCACGTCATCGAGCATGACATTGTTAATCTTGGTGTCGTTGTGCGTAACGCGCTCGGTGAGCTCGCCGCGCGCGAGGAGATCGAGGAGCACGTCGGTGTCGGCCTCCCGAGCATAGGCAAAATCAATCTCGGCGCGCACGCCCTCCGCCCGGCCCTGGGTGTCTTCATTGACCGCGCGACGCAGCGTCTCAAAGCGGGTGCGGGTGTGATGGAAATTCGGGATCGTGTCGTTCAGCCGTCCACCCGGTAAATCGACCAGCAGCGCCTGATACTCCCCAAACGCCCGCGCGGCCTCGCGCGCCTGCGCCTCGGTCGTCACACGCTCCACGGTGATTGCCCGTTCGACGTAGTCGTAAACCCGCCACCAATCCCCGGCCGAATCCTGTTTTACGAAACCGCCGTGGTGCAGGGGCACGAGCGCAAGTGCCCGCGGCTGCTTGGCACGGACGTGTTGGGTCACGCGCTGCACGTTTTCCATGAGGGCGGGCACGTTCTTGAAAACATGATGGTTGATTCGCTGCAGCACGTAGCGCCGACGCTGGCCGCCATCATCGCAGACGAGTTCGTAGGTCTCATTAATATGGCCGTGTCCACAAGGACCGACCGAGATCACTTCCCCAGACAAGGCGAAGGCGGCTGTGATTTGGTTGAACTCGGGCGGTGCTTTGGCGGGGGTCATGCAAGAAATGTGCAGCCCTGACGGACGAAAATTATCCCCGCGCTTCAACTGTAAACCCGCACCTCGCAAATTCTCGCGTGATCGAGACCGTGCGTCGCCGTCACCACGACCCGCAGGGCGGAGGCCGGTGCCCCGTCACCCGTGAGACAATGCACGCGCCGACGTTGATAGTTGCCCACCTCGGTGTGGACTCCGCGCCACACCCCTCCGGACTCAATTTCGATGCAATAGTCGCGCACCGTCTCCGGCTGCGGCCGGCCCCACTCCATGCGCGCCGTGTAGCCGTCGGCCTGCGAGAGCGTGAGGAAACGGTGCAGACCGGTGTCGAAAATCAATTGGACCTCACTCGCCGCCACGGGCGCCGCCCAGCGCAACTCGAGTGTCGCCGGCAACCCCGCCGCCGGTTCGCTCATCCAACGATGCAGGCCCGGCGCAGCGCGGTCCGGCGGTGCGCTGGTGTAGAGCGCCGTAGCCTTTCCGGTTGCGATCTCCGCGAGCACATTTTCCCACTGGTTCGCCGTCTCGGCGCACGCGAACACGTCCGGCCCGTGCACCGCACGCGTCTGCGCCGAAAGCACCAGCGCTGCCTCGCCACCCGCCTGCTCACTCGAGGCCGTCACCACCGCAGACGGAGCAAGGTCGTCCGCATCGGCGCGTCGCACCCCGATGAGATACGCGTCGTCGCGCAAGAGACGCTGTTGGATCGAACGCAGGAGTGACGACGAACCCGCGATCTCGGCCGGAATCACGCCGGCCTTCAACGCCAGCGCCGCCGCCGTGCCCACCCCTTGCCCGACCGCTGCGCACGTGGCCATCACCCGGGTCGAGGCAAACGCGATGTGTGTCGCGGACACATTTCGGCCGGCGAAAAACAGGTTCTCAAGATTTCCCGCCACGCAACTCCGCAGCGGAATATCGTAGAGCCACCGGAGGTGATTCTGGGTGCACGGAGCCTCCGTCGGCGCATCGACGCCTTCAGGCGGATGGAGGTCAATCGGCCAACCGCCGAACGCGATCGCGTCGGGAAACGCGCGCGAGTTCATCAGATCGCTCTCGGTCAAAATGTGCTGACCCACGAAGCGCCGGCTCTCACGTTTGCCCGGCACCATGCCGATCCAGTCGAGCGCCCAGTGCGACACGTCGAGACCCGACTCGTTTTTGATGTAGTTCCAGATCCCGAGCGTGATCCCGAGCAGTTCGTCGCGGATGCGCTCGTTGTCTTTCACCGTGTCGAGGCAACCGCCCCACTCGATCCACCAATAACCATATTCGAGCCCGAGATCGCAGCCGCTTTTGCCGAAGGGCCGCAGCGCGAAATCCGTCGGCTGAAATTTCCGCACCCACGGCGGCGCGACATACGGCATCGGCCGATCGTGCTGCTTCGCCTGAAACAGAATCGTGGAGCCGAGCGTCTTCGCGTCACCCTGCTCCGGCGCGAGTTTCTCGCCAAACGCCGCTTGCCCCTCCCTCCCGCGCATCACCGGCACGCCGGCTTCAGCACCCAGGCGGCCGTCCCCCGTGCAGTCGGCAAACATCGTCGCCGCGATGGTAAACCGGTCCTCCGTCGAGGGCCTCTCCGCCATGACCTCGACGATCCGGCGGCCCTCGACGCGTGCGCCGACCACCGTGGTGTTCAACAACAGCGTGAGCTTCGGCTCGGCCCGGCACAGCTCGTAGAGAATCAGATCGAAAACCGCCGCCGAGCGCTGTGGATTGCGCACCGCGAGCTCGAGGCGGATCTCCTCGATGATTCCGCCCTCGCGCGGTTCGAGCAGCAGCGGCAGCCCCGCGTGGAGCCCAGTCGCGCCGACGATGTGCATCCGGATCTCGCTGGAGGCGTTGCCGCCGAGCACGGCGCGATCCTGCACGAGGATGACGTTCGTGCCCAGCCGCGCTGCCGCCAGCGCACAGCACACGCCCGACATGCCGCCACCGGCGACGAGCAGATCGCAGACGGGGGCGTGTTCCGTGATGATGCTCATCGGGGTAGCGTGCTTTAACTTTCAAACAACTCCGCGCCCAAGCGCCGCACCACGCGGCGTTGATCCGCCGGAAACGCCCGCGCAAACGGCCACGTCGCGCGGTTGGCCAAGTTGCGCACGAACGGAGCCACCGCCGTCACCAGCCGTGCCAGCTCGTCGACGGACACGTTGGCCAGCGTATCGTGCCGACTGTGGTGCTGCCAGCGGCCGCCGGAGAAATTCGGCCGATAAAAACAGAGCGAGGGCACCCCTACTCGGTTAAATGGAAACGTGTCGAAAAACGGCGACACCTCCGCGCTCGTCCGCACCCCGACAACGGCCCGCGCGAGCCAACGTTCCGCCAGCGTGCCAAGCGCTACCGGGCCCACGCGCCACAACTCCAGGTGACCGAGCGGCGAGGCCACGCTGTCGAAATTCACCACGAGACCGACCCTGCGCATCGCCGTGCGATGGGCCGCGACATAGGCGGCGGATCCGACCGACAACTGCTCTTCGCAACCAAACGAGATGAAGCGAATCGTACGCCGTCGCGGCACCGCCGCCAGCGAGCGCGCCAGGGCCAGCAAACCGACCACCCCCGAAGCGTTGTCATCCGCACCCGGGTTGTCGCATTGCGTATCGTGATGCGCCGAGAGCACGAGCGCGGGCAAGTGCGGCGACGTGCCTGGTAGTTCCGCGATCACGTTTTGCGAAAGCGCGGTGCGTTGGACAATCCGCACGCCCACCCGCAGCTGGCGCACGCCGGCCTGCCGCCATTGCCAGGCCTCGGTGTAAGGCACGGTCACCGTCGGCGGCATGCCGTGACGTTTCACCCACGCGGGATAGACGCCGTCGCTCTTCGCCCACGGAAACGGCAGTCGCTCGTCGACGTGGATCACCGCGCTGGGCTGCGCCGCGACGAGTTGGCGGTGATGCTCGACGCGCGTCGGCAACGGTCCGAACAGCACCGCAATTTTCCCGCGCAACGCCCCGCGCTTCAGCACCGCCCGGTTCTCCGGCAGCTCCAGCCAAACAATTTCCCCCTCGACCGTGCGGCCGGCCGGCGTGCCCGGAGCACCGACGAGCGTCTGGGCTTCGACTGCACGCCAACGGCCACCGGACCACGCCTGCACGCGACTGCGGGCACTCACCAAACTCGTGCAGGGAAACTCCTCGATCACCACCGACGTGAGCCCCATCTCCGCCCAACGCCGCGCCACAAACTCCGCCGCGCGCCGCTCCGCCGTCGACCCGGCCCGCCGCTCGCCAATGTCGTCGCAGAGCACCCGCCAATCGCGGAGGAGCGTTTTCTGATTCACGGGAGGAAACGGATTCATGGGGTTGAAGGGAGCGGGATCGCGGAAGCTTTGTGAAAGAATTCCGCCGCGTCGGCGAGCACGAGCGGGATCGCCCGTTCGACGAGCGAAAATTCGTGGCCACCTTCCAGTCGGTGCACCCGCGCCGGCAGCGGCGGAGTCTGGGCCGCGAGCGCGGCGAGAAAATGCTCGTTCATCGTTCGCTCGAAGCCCTTCGTCGCCAGCACGAGCGTGAGGGCCGTCCCGCGGAGTTGATCGACGCTGTTGAGCGGATTGAGTGCCGCCCACGTCGCGGGATCAGCCGTGAATCGCGCAATCGGCACTTTGTAATTCTGCCCCTCGGGTAAAGTTTCCGCGCGAGGAAAATCGAGCAGCCCGATCACACTCGCGACGAAGCCAAATTTCCCCGGATGCGTTTCCGCGCA
>CAMBVX010000432.1 GCA_945871085.1 Opitutus sp. GAS368 | reverse complement strand
CTGTGAGTTTCTCGCTTCTCGGCGGCCCGGCAATTCTCACCGGCGATTCCGTCCAAGTAACCGGCGCCGGTCCCGTCACGCTGCAAGCGAACCAACCGGGCGACGCATTTTTTCTCCCGGCCACACCCGCCAACCAGACGTTCAACGTCATCTCCGCCGCCACGCTTAAGTATCGCGGGCAGTCGCGCACGCTGCTGCGCGACGGCACGACCCGCGAGGCACCACCCTACGTCCTCGAAAAACCCTGACCGCATTTTCCCTCTACTATGAAAGCACTCCTTTGCCTCGCTCTCACGCTCGCGCCCGCTTTCGCCGCCGAACCGTCGCCACTCGATCAACCGGTCGGCCCGCTGCGTTTTGAAAAAGCGCCGCTGCCCGCAGCGCTCCGTGCGCTCGGCCGCACTGGCAAGGTCACGATTCATGCCGAGCCGGACATCACGAGCGAAGTCACGGTGGATTTTTCCGGCGGCACGTTGCGCGCCGCACTCAGCGCCGTGGTCGAACCGACCGGGTTATTTTTCGAGGAGACTGCCTCCGGCATCGCGGTGCGACAGCGGAAGACGGTGCTCTACGCCATCGACTACCCGCAGCTCACGCGCAGCGGTTCGGGGAGCGCGTCGATCACCCTTGGCGGAGCGACCGGTGGCAGTGGTGGCAATGGCAACAGTTTCAACGGCACGCAGAATTCCGCGCCTTCACAAAACCTCGCAAGCGGCAACCCGGGCTCCGACGCGACGCAAGTTTCCATTTCCCAGGAAAACCAGAACACGTTTTGGCCCAACGTGGCGGCGGAGCTGCGGGCGATGTTGAAGGACGGCGACAGCCTCGTCCTGAACCGCTTCAGCGGTATCGCGCAAATCGCCGCGCCAGTGAAGCGCCACGAGTCGATCCGTGCGTTCATCGAATTGGTCAATCACCGCATCACCCAACAGGTCGAGATCGAGGCGCGGATCGTCGAAGTCACGCTCCGCGACGAACAAAAGCTCGGAGTCGATTGGGATCTCGCCGCCGCCACGCTCGACGGTGTGCGCCTCCGCGCCCGCGCCCCGCTCGATGTGGCGGGCGTCGGCGGTGCCGTCCTCGGCGCGAGCACATTCGCGGCGACACTCGGCTTCGGCCAAACCTCGGCCGTCATCCAGGCGCTCAAGCAACAGGGCGAGGTCAAGACGGTCGCGCAGCCGCGGCTGCGCGCGCTCAACAACCAGACCGCCTTTATCAAAGTCGGCGAGGACCGCCCGTTTTTCCGCCTGCAACAAACGACGACGCTGCAGCAGCCGGGCGCAGCCACCGCCTTCAACCAGACTCAGGAAATCTTTTCCGTCTCGACCATCACCATCGGGACAATCCTCGCCGTCACACCGCAGATCGATGGTGACAACATGATCACGCTCGACGTGCTGCCCGCCATCACGCGCTTGCAGGCCATCGTGACGAGTCCCGACGGCCGGCAGACTGCACCCGTCACGGAGGTAAAACAGGCGTCCACCATTGTGCGACTCCGCGATGGCGAGACCGCGATCATCGGCGGCTTGATTTCAGAAGAGACCGGCGAGTCCGAGCGCCGGATTCCGCTGCTCGGCAAGCTACCCGTCCTCGGCGCCGCGTTTCGCAGTCGCGCCAATCTCCACACCCGCACGGAGCTCGTCATTTTTCTCACCCCCCGGCTCGTCCGCTGACCATGCTCGACTTCTTCCAAAGTTTTCGCGGACGAGGCCCGGCGAACGCGGTGCCCACTGAAACCAGCGGCGACCCGACGCGCACGCTCGACGCACTCTTGCGGGCCGCAGTGGCCGAGGGCGCGAGCGACCTCCACTGCGAACCGAAAGAGGACGGGCTGCTCATCCGCTTCCGGCTCGATGGCGAAATGCGCGACCGCACGCGGCTGCCATTGGTTCACCGCGACGCGTTCCTCGCGCGCGGAAAAATCTTCGGCGGCATGGACATCACCGAAAAGCGCTTGCCGCAGGACGGCCGCGCGGTGCTCCGCGACGGAGTGAAGCGGTTTCATCTGCGCTTGAGCACGCTGCCCACTGTGCATGGCGAAAGCCTGGTAATCCGGCTGCTTGATCAGTCGATGCCGGCGCAGGCGTTCGGCCAGCTCGGGTTCCTGCCGGACCAAGCCGCCGCGCTCGACCGCGCGCTGCACGGCCCGGCCGGATTGATTTACCTCACCGGACCGACCGGGTCAGGAAAAACCACCACGCTCCACTCCGCACTCCACGCGCTCGATCATCACGGGCGCGTCATTCACACGCTGGAGGATCCGGTGGAATACGAGTTCAGTGCCATCCGGCAAACGGAGATTCGCGAAAAGATCGGGCTGACGTTCGCCACCGCACTCCGGGCGTTGTTGCGGCAAAATCCCGATGTGCTGCTCGTGGGCGAAACGCGCGACGCGGAAACCGCCCAGCTCGCGATTCGCGCGGCCCTCACCGGGCACCTCGTCCTCTCGACGCTGCACACGAACGACGCGCTGGCGGCGATTCCGCGACTGCGCGATCTCGGCGTGGAACCGTTTTTGCTCGCGGCGGCGTTGCGTCTCGTCGCCGCGCAGCGGCTCGTCCGCCGGCTGTGCCCTGAGTGCAAGGCCCCGCATTCGGAATCACCGCGGCTCGCCGCGCAGTCTCTGTTGCCGGACGCAAAACTGTTTCGCGCGGTGGGCTGCGCCGCGTGCCGCGGTCGGGGTTATCGCGGGCGGATTGCCATTCACGAAGTGATCCCGGCGGAAACGTTTCTGCCGCTCATCGCCGCCAACGCCCCGCTGGCCGACCTCGTCGCCCTGCGTGATCGCGGCACGCACACGACGCTTTGGCAGCGCGGTCTCGCCGTCGCCGCCGCGGGCGAAACCACCGTCGAGGAAGTCGCGCGGGTGCTTTGATTTTTTGTTCAGAAACCAAAACCAGAATAATATGAAAAAGAACCAAACGCCATCTGTCTGCTCGCAGGGTTACTCCCTGCTCGAACTCGTCCTGGTGCTCGCGATTGTGAGCGTGCTCGTTGGATTGCTTTTACCCAAGGGCTTCGACGCCCTGCGCAACGCACGCATCCAACAGGCCGAGAAAACCGTCGATACCCTCAAGACCGCGCTGACCGACTATCTCTCGATGTCCGGCGGCAACGGCAGCCTCCCGCGCACCGAGGGCACCGGCATTCCGACCTCGGGAGCCGCGCTCACCGGTGCGACGGATGCGGCCAAAGGCAATGCGGCGCGGCTCGACACGGTGTTGCTCGCCACCGGAAAAATCGAGCGCCCGCTCTCCCTCCGCATGGGCACACAATCGTTCGCATCCACCGGGACCGGCAATGAGGTGACGTGGAGCCAGGCGGCGCTCGGCTTCGTAATGACGCCCGACGCGGCGCCTCAACGCAACTGGTCCACGGTCACGCGCGCCGAGGCGCGGACCGCCAATCCGGCGCTCGCACCCTCCGCCGCGCTCGGCGCGAATTTCCGGCTGGATGGCGCGACCAACCTGAACGCGAACTACGTCGTCGCGTATCTCGTGATACCCGCGTGCCCCGCGAAGGACGCCTACGAACTCGCCCTGTCGATGAACGGCGCGCAACTCGCGCCGGTGGAAGGTGCCGCGTCGGACACCGGTATCGTCGCCTATGCCGCCCCCGCCAACGGAGTCACCGATGTCTATATTTACCTCACCGCGATTTGACGCCCGCGTCGCGCTCCTCTGGGGCGACCGCTGGTGGATCGAGGGCAGGAGCGAGCCGGTCGCGTTCGGCGAGTTTGCGCGGGCGGCGGAAACGCTGCTCGCGGAGTTCGGCGACGCGCGGCCGGCGCGTCTGCGGCTCGTCTATCAACCGGCGTTCCTTGCGAGCACGGCCGTGAACGGCCCACAGGGCGGGCGCTCGACGCTGCGCGAGGCGCTCCAGGAGGAATATCCTTCGCTTGGCGACGAAACGCTCGCGTGGTCCTACGAACCGCTCGCGCCCGGACCACAGAGCGGCGCGACCTTGCTGCACTACGAGACTCAAGCCGGGCTCTACGCTCTTGTGGCGAGCTTGCACGAAGCCGGCATCGAGGTTGAGGGAGTGTGGCCGCTCGCCACGGCGCTGAATCTCGTGCCGACAGAATGGCCGGACATGGGCGCGCTCACGGTGGTGGCCGTCGCTGACCGCCAGACGTTCGTTTTTCGGCACACCCCGATGGGCGTGCGGGAGGTGGAACGGGGCTTTGGTGCCGAGGCTGCGGCCCTGGCGTTGGCGGCAGCCCGACAAGCCGTCGCCCGCGCCGACACCGCACTCCACGTCGTCAGTCTCGACGCCGCGGGCGACCGTCTGGCCGACACCGTCCTTCAGATCGAGGAGCCCGGCGGCCGGCGCGCGAGTTGGCACCACCTCGTCAACGCGGTGCGCACGCTCTCCGTGCGACAACCCAATCAAATGCTGCCCGGGATCAGTCGGTTGACGCTCCGCCGGCTCGCCCAGGGCGCGACCGCGGTGGTCCTCCTCGCCGTGGGCGCGCTGGCCGTCGAACAGGGACTGCACCTGCGGGCGCGTCAGCGTATGATGGCCGCGCGCAGCGCGGAGGTCATCACACTTCGACAGGACGTCGCGGCACTGCGGGCCAACGAATCAGAGGCGCACCGCTTGCGCACCGCGATCGCTCGCTTGCAACCGGGGCCGGTCGCGTGCGGTGCGCTCTTGCGCGCGCTGCCGCGCAGCCTGCCACTGGAGATTGTGCTGACCCGGGTGCGGGCGGATCGCAACGGTTTCACAGTCGAGGGTGGTGTCGCCGGACCGGGACTCACGTCGGCGACGTGGCACTCGTGGCGAGCCGGACTTCAGACCGACTCGCACCCGTGGCGCCTCACCGAGCCGCTGCCCCTCGCACCCGTCACGGCGTTTGCCCTGAAAGGACAATGGCAATGAAACGACCAGCTGCCGTTTCCCGCCGCCAATGGGCGGCGTTGCTGCTGGGCGTGACCTTGCTCGGCGGCTTGCTGGTCCTGCGCACCCGCGGGCTGCCGGACGCCGTGCGGCCCGACGCCGAGTGGAACACGTTGCGCGCGGATCAACTCCGCCTGTCCGCCACGACCGCCAACGTGCTCGGGTCACTCCGCCGCGAACTCGCCATCTTGGAACGGCCAACCTCCGCCACCACCGGTGCGCTGGCGGCGGGATGGCAGGTTGAAGCGGAGTCCGCCGGTGTTTCTCGAGACGCCGTGCTCCGCTACCACTACACCGGTTCCACGGCACTGACGTGGGCCGAAGTCGGCCGCGTCGTGACGGAGCTGGAGCAACGTTATGGCGGGCGCGTCATCGCACTCGACATTCGTTCGCGAGGTTCGCGGCAGCGGCGGGAAATCGCCGGCGTTGAAATCGTCGTTCAGCGCGCCACGGCGACGCCCGGACAGCCTGCGGACGTTCGTCCTCCGGCTGTCCCTGCGTCCGCCGGCAGTGCGGAGCCGGCCAGGCCCCGGAAGGTCGGGCGTGGTCCGTCGCTCCGCCGTCCGTCCGCCTGCGCCGACCGCCAAGCCGCCCGGCTCCGGCGCCCGGCCCGGCCTCCGCTCCGTCCCAGCCCGACCCTCCGGGGCACGCCGGCGGTGCGTTCACTTAATCCCGTCTGCAACAAATCCCTCCAACCACCATGACTACGCTCAACCTGCAATTGCCTGAATCCGTGGCGGCCGAATTCTACACGGCCGCTGACGAATTGAACAAACGCTTCGGCGACACGAAGCCGAAGATAGAAGCGAAGGCGCTGATGGCGTTCGCGCTCGCGCGGCACGACGCCGACGACGTGTGCGCGCAGTTCGATCTCGCGCTGCGCCTCGTGCGCGGCCCGGCCGAGCCGCCGTTCAATCCCGTCTTGAAATAACTTTGGCGGAATTCCGCCCGACGTGCCTCACGCCGCTCCGCACGTTTT
>CAMBVX010000431.1 GCA_945871085.1 Opitutus sp. GAS368 | reverse complement strand
GGCAGCTATAAACGCGAGCAGGACAACATGACCGACGACCAGCGCCGCGACGCCCTTCAAGGCTACTACGCGAGTATCAGTTTTATGGACGCCCAAGTCGGCCGCGTCATCGCCGCCCTCGACCGCCTCGGCCTCGCCGAGAGCACGATCATCGTCTTCACCAGCGACCACGGCTACCACACCGGCGAACACGGCCTCTGGCAGAAACAAAGCATCTTCGAGGAAAGCGCCCGCGTGCCGCTCCTCATCGTCGCGCCGGGTGTTTCGAAAGGAAAATCCGTCGCCGCCTCCCCGGTCAGCCAACTCGACCTTTTCCCGACGCTCACCGAACTCGCCGGCGTAAAACCGCCCTCCAACCTCCAAGGCCAGAGTCTTGTGCCACTGCTGCGCGATCCCTCTGCGGTCGGCCGTGGTTGGGCGCTCACGCAAGTTAATCGCGGCCCGGCAGCAGCGGCAGGCAAAGGCAAGGGCAAGGCTGCGGCGACGAAAGCCGAGTCGAGCGGCGGACGTTTCTCCGGCTACAGTTTGCGCACTCCACGCTGGCGTTACACCGAATGGGACGCCGGCAAACAAGGCCGCGAACTCTACGATCACGAAAACGATCCGCGCGAACTCACCAACCTTGCGACGTTGCCCGCCCACGCCGCCACCGTTGCCACGCTCTCCGTGCAACTCCAAGCCGCAGTGAAAACGACCTTCCCTCCGTCGGGCAAAGTCCCCGAAATCATCGAAGGCACTTGGGCGCCGATGGTCGTGGCTCCGTGAGTCTACCTTGTCCTCCTTGCTCCAAGCCTTTGCTCCGCTGCGCGACCGCCAAGCACCGTCGGGCAATCATGACGAAAAGTGCCACGCGCCAGTCTTCCATCTGTGGGCCATCGTTGGTTTTCACAGGCGTCCGGCGAGAAAAAGTCGGTTGCGACGGCCGCCCGTAGTGACCAACGTTGTGCCATGACGAAGCTCGCGGAAATTCAATCGGCAATTCTTCACCTCGATCCGGCCGACCGGGAGGCACTGCGACACTGGCTTGATGAGACGGCCGAGGAGACACCCGCTATGCTTGCTGCCATCGACGAGGGACTGCGTTCGCTTAAAGCCAAGGGCGTAATTCCGTTGGAGGATGTGCGGCGGCAACTCCCCTCATGGGTTACAAAGTCGGCTTGACTGAGGAGGCGCGCGACGACCTCGGCGCGGCGGTCCGCTTCATTGCGGTCGAAGGAGAGAGTCCCGAGGCCGCACTGCGCGTGGGGCACGAGTTGCTCGATGCCGCGCTATCGTTGGCGATCCTACCGCGGCGCGGTGCTTTGGTGCGGCGCCGGCCGGGTATGCGAAAGCTCTCGCATCGTTACTGGCTGATTTTTTATCAGGTCAACGAAGCCGAGCAGTGGGTCGAAGTTGTTCGCATCTGGGATGGCCGTAAAGACCCTGCCTCGTTGCACTTGCCTTAACGCCACACGCCTTCTCGCTCTCCTCGCATCGCCCCATTATGATACATTCCCCACGCTCCATCTTCGCCGGTCTCTTCGCGCTCACGCTCGCCGCCTCGGCTTTTGCTGCCGAGCGCAAGCCCAACATCGTCCTCATCATGGCCGACGACTTCGGCTACGAGGCCGTCACCGCCAACGGCGGGCAGTCCTACCAAACGCCGCATCTTGATCGGCTCGCGGCGACCGGTATGCGTTTCGAGAACTGCTACGTCCAGCCGCTGTGCACGCCGACGCGTGCGCAGTTGATGACCGGCATCTACAATGTTCGAAACTATATCGAATTCGGCATTCTCGATCCCAAGGCCACCACGTTCAGTCAGCTCATCAAGCAAGCCGGCTACGCCACCGGCATCTGCGGAAAATGGCAGTTGCAGTTGAATCAGGCCAAGGGCCTGCCGCAGCACTTCGGCTTCGACGAATCCTTCCTCTGGCAGCAGACGCGCCGCCCCCCGCGTTACGCGAATCCCGGTCTCGAGCTCAACAGCGAGGAGATCGACTACGGCAAGGGCGAATACGGACCGAAACTTCTCAACGACTTCGCGCTCGATTTCATCACGCGCCACCGCGAGCACCCGTTTCTGCTCTATTATCCGATGATCCTCACGCACGACCCGTTTCAGCCCACGCCCGACAGCGCCGACTGGGACCCGAAGACCAAGAGCGAGCAGATGCAACGCGATGTGAAACACTTCGCCGACATGACCGTTTACATGGACAAAATGGTCGGCCGACTCGTCGCGAAGCTCGACGAACTCGGCCTGCGCGAGAACACCCTCGTGATGTTCATCGGCGACAACGGCACCGGCGTGAGTGTGACCTCGCGCTTCAAGGGTATCGACTATCCCGGCGGCAAAGGCACCGGCACCGTGCGCGGAAATCATGTCCCTTTTATCGCCAATTGGCCGGGGAAAATCCCGGCCGGCCGCGTCAGTGCGGATCTTGTTTCCAGCGTCGATTTTCTCCCGACCATGTGCGACGCCGTCGGCGCCAAGGTCCCGGCCGCACTCCAAATCGACGGCCGCACTTTCCTGCCACAGCTGCTTGGGAAAAAAGGCCAGCCGCGCGAAGCCTACTACGTCTGGTATGCGCGCAACGGCGGGCCGAAGGCGACCCACGAATACGCCCAGAGTGTGACGCACAAGCTGCATCGCGATGGAAAATTCTACGACCTCACGACGGACCGCTTTGAGCAGAAGCCACTGGCCGTATCATCTCTGTCGGGCCCCGCCGCTGCCGAGGCGAAAAAACTCCAAGCCGCCCTCGATCACTACGCGAAGGCGCGTCCGAAACACCTCGCCGAACACGTCGCCTCAAAAGCCAACAAGGGCGGGAATGAAGATTGATTGCTTCGGATAGCCCGAAATGGACGCAGGAGCCCGCCCGACGACCCCTCCAACCGCGCGGGTGCTTGATTCCGAAATAAAAAGAATCCCGCCGCCACCTGCTGATACCAAGCGCCGGAAGTCATTGGCCTTTGGGTAGCGGCAGGCGTCCCTGCCTGCCGGCGCTCGAAATCGGCAGGTACGGACGCCTGCCACGACCACTTCGAATCGTCCAAAACTCATGGCGCGTTGGGGTGAAATCTATTTCCACCAGCCGCTGGTAGAAGTCACTGGTCATTGCTGATTCCCCTCGGGGTCTTGGTCATGGTCATGCACTTCCCGCATCCGTCGTGTCTGCGCCATCGGCGATCACTCACTCCCGACTAGACTCTGCCGTATGAGCTGGCTGGCCGGACCGTGAATTGCGCGCACGTGCGCGCCATTCGCCCCGACCGGTCGCCACCCGCGGCGGTGGGCCCCGCACCGTCATGGAATTCGTCGACGCGGTGACGTGGCTTCGTCGCCGGCCATTTCCCGGGAGCCCACGGAGCAGCACCGTGACCTCGACGTTGCGCCTCTCCAGCGACGCCCACCGGAGGGTCCGCTTCGCATCACAGCCTTCAACGCGCGCCGACTGAATTGTGCGCGGCCGCGCACAATTCAGGGCTGATACCAATCGCCCAAATGATTCAGACTTTGATTTGCCGGGTAGCCGCGAGCGCCAGCGAGTGGTGATCCGTCCACTCGCTGGCGCTCGCGGCTACCGAAACGTCCAGAGTTCAAATGCCGTTGGTATCAGACCAACGTCGCTTGATTTCTGGATTTCCGGTGGATCGAGGTGGGGTGGGCCCTCAGGGCCAGGCTACGGTGGAGCGATCGACCAACAACCGAGGGAGCCGGAGGCCCTGAATCCCCCTGCCAAAGTCAATTTTCCACCAGCCGCTCGTAGCACGCGTCACTGGCCCGCTCCCCGCTCGGGCTCGACGCGGATCAGCCACGTCCAACTTTTTCCCGGCGCGAGATCGATCTGGCCGGTTTGTGAGTTGAGCGAATTGTGCAGACCGACGAAGGGCTCGGGACAGAAAAAACCTTCAGCCGTGCCGCCGTAGAGGTTGAATTGGACGAAGGGCAGCGGCGGCGTGGATTGCGCGCGGTGCGTCACCTTCACGCCGGGTCCGCTCGCATCGGTCAGACGAAACCACGGATCACCCTCGTAGCCGCCGACTGACATCGCGGGCATGAACTTCAAATCTTTGAGCGGCGTCGATGGAGCGAAGCGGCGCGCCCGCGTCGTGCCGTCAGGAGCGCCGTTCTTCCCGCGCAGATATTCGAAGTGCGATGGGCTTTCGACAGTGATCGCCTCGACCGATGATCCGGCGATTAGCGGCACGGCGAATCCAATGTGATTGCCGATGGAGAAGAACATCGGCGCCGCATTGTCTGCGGCGGCCTTCACCTCGTGGTGGATTTCGACGCGACCAGCGCTGACGCGGTAAATCACGTGCACGGCAAAGCCGAAGGGATACTGCGTGCGGGAATCCGCATCGTCCTTTAACACCAACTCAACCGCCGCTTCCGTGTCGTTCGTCCAGGTCCGCACCACCTGCCACGGTTTGAGTCGCGCGAAGCCATGCTGCGGCATCGGGTAGCGTGTTCCCTGATAGTCATAGGCGCTGGCGACTTTACCGTTAACCGGAGTCGCATCGGTCGGGACACTCGAACCCACCGCCGGCCAGAGGATCGAAGCTTTGCCGCGAAACCCGGAGGCGGGCCGGTAGTCGCGCCCGCGATAGAGCAACTCGACCCAACGGCCCTTGAATTCGACGGCCAAGCCGGATAACTCGCCGCCCTGCGTCGGCGCGATCGCGGCCTCGAGGCGGCTCGTTTCGTCGCGCAAGACGATCAACGGGATTTTTTCCGCCGTCGTTGTTTCGTGCCGTGAATAGCGCGGCGGGGTGGCCGCCACGCCCGCTGATCCGGCAATCGTGCCGAGTGCAAGCGCGCACCACAGGATTCGAGTTACGCGAGTCATCGAGTAAATGCTTTCGTCACGCGGCGCACGCGACCGTCTTCCTTGGTCATGAAAAACAGATCGCCCGTTTGCTCGTCATAGCCGATCCGGAGGTGCGCCCGCCTCGTGCGCGAGAGCGCGGCGATGCTCGTGGCGGCTCCATCCCGTTCGATGTTGAGTTCGTAGATTTTGGGGTCCGTCAGTTGCTGATCCATCCGCATGAAGAAGAGGCGACCGGTCACGATATCGCCGAAAACATAGTTGTGCCGCAGCGCATCGAGGGGACCGAGGTAAACGAAGCCACCCGAGATCGCCTTGCCATCGGCATGATCGTAGGCGCCGAAGGGCAGACGATACGGTGCCAGCTCGGCGGGTGTCGCGGGGTGGACGACTTTCGCGTCCTTCATGACGTCGACTCGGGCCAGGCCCTCGATCTTATTCCAGCCGTAGTCGCCGCCCTTTTCGATCAGGTTGACCTCCTCGGTATTCGACTCGCCGATATCGACCACGATGAGCCGCTTTCCGTACGACAAATCCCAGCACATGCGGTGCGGATTACGAAATCCGTAGGCCCAAATTTCCGGGCGCGCCAACGGATCCGCACTGCCCACGAATGGATTGTCGGCCGGAATCCCATAGCCGCCGGTCAGGGCGTTTTTTCCCCGTGGATCGATCCGCAACAGCGCACCGAGCAGCGAACGCGGCGTGTCTGCGAGCTCCGGCATCTTCAAATTGACCGAACCGCCGTCGCCGACGCCGATAAAGAGGAGGCCGTAGTCGGGATCGTTGCGATCCGCCACCGGCGCGAACGCGATGTCCTGGCAGCCATGGGCGGTCGTGGGCGTTTTGAGACGCAGCACTTCGCGGTGCGTGCCCGCGAACTGATCCGCTGTGGGATTGGTCACGTGCCATTCCAAGACCACCCAGTAAAGCGGAGGAGTGCCTTTGTTGGGGATGACGACCTGCTCATACCACGCATCGTTGATCGCAGGTTTGCTCGGCGTGATCTCGGCGTGCGTGGTGTAGAACAGGCCGTTGGTCAGAAATTCCGGATGAAACGCGAAACTGCCCAAGCCCGTGGCGATCCCCGGCTCGAAGACGAACGCGGGGAACTGGCCGCGGATATCCAGAAACACG
>CAMBVX010000430.1 GCA_945871085.1 Opitutus sp. GAS368 | reverse complement strand
ATCCGCTCGAACGGTATCGTGGTTCGAGCTTCAGACCGCGGCGACTTCCTCGTGCCGAATAGGTTGCTTTTCGGCCCAGCCGGAAACCGTGGCCGGCCTGCCTCCGGCCAAACGGGAAGGATGAACTCGCTAGCGATGGAGGTGATTTTCCAAGGTGCAGAGGATGGGGCGACCCATCGGCCAGATTGTCCCACGGCTCATGTCCGACTCTGCCGGAAAAGCTGTCTTCCTGAGCTAAGCGTCGCGAGGAGTGGAGGATGGCCGCCGGACGAGGGAGACGAAGAGCAGGACGAGCACGGTTATCGTCGCGACGACGAACGCACCGGAGGAAGGCATGGCAAGCCACTTGAGCGACTCCTTCGCCAGACCAGTGCTGCCGAGTGCCGGGGCGCAGAAGCCGGCCCACATCCAGAAAATGGAGTAGCCCAATCCACCCGCGCCAAGCCCGACGCTTACGGCAGTCGTGACGAGCCGTGAAGGGCCGATCAATCCCACCAACACGATCAACGCCAGTGCCGTAGTGCCCATGCCACTCGCGTGCAAGTGGGCGCGCTGCATGTACACCCACGACTTATCCAGCACCGCTTTGATGGCGGCATCGTCGCCTTTGTACACCGTGTCGCGCGCGGCGGCGGCAGAAGTTTTCAAGCGGCTTTTGATGGCGTCCTCGTTGAGCCCGAAGACAATGCCGATTCCTTGGCCGAAGAGAATGGTGAGCACGGCGAGCACGAGTCCGAGCGAGGCGGTGCGCAGACTGGCGGTGAAGGATTTGGCGGTCGTCATATTATTGGAGAAAAATTGATCTTCAGAGGGTTGAACGTCGAAGGAATTTAGGAAGGTGGCCGGTGGAAACTGATTCGGTCCCCTATGGTCCCCCAAGCCCGTATGACCGGTGAGCGCACCGAAGAGGCGGTCCAGGAGAACGATTTTGCCATGGCACCGCGTGGCATAGGGCCATGATGTTCCAAATCACCGCCGGTGTCTGTGCATCGTTTGGCCAACCTCACGCGCAAATTCTCGGTCGAATGAGCTTTTCCGAAAAAGTCCGCAACGAAGCTGGCCGGCCATAACGCCTGAGCGACCCACCAACGTGCGCCCATCTAGCGCGTTGCCATACCGACACTTTTTCGCGTGAAACCACACGCATTTCGTCGTGCCGGGCGGAGTCGGTTCAAAAGGTGCCTTTGACGCCGAGGGACCACGACACGCCGGTTTCGGAACTCGAATTTTGGCGGGCGTAAAAAGGAGTGGTCGGACCATAGCGCAGAAATTCGCGCTTCGTGTTGAGCAGGTTTTTTGCCGCCGCGAAAAGCGAGAGAGTGCGCGTGAGGCGGAATTCGCCGCTGCCGTCGACCCTGGTCGAAGGTGCGTTGTAACTCCAGACGCCCGGGCCGACGGTGGGCGTGTTGGCGATCTGGCTCGTGCGGGTCAGCCCGACGTGGTTCCAATTCAGGGCGACGCGGAGCCGCCGGTAAGCGTGGTTGAGGCCCCAATTGTAAACTTCGCCGGGCCCAGTCGCCAGATCGCCGGTGGTGGAGGGGCGGGCGGCAAAATGGGCGGCATTCGCGTACACACGCACCTGGCCCCAAGCGGGCGGAAGAAAGGCGAGGGTCTGGCTGTAAGCGAGCTCGGTGCCATACAAGCGCTGCGTGCGGGTGGAATCATTACGCGTCGAGCGGATGATGGCATTGTCGTATTCGGCGCTGAGATCGAACTCGGCCAGGAAGTCCGGCGTGATGTCGCGATCGACGCTGACGAAGAAGTTGGTCACGTCGCGCCGGTAGGTGCGGATCGAGAGCGAGCCGGCCGACGGGTTTTCGAAATAATACTCGAGGCCGACCGCGTAGTTGTTCGCCGTCCACGGTTGCAGGGCGGTGTTCGTGATGGAGATGACCTCGCGCGCGACACCGATGCTCGGCTCGGGAATCGTCACGCCAGGAATGATCGAGCCCAGATTAGGCCGGCCCAGCGTGCGGCCGTAGGAGGCGCGGGCCTGCAAATTGGCGGTGACGTTGTAGGTTCCCATCACGCTCGGATAGTAGCTGGCGTAGGCGCTTTCTGCCTTCACCCCGCGATAGAGGGTCGTCCGCTTCGCCTGTTCCAGCGGATCAGTGGTGGCGAGCACGGGCTGACCGGCGGTGTTCCGCACCACGTTGCCCGCGCTGTCTTTTTGGTATTTGCCGCTGGGATCAGTGAGGGGGCCCTCGCCGTAGTCGTCGGTGTGCTCCCAGCGCACGCCGCCGGTGACTGAGAGCCGTTGCCAGGGCTTGGCGTCGAAGCGGAGGTAGCCCGACGACACGGTCTCCTCGAAAAATCGCGAAGCGGCCGCGCGGGTGGTGTAGGCCGTGGCGTAATTCGGCACGACGTAGCTGGGGTGCGCGACGTAGTCTTCCCAGAGCAAGAAATTGTTCATCCACGGAATGGAGGGGAGGCCGGAGGGGCCGGGTTTCGTCGCGTGCGGCGTGTCGAGGTAGGGCGCCGAAGCGTCGTCGGCGCTCAGCGCAATCCGATCCGGCCCCACCCAGGTGCCGCCGGGAAATTGGTAGCTCTCCCGTGCTATGTCGCGTTGATTGCGTCGAAAATCGACGCCGGTTTTCAGGCGCAGGGGCAGGCCGAGGTCGAGCGTCCGGCGGGCGCTGAAATTCGCGGAACTGGTGACGGACTGGGATTCGATCTGCGCGCTGCCGACGGTGCGGATCACGTAGTCGGAAACGCGAAAAGGATCCACGGGCACCGTGGCGCCGCCGACGGTGCGGCTGACCTGGAAGCCACCGGGGCGCATTTTGTTGAGGTCGGTAAAATTGATATTCACCCCGGTGATCGCCGAGCTGTGGGTTTGAAAATAACCCTTGTCGATGTCGCGGTATTGGTTCGTCGAACGGGAAATGCCCGCAGCGCCCTCGAGCGTCCACACGGGACCACGGTGCCAGTAGCGGAGCGAGGGAGTGTAGGTCGTGCCCGTCTTGTCGCGCTGTGAAATACTCGCATTGATCCCGCCCGCTCCCATCGCGCCTGTCGTCGAAGTCGCGGTGAAGGCCGTGGCGCGGCCGACGTCGAGCGCCAGCGTCTTGTCGGAAAATGTCGCGTAGTAAAACGTGTAATCCAAGCCCACTTTGAACACGTCAGAGCGTCCCAGTTTGAAGTCCAGGCCCACCGAGCCGCTCTGTTGCCGGGTTTGCGATCCACCGTCGACCACCGAGTAGAGGCGGGCGTAGGGGTTGTCCGGACTGGTCGCGATGGAACCGGCGGGAATCGCGCCGTGGTTCGACCAAGTGAAGTTGTCGTTGCGGAGGTAAGTGCGGCGGTTGTAGTCGCCGAGCGAAAAGGTCAGGCCGAGTCGATCCTTGCGCAGCGGCACGACCGCCGAGATTTCGTAAGCGGGGAGCACGCCGCTCCGGGGCTGGCGGTAGGGCCCAGGCTCTCGTTTGAAACTAAGCGGATCGAGGGTGACGCTTTCAATCGCGGTCAGACTGAAGCGGTAGTTGTAAACCGGTTTGCTCCGCTCGAAGGAGCTGCGCGGAATGAGATTCACCTGGCCGCCGATGGCATCGGCGCGCTGGTCCGGGGTCTGGGTTTTGTCGACCTCGACGCGGGCGAGGTTCGTCATCGTCACCTGTTCAAGTTCGATCGTGCGGTTCGCGGCCGACGAGGCGGCGCTGGCGAGGGAAAGGCCGTCGACGTTGATGGGAGTGTAGGCAGCCGGCACGCCGCCGATGGAAATCTCACGCGCATCCTGGCCGCCACCGACCGTGACGCCGGGGAGAAACTTTAGGAACTCGGCGACATTTCCCTCGGGGATGATGCCGAACTCTTCGGTCGAGATCACATTCGCGAAGTTGGCCTTAAAGCGCTCCTCTTGCTGGGCCAATGAGGCCTGGCTCATTTCCTTGCCCTCCGCGACCTTGAACGCGCCGAGCTTGACCACGCCGGCTGATTTCGACTGGGCGGCGGCCAGTTCGAAGTCCGTGTTGCTGCTGCTGCCGGCGCTGACGGTCACCTCCGTCTTTTGAGCGGACAGACCCGCATACTCTGCGCGCAGCGTGACCCGGCCGGCCGGCACGCGATCAAAGCGGTAGAGCCCGAGGTCATCGCTAAACGCTTCGAGCGCCGTGCCCTCGATGGTGACGCGAGCCTTGTGCAGGTAGGCGCCCGACGTGGTGTCGAGAACCCGACCGGTGATTATTCCCATCGACGCGGCTCTCGCACGGGTAGGATTGACGCCTTCAGCGGCAGCGGCGCGAAAAACCGGCAGCACGAGGCAACCGAGAAGTAGAGCGGGCAGGGAGTGGGGTAGTTTCATGAAGTGGGGGGGGGCGAGAAGCCGCCGTGAATCCTCGAGGCGGCGCGGAGGCTGGGGTAAACTCCGGCGCGGTGCGGCGCCGTTACGTCGCGTCTTGGTTCAGCGGTTTGCTGATAGAAAATTGGATTTTCAGGGGGATCTGATCCGGGTGGGGCTTTATGGGGTGCCTAAAGCGTTGAAAATGAATAGTCCTCCTGTAGTCCCCGCAACTCTCAATCCGTTATCCCCGGATACGCCAATTCTTCGCGTTCCCCAAGGCACCCCTTTTGGTCCGATTCCGACTTCACCGACTTCTGCAAAGGGACTGATCGCGCAACTCCTTGAGCGTGGGTTTCACGAAACGGGGTGTGCCAATAACGTTTGGGGTGTGAAACGCTCTGCCGCAACGGTCGCGGACCGCGTCAGGCGGCGACGAGTGGCTTTACGTCGTGAGCGAGCTGGCCGCGCCGGCAAGAACCGAACCCGCGAGCGCATCGTACTGAGGGTTGGCCAGAACAGCCGGTCGGAGAGCGTGCAAAGCTTGCTCTGGGTCAAGGCGCTGGGCGGCGGCGTGTGCGATGATTCATGGCTAAAGCCGAATAGTCCACATGAGTTCCACTTCCCCCTGCGTGCGCCTTCACCGCAAACTAAGCCTTGCCGCTCTAAACGCTCTCGCGGCGGTCATTCTGTGTTCGATGGCCTACGCCTTCCCGCCGGCGCCGTTTTTCACGCTCTACGGCTCCGTGCGTGATGAGCAGGGCCAGACGCTCCGCGTCGACGGTGCCGTGGTGATCTTCTACAAGAACGGCGTCGAGAAGCTCCGGCAAACCATCATCGAGAATACCGAGCTCGATCAGAACTATCAGATCCGGCTGCGCATGGATATGCAGCGCGGCGGCACCGTGAGCTACAGCGACCTAACCAACGAGGCCGGCTCGTCCTTCAGCCTGGCGATTCTCATCCACAACATCGCCTACCAGCCGATCGAGATGTCCGTCACTCGCACCGTCGGCCAGTCCGGCCAGCGGGTCCGTCTCGATCTGACGCTCGGCGTGGACTCCGACGGCGATGGCCTTCCGGACGCATGGGAGGAGAGCCAGCTCTTCGCGGCCGGGGTTGCGCGGGGGCCAAACGGCTGGGATCTCAGCGCGATCACGCGCAACGGTGACTACGATCACGACGGCATCTCGAACTACGACGAATACATCGCCGGCACCTTCGCCGCCGATCCCACGGATTATCTCTCGCTGCGCTTCGTCGGGAAATCAGCCACCAGCGCCCACCTTCAGTTCTTCTCCATCTACGGCAAGCGCTATGCGCTCGAAACGTCCCCGGACCTGAAGACCTGGTCGCCCGCCTCGTTTTATCTGAGCAGCCCTGATCCCGTTCCGGTCGATCCGAATAATTTCGCCGCCTCGCCGCCGCCAGCCGCTCCGGTTGCGCAATCTTCCCTCAAAGCCACGAGCACGGGCGTCACCGACCTGTATGCCAACCTCGCCGCCAATTCCGCCCGCGCCTTCTTTTACCGTCTGAAAGTTCGATGAAACACCTCGGACACCTCGCGCTCTGCCTCACCCTCGCTGTCCTCGGCGCGCCCGCTCTCCACGCCCAGTGGAAGACCGAAACCTACGTGCTCAAGGCCGGCTGGAACGGCATCTATCTTCACGGCGACGCCTCCTACGCCACGCCCGCCCAACTCTTCCAAGCC
>CAMBVX010000429.1 GCA_945871085.1 Opitutus sp. GAS368 | reverse complement strand
CAATGAACTCTGTTTTTCATCGCGAGGAGCGAAACGACGTGGCGATCCATCTGGAATTTCAGCTGGATTGCCGCAGTCGGCCAGCCTCCTTCGCCATGACAAACCTTGGAAGGTTCATGGCCGCTACCACGCAAGCTCCGCCTGCTCCGAGCTCTCGCAATGACAGACCGGCCAAAATTTGCGCCTTTGCCCTATGCCCCAGACGCCCACCGCAGTCCGGTCGGGCTTACGCCGAGTTGCGTTCGTAGGTCGCCTCGAATTCGCGGACGAAATCTGCGAAGAGGTGGGCGCGCGTGGTTTCGCCAGAAACGGTGTAGTGATTGACGAGGTTGCGGCAGCAGCGGCAGAGGACTTCGCGGACGGGGGTGGGGGCGAGGTCAGTGATTTGGGGGACGACGTGATGGGATCTTAGAAGCGTAAAAATTTCATCGGCGTCGCGAAAGATGCCGCGGTCGAAAGGATCGATAAAAAAGGGGCGTTCGTCGGTGTAACACGCGACCACGAAATGGCCGGGCAGACCGACGGCTTCGAGGTCGAGGCCAAGGCGTTGGGCGACGAGGAGGTAGACGATGCTCAATGAAAGGGGGATTCCCGTGCGCCGTTCGAGGACTTGGTCGAGGAGGCTGTTGCGGGGGTCGGTGTAGTGCTCGAGATTGCCGTGAAAGCCCCACTCATGGAACATGACGCGGTTGACGATGCGGCATTTCTCGCGCGTCGAAGACGGCTCGGCGATCAATTCGCGGCAGCGGGCGGCGATGGCGTCGAGTTGGGCGCAGCATCGACCGACTTCGAGGTGGGGGTTGGCGGTGCGGGCGAGAAAGAGGGCGCCGGACTCCAATTCGTAGTTGAGTGAGCGGATGAAGTCGCGGAATTCGCCGACTGGATCGGTGAGTTTCAGCTCGTGGAGAAAGCGGGCGGCGTGGCCGGCGGCGAGCCGATCCGGACCGCACGCGACAGACTGGAGAAAGGGTGCGGCGGCGGGGCCAATCTGCGCGAAGTGAGCCCGGAGCGCGCGTTGCACGGCGGGACTCGGATCGTCGAGCAGGCTGAGGAACGCGTGTTGTTGGGCTGCGCTGAGCGTTGGCATTTCCACGCGGCGATGCGAAAAAAGATTGGGGCGCGGCGCAACCGTGAAAGTTTCGCCGCCGCGCAGTTCTACCGTTTAGCGTGCGCCGTAAAGCGCGGTGCCGACGCGCACCAGGGTGCTGCCGGCGGCGACGGCGAGCGCGAGATCGCCGGTCATGCCCATGGAAAGTTCGCGGAAGGGGAGGCCGAGGCGGGCGGCGAGGTCGTCGCGGAGTTGGCGAAGATTGGCGAACGTGCGCTGGGCGTGCGCGGCGGTCTCGTCGGGGGTGGTGCCGAGCGGAGCGATGGTCATGAGGCCGTCGACGCGGAGATTTTTTTTGGCGAGTGCCGCGGCGACGAGTCGGGGGGCGTCAGCGAGATCGGCCCCAAATTTTGCAGGGTCGTTACCGGCGTTAATTTGGAGGAGAATGGGCAGAGTTTTTCCGAGTTCGGCGGCGGCGCGGTCGAGGTGGAGGAGGAGTTTTTCGCTATCGACGCTCTGGACGCGGTCGAAGTGCTGGGCGGCGAGTTTTGACTTATTGGATTGGAGGTGGCCGATGAGTTCCCAGCGGAGCGCGCCGGAGGTCGGGGCGGTCTGAGGGCGTTTGTCCTGTGCTTCTTGGACCCGGTTTTCGCCGACACCACGCAAGCCGTAGCGGGCGGCGTAGTCGGCGGCGAGGGCGGGGTGAGTCTTCGTCACGGCGAGGAGTTCGACCTCGTGGGAGTGGCGACCGGCGGTGGCGCAAGCGGCAGCGATCTGGGTGCGGATGGCGTCGGCCCGGCGGGCAAATTCTTCGTAGCTGATCAGCATGGGTAGCGGTGGGCGGGCAAGGAGGGAGGCGTTTGAGTTTAGAGAATCTAATTAAAGGTTTACGGCAGGAGAGTAATTACTACTCTGTGCGCAACAACCTGCGCTAATCATGCAAATTGAAAACTTCAAAATCTTCGCGGACCTGGTTGAGACGAAAAGTTTTTCGAAATCAGCGAAGCTCAACGGCATCACGCAGTCGGCGGTGAGCCAGCAGGCGCGGGCGATGGAGCGGCATTTCAAATCGCTGCTGATCGATCGAAGCCAGAAGCAGTTTCAACTCACGCGTGAGGGTCAGCGGGTTTACGAGGCCGCGAAGGAGATGCTGCATACCTATGAGAAGTTGCTGTCCGAGCTGCAGGAGATGAAAAAAGTGATCAGCGGCACGATCCGGCTTTCGACCATTTATTCCATCGGGCTGCACGAGCTGCCGCCGTTTATTAAGAAATTTCTCCACGACTTTCCGTCGGTCAATGTGCGGGTGGAATACCGACGCTCGAACCTCGTCTATGAGGATATCCTGCACAACGCGGTGGATTTTGGACTCGTGGCGTTTCCGGTGAAGCAGCGGCAAATCGAGGTGTTGCCGTTTCGAGAGGATCACTTGGTCGTGATCGCTCACCCGAATCACCCGATCGCGAAGCGCACCGAGGTCGAGGTGAAGGATCTCGCGGGGCAGAAGTTCATCGGCTTTGACCCGGACATTCCGACGCGCAAGGCGGTTGATCAGATTTTCCGCGAGCACAAGCTGGAGATCGAGCCCGTGATGGAGTTCGACAATATCGAGACGGTGAAACGGGCCGTCGAGATCGATCACGGGATCGCCATCGTGCCGCAGGCGACCGTCGTGCAGGAAGCGAAACAAGGGACGCTCGCGGTGTTGCCGTTCAAAGGCCGGGGATTTACGCGGCCACTCGCAATTCTCCACCGCAAGGGGCGGGTGCTGACACCGGCGATGAAGAAATTTATCGAGACGCTGGGGTTGGATTTGCCCGAGATCCGGGGGACCTGAGTTTGGGCGAAGTGTGGCGTCACTCCGCCGAAAGATGGGAAGAAAATTTGCGGCGACGGCTCTGATTGCTACGCTCACGCTGCGACTATGAAAATCTCCCGTTCCCTACCCCGTTCACTTTGCTTCGGCACTCTGTTGGCCTTGGCCTTCTCGGCGTGTTCAAAACAGGCGGAGGTGCCGAAAGCGACGATGGCGGCCCCGGCGGCGAATGGGGCGGTGGCCGGGTTGCCGATCATCGCGCCGGCGCCCGCTTGGGCGCTCAAGGATTTGAACGGCGCCGTCGTGAAGTCCGATCAATTTATGGGCAAAGTCGTCGTGATTGATTTTTGGGCCACCTGGTGTCCGCCGTGTCGCGCGGAGATTCCCGGTTACGTCGACCTGGTGAAGAAGCATGGCAAGGAGGGGCTCGTGATTGTCGGTGTATCGATGGACGAGGCGGGACCGGGCGTGGTGAAGACGTTTTCGGATAAGTTTGGCGTGAACTATCCGATGGTGATGGGGGACGAAAAAATGTTGGCAGCGTTTGGCGGGATCGAGGCGTTACCCACGACGTTTCTCATCGATCGGAACGGGCAGATTCGGGATCGCAAGGTGGGGGCCGAGCCGACGGAAGAATACGCGAAGAAGATTCTGGCGCTGCTCAAGTGAGTCGTTGAGCGGGTCGTCGGCGTAGCGGCTGGAACCACCGATTGGCCGGGGAAAAAGGAGGGGCCGGCGATAACCCCTTAACGCCGGCCCCAGTTTTTTCTGTCCCGGCCTTGCGACCGGTTCACGCTACCTAAAACCCTGCTTTGGGCAGGATGCTGAGATAGAGCAGCACGCGTGCCACTCGCAGCGGCACTTTTCGAAGATAACTGGACGCTGGGTCCGCAGTTTCATTCCCGACCGAACGTGGTGATTTGCGCCAGTTCGTCGGCGATGAGGCGATCGCTCCGACAGCGGGGCATTTTGTACAGGCCACCCCACTTTTTTTGAAAGCGCAGCCAGTGCTCGAAGATACCGGGCATAACCAAGCGCACGATCGGTGCTTCGAGGTGACCGCCCTTGCGCTTGGCTTGGTAGGTGTCGTTCAGCTTCTGGAGTTCGACGTCCAACTCCGCTTCGATGAGCGGGCCCGTGGGCGTCGTGACTGTGCCGGGGCGTAACTCGATCCACCATTCGTGGCGGCCGCGATTTTGGCCTGTGAGGGAAGTCACGAATAGGGGCGCGACGTGGAAATTTACGATGGTCCAACCGTGGCGCCGGCAAACCGCCATGAGCGCGTCCGTGATTTCTTTTTCGACCACCCGTTCGCCGCCGGCGTTGAGCTGGAGCTTGGTGCGCCCGACGTAAATGAGTCGCGGTGGGGCGAGGGATGTGAAACGCACAACGTCCCCGATGACGTAGCGCGCCAAGCCGGCGGGCGTCGTGAGGAGCAGCGCGTAGTCGACGCCGACTTTCACACCGCCGAGCGGCACGACCTTGGGTCCGAGTTGCTCCAACCGCGATTCGTCAAAATCGGCCAGCGGGAGGAATTCGTAGAAAATCCCCGTGTCAGCCATGAGCCGTAGGCCGAGTCCGGCTTCGACGTCTTGCGCCGCGATAAAGCCCTCGGCCGCCGGGTAAACTTCGTGGAACGTCACGGTCGGCCCGAGGACCGCGCGCAGTTCTTCCTGAAAGGGCCCGATCGGCGAGCCGCCGTGGACGAAACACTCGAAGTTGGGCCACAGCCCTTGGAGGTTGGTGATGCGCCCTTTTCCCGGCGCGGAATCAGCGCGTAAGGCGGCGGCGAGGTGGAGCACCCACGTGGGGAGGCCGCTCAGCAGCGTGATATCGAGCGAGCGGGTGCGCTGCACGATGGCGTCGAGTCTCGCCCCCCAATCGTCCATCTGCGCGATCGCCGTGCCGGGCTCCGCGAGATGTTTTTCGACCCACGGAGGCAGGTTCAGCGTCGCGATGCCGCCGAGGTCGCCGGCGTAGGCGAGGTGAGGTTTGACGTCAGCCAGCGGGGTGAGTGCGGTGGAGCCGCCGAGCAACAAGTGCCGCCCACGAAACACCGCCGCATGTTTCACCCGCACGGTATAGTAGAGCAGTGCGTCGAGGCTCGCGCGCCGAAAGTGCCCGAGCATCTCCTCGGTCACCGGCAGACATTTCACGGCCCCGGTCGTCGTCCCGGCCGAGACGGCGAAGAAGGCACATTGCCCGGGCCAGAGCACGTCCGCCTCGCCCCGGCGCATCCGCTCAATCGCAGGCGCAAACTGCTCGTAGCCGCGCGGTGCGACGCGCGCCTGAAACGTGGCGTAGCTCATGTTTTCCACGACACCGGCACTGCGCCAGAACGATGTCGCCGCCAGGTGAGTCGTCAGCACGGCGAACGTGCGTTCTTGCGCGCCGACGCTGGCTCGTTTCTGCCGCAGCCGCCATTCCGCACCCGCCGTCAGGAGATTCGCACCGAAGGTATAAAAACTTTTGGGCCAGACCGGCATGGGAGCAATTCTCCTCTCAGGCAGCGTGGCGCGCCGAGATGCGGCAAGCGAATTAACGCGGTGGCGGGGTTAGTTACTTGATTTTAGCCGGTGGGCCTGCCTCGGGAATACACGGTTGCCCAAGTCCGGTGGCCGCTCCCATCGTCGCCGCTATGCCGCTGCCGCCTGTTATCTTCGAGGACGCCTCGCTCATCGCGTTCGACAAACCGAGCGGGATGTTGGTCGCGCCCGACCGCTGGGACAAACAACGCGAAAACCTCATGGGTCTCGTCCATGACAAAATGGGCCACGGTGTCGCCAATGTGCATCGGCTCGACGCCGACACCAGCGGCCTGCTGCTGTGTGCGAAGAACAAAGTCGCGCTCGATTTTCTCAGCGGCCAGTTTCAGTCGAAGACGGTGGCGAAAAAATACCACGCGTTTGTCGTCGTGTTGGCGGCCGAGCACGCGATGAAGGTGGCCGTGCCGGTCCGCGATGCCGCGGGCGCTTTGCCGGAGGCCTTCAGTGTCGACCTCTCGCTCGGGGAGGACGAACGCCAGAAGGGCCGCATGCGGGTCTTCAAAGGCCGCGGCGGCAAGGACTGCCTGAGCGAATTTCGCACGCTGGAAAAATTTGGGCGCTTCGCCTTGGTGGAATGTCGCCCGCTCACCGGTCGCACGCA
>CAMBVX010000428.1 GCA_945871085.1 Opitutus sp. GAS368 | reverse complement strand
CATAAAACTCCGCCGACCCATCGGGGCGGCTGACGTGACGGGCGATCGGGCTGACGGCAAGAGGGGGTTGTTCATGCGCACGAGAAACGGAGCACCTGGCTCCCTTGATTGCGAGGCGTTTCCTCCTCGGACAAAACCGCCAAACCGCGACTTGACACTCGGCTCCGCGTTGGGCTCCTTCGCCGGCGACACATGAACCTCAACGGCACGACCCTCGTTTCGAATCTCGCCCACCTCTCCGTGGTCGCAGTCTCCGTCGTATCCGTATCCGCCGTTACCAAGGCGCCGCGAGGGTTCTAAACGTCGAAAGACTTTGCCCCTCCGGTGCCACACCGGAGGGGCTTTTTATTGGCCTCACGGTGTGCTCACGGGAGCGGGCTCCACACCGCCATGAAAACACCCACCATCGAAGCCGCCTGGATTCCAAACCGGAGTGAACCGACGCCGCTCCGCCTTCGCGCCGACTCGCCCGCCCGGCTCCGCTCCTCGTCAGGCGCAGCCCGGCACGATTTTCTGGTGCCAATTCTTTGGCCCGAATTCGACACCGGGAACGAGCCGCGCCCGGAACACACGGACCACCGCCGATTTCCTGATCCGGACAGCATGTTCTGGAGCCCAACGTTGCACGGCGGCGACGCCGCTTGAGTTAGCCGCAACAATTTGCGCGCCTCAATCGTGCGACCCGCGATAGGTCTTCTCGCCCGCTGTCACGGCCAAGGGCAGGCGGTTTTCCTTCGGCGGCAGTGGACACGTCGCAAACGGCGTGAACGCGCACGGCGGGTTCTCCGCGCGGTTGAAATCAAGGATGATCACTCCGTCCTGCGGCGCCTCGGCGTAGATAAACCGCGCCGCCGCATAGGTCTCTTTACCACTCGTCGCATCCGCGATCACAAAAAACAACGGCTCGCCCGGGCCCTCATCAATGGCGAGCAACTCCATGGTCATCCCGTTGCGCTCGAAGACCGCTTTGCCCGGCACGAGCGCCGGCGACGTTTGGCCGAGGATATTCACGAGCGGAATCATGCGCGACTTCTCGAAAGCCACCCAGCGCGCCGCAATGCGCCACGCCGGATCGACCGGAAAATAGTCCAACCCGGCAAAACGCGCCCGCCGCGCCGCCGCGCTGTCCCGCACGCGTAGCGCCATTTTTCCGCCGCGTTCGATCACAAAAAAACTCACCGTGCCGCACGTAACCAGTGTCGGCTTCACCGCGCCTGCCCCGAGTTGGAGGTCAACCGAACCGATCAGCCGACCGTCGACCTTCGCATCCAGCCCAACCGCGATTTCAAACCGCACCTTGCCTTCCGGCCCGACGGTCGCGACGCCGAATCGCGCCGGGCCTTGCGCCAGCACCACGTCGTTACCCGCCGCACGCCCCACCGTGTTGGCCCCCGGCTTCAAAAAATGCAGCCCGATCAGCGACAACCAACCGTCGGGCTTCGTCAGCTCCGCCGTGCGCTCGGCCCTCCATTCATCGTGACTGCGCCCAAAGTCAGCCGGCGTGGCCCCGAGCGCGTGGGTCCACACGAAACCCGCAGACCACCATCGCGCGATAACCCAGATCCGCTTCACCCGTTCAGCCCTTGGCCTCTTCGACCTTCGAAGCCGTGATTTCTTTTTTTCCGGCCGTCTCCTTCACGACGCCGGTGACCTTGACTTTCGGCATGCCACTGCACGTCCCGTCGTGGAACGCCTTACTCGCAACATTGGCGGTCAGGTAGTAGATTTCATCCTTCTCACCTCGCTTAACCGCCAGGACGCTTTGGCAGGAATCAGTTTGGCTCAAATCGCACTTCGCACACTGGACCGTTCCGACGAGAGTCACTTCCTTTTCCGCCGCCAAGCCGGCGGAGGCGGTGATGAGCAGAGCGGCAAACAAGCTGACAACAGTTTTGGTATTCATGGGGAGACCGGGAACTTAAGCTGCGGGGAAGCGGACGCAATCACTTGGAGGACCTTTTTCTTCACTCTTTGCGGAAGGAAATTTCTCGGTCAAAAAAAGAAACGGAACCTGCGAGAATATCCGTGAGTCTTCGTCTCGCGTGAACCAACCTCCCGGCATGTTGAACCCGTGGGCGAAGCTCCTTTTGGCCGGACTGCTGGTGCAGGTGCCCGCCACTGCCTCGGCCGCCGACAGCCCACAGCCGACGCGTTTCTCTCAATCCCTCGCCACCGCCGAACGCCACGACGCCGGACTCGACCGACTCTCGTCCGACGAAATCGCCGTCATTGACGCGCTCGTTCGCCGCGACCTCGCGACCCAATCCGCCCCGCGGCGCGGCGACGCCCCAGCGATGCCCGGCCGGTTCTCGCAACGTTTGACCGCGGACGAACGCCGCACCGCCGGCTTCGCCGTTTTGACGGAGGCTGAACTGCTCAAAATCGACCGCCTTGCCGACCGCAACGCCGCCAGTCTTCTCAGCCGCACCCTCCTCGCGCCACCGACTTTTGTCCCGCTGAGTATCCGTGCGCGGGTGGCCGAAGCCAAGGCCACCGGCCCAGAAATCCATGGTTCGTTCACCCTCGGGATGAGTGTCGGCAAGGGCTACAGCGAACGCTTCGGCGGGATGACCCTCACCTACGAAGACCCAGTCCGAAATTTTGCCGTCAGTTTTAGCTACATGGAATCGCACGTCAAAGGCGGCGGTCCCTACTATTTGCGCGACCCGCTCGACGACGCGGATCGCATTCCACGCTTCGGCCCAGAGCGGGGCCCGTAACCTGACCGAAGCCGGACGCGTTGGGGTCACCGCGCTCCACCCCTGCGGGAATCGCCACGTCTTTCTGAATCGCCACGTCTTCTGCCTCGCGTTGCTCCCCGCCTACCCGGTAGGACTGCCTCATGGCCATTACGCCCACCGGACTCGATCGACCCACTCGCGGACAAGCCTGCCCCTGCGGCAGCGGCAAACTCTTCGACGCCTGCTGCGAACCGGTGCTGACGCGCCAACGACCTGCCGCGACCGCCGAAGAGCTCATGCGCTCACGTTTCACGGCCCACGTTGCCAACGACAATCGCTACCTCCACGAAACTTACGCGCCAACCGCGAAGCTGCCCTACGTCGAGGAGCCCGGCGAGACGCCCGTGCGTTGGACGAAGCTCGTCGTGCACTCCCACGAACTCGGTAAACAACCGGACACGGCCTTCGTCGAGTTTTCCGCCTACTACACCGAAGACGGGCAGGAAGGCGTCCTCGAAGAAAAATCTGAATTCCATCGCATCGACGGCCAATGGACCTTCACCCGCCCGGTCCGCCAAGGGCCCGCGCCAGCCAAAGCCGCCGTCAAGGTCGGCCGCAACGACCCGTGCCCCTGCGGCAGCGGTAAGAAATACAAGCAGTGCTGTTTGGGGAAAGCGTGACGACCGCGCTCCGGCGGACGGCGCGGAACCTCACCGCGCCGGTCGCCACCAGTCCCCGCATCACGCCGCGCTCCAGCGTCGCCGACCTCAGAACGTCCCCTTGACGCCCATCGTCCACAGCGCACCGAAATCCTCCCGGGAATTGAGCTGCGCGTGTTCCGGCGTATTCGGCCCACGGCGCTCGTTATCCTCGGTGGCATCGTTGAGATTGCGCATGCTCGCGAAGATTCCGATGCGCCGCGTCAGATTATATTCGCCGCTCAGATCGATGTAGAGGCGCTTGGACTGCCACGTGAACGTGCCCGCCTCGATGCTGCGCGGCGACTCGGCAATGTAGGCGCCGCGACGGCGGCCGCGGTAATTCCAATTCATGCGCACATTAAATTTCGGCCGCGACAGGCTCACGCCCCAGTTATAGGTGCGCGGCTGGTAGTTCGAAAAACTCGCCGTCGTATCACCCACCGCCCGCTGCGCGCTCATATTGGCAAAAACCTGCACGCCCCGAGCCCACTGCGGCAAAAAGGTGAGCGATTGTTTATAGTCGAACTCGGTGCCTTCCATGCGCACGCGACCGGGCGCGTTGAAATTCGTGGTGACGTAGTAGGGCAAAAACGTCTCCTCATCCAGATCGTAGAGCGTCAAAAACTCCGGCGTCGCCTGAAACACCGTCGAAGCAAACAGGTTTTCGAAATCGCGGCGGAAGGCTCCGATCGAAATTTGGCCGACGCGTTGGAAATAATACTCGAAGCGAACTTTCATCGAATTCGCGCTCCACGCTTTGATGCCGGCATTGTTCACGCTGATGCGGTTGGATGTCGGGGTTCCGGGCAATTCCGTATCGGGCAGCGTCAGGCCGCCGGCGTATTGGTCGAAATTGGGTCGGCCCACCGATTGGTAAACCGAGCCGCGCGCGATTAGATTTTCGGCGAGATTATAGCTGACGTTGAGACTCGGAAAATAGCGGAGGTATTCCTTTTTCGTATGTTGACCGCGATCGAGGTAGGTGAGTTTCGAAACCGCCAGGGCATTCGAGAGCGCCGTGCCGCCAGCGGGATTGGGAATCGTCGTCGGCTGAATCAAGACCGGCGCCGGGATCCGATTCACTCCCGTGCCGGTGAAGATAATGTTTCCATTGGCGTCACGCTGCGGAATGACTTCGCCGCTGGCGTCCCGCCGATAGTTCCCCGTCGGATCATTGAGAAAGCCAAATGCGGTGACGTTGGTCTGCTCCGCCCGGACGCCGCCGACGATCTTCATGCGTCCGCCAAACAGCGCCAAATCACCACGCAGGTAAGCGGCAGAAATCACCTCGGCCGCATACTTGGAGCGCCCGACGGCGTTGCGGTACTCGGTATTGGCGTCGCGGGTGAAGTAGTCGGGCTTGGCCTTGTAAAGCTCCCACAGGTCATAGTTGCTCGGATATTGCACCTGCGGGAAGCCCCACGGGGCGAACCGTTTTGAGAAAATCTCGTCGAGCACGAGGGCCGCGCCGTCGTCGCTGCCGGGCACCGCCGCCGAGCCGTTCGGCGTCGTGGTGCGAATCTTGTCTTGGCCGACAAACGTGTAGCCACTGCTCGTGCCGCGGATATCGCGGATGGACTGGCGGACCTCGGCGCCCGTCTTGAGCGCCAGGGGGACATTAAAAAGGCGAAAATCTCTCCCGAGATTTCCTCGGACGCCGCGCTGGACATCGGAGGTCTCCCAAGTGTCGCTCGTCCCGCTGTTAATCACGAAACTTGAGAGGCTGTAGGGATCGACCACCGCACCCGTAAGGCCGTCTTTCACCGAGATTTTCCCGGGCCGCAGATAGGTGATCTCGCTAAAGGCCACCGTGACGTTGGTCCGCTGGGTGTTCGTGCCGTTGAAGTAGCCCTTGTCGATGTCCCGGTAGTGATTGCTCGAGTGGGAGAAACTGCCCCCGACGTCGGCCTTCCAGATCGGGCCGTTGTGCCGCCAAATGAGCGTCGGCATGTAGGTCGTGCCGGCTTTTTGCCGGGCACCGCTGTTCACACTGATCGAGCCTTGGCCAACGTCGCCGTTGGTCGTGCGCGTATCGAAATTCCCTGGCAGCACCCGGGAAATCGCAAAATTCAGCGTCCGGTTGTTAAACTCGGCATCGAAGAAGGCGTATTGAAATGAAAACGAAACCATGTCGTTCCGCGAGAGCTTGAAATCCATTGTCGCACCCAAGGAATCGCGCGTCGTGAGCTTGGTGCCGTCACGCACCGTGTAATTCGTGAGGTAGGGCTTGTCCGGCGTGGTGTCGGGCAGCGCGCCGGGCACGGTTACTCCAGCGACCAACACGGGAGCACTGGTAGCCTGACCGGCTCCGCGCCACGTGTTGGAGAAGTTATCCTGCATCGTGTATTGCGACGAGTGACCGCCGGAAAGCGTAAAGCCAAAGCGCTTGTTGACGGGCACGACCCACGAGAAATCGAAACCAGGGTGAATCTTGTAGGTTTCGTCCCGCGTCGGTCCGGGTGTTTTTTTCAACTCCTTCTCCGCATCACGAAACATCCAATACGTGCTCCAATTGAGCACCGGCTTCGAGCGCTCAAAGGCTCCGCGCGGCACCATGTTCACGCCGCCCGCGAGCGCCGAGCCCGGCGACTCCGGCGTCGGCGAGTGATAAACCTCGATCCGCGCGATGTT
>CAMBVX010000427.1 GCA_945871085.1 Opitutus sp. GAS368 | reverse complement strand
GTGGCGTTTCATCCGAAGTTTCGCGAGAACCGAAAATATTATCTGAAACACCAGGCGATGGAGGCGGGGCAGATGGTGACGGCGCTCGTCGAGCTCCGCGCCTCGGCGGACCTGCGCGCCGATTCGGGCGAGCCGGCGCGGCGAATCATGGAGATCCCGGCGGTGACGCAAAACCACACCGGCGGCTGCATCGCCTTTGGGCCGGACGGGTTTCTCTACCTCGCGATGGGCGACACCGGCCCGCAGCAGGATCCCAATGGCCACGCGCAGAACCTCGGGCTGCTCCTCGGCAAGATGCTGCGCATCGATGTCGATCACCGCGAAGGCGGGCTCGCCTACGCGATTCCGGCGGACAATCCGTTTCGCGGGCAGGCGGGTGCGCGGCCAGAGATCTGGGCGGTGGGTTTTCGCGAGCCGTGGCGCTTCAGCTTTGATTCCGCGACTGGCGATCTCTGGGTCGGCGATGTCGGCCAGGATCGCGTGGAGGAAGTCGCCATCGTGCGCCGCGGCGAGAACCACGGGTGGAATGTCATCGAGGGCTTCGAGCGGTTCTCCAACCTGCGCCAGCGGGAGGGCGAGAGCTATTCGCCGCCGGTCGCGGCCTATCGCCGGCGCTATGGTAACTCGGTGACGGGCGGACACGTTTACCGTGGCGATCCGGCCTCGTCGTTTCACGGGGTGTATGTTTTCGGCGACTACACCTCGCGGTATATTTTCGGAGTCGCGCAAAAGCAGGGGCGGCTCGAAGCGATGCGAATCATCGGGGTGGCCCCCGAGAGCTTGGCCTCGTTTGCGACCGACGAGCGCGGGAAAATCTACGTCGTCGGCTATGAAGGCATGATCTTTGAGGTGGATTTTTCGGGCGCGGACTTCGGGGGTGCGGCGAAGGTGGCGACGCAGACGAAGCCGATTGGTGCGGCCGCGGCGAAACCGGCGACGGTGAATTGGGAGCGGCGCGCGTATCCGTTGCCCGAGTCGATCTGGAGCGTCGAGGCCCTCGACACGAATGGCGACGGAGTGAAGGAAGTGATCGCGATGGGCGTGACCAAGGTGTTCGCGGTCGATGTGGCGAACTGGAAAACGGAGGTGCTGTTCGACGTACAGGAGGGCAAGATGCTCTACTGCGTGGCGGTGGATGCGGACGGCGACGGCGACCTCGATCTGGCGCTCGGCCGCTATCAGATTCCGTGGATCGACTTTCGCGCGCCGCGCGTCCCGGGTAAGCGCGTGCCGCCAGAGCCGAAGGGTCCCGATTTCAGCGTGGCGTGGATCGAGAACCGCCGGCGCGCGGGTCCGTGGCCGCTGCACGTCGTCGACCGCGAGCTCAACGGCATCCACGGTCTCGCCGTGGGCGACGTCAATGCCGATGGCCGGCCCGACGTGATCGCGGACAGCATCAGCGGCCCGTTTTTTCCGAACAGTGTCGCCTGGTTTTCGCTTGCGGAGAAAGCCGCCGCGCCCGCCGCGCGCCGCGTGGTGACCTCAGGTGGTGCCGATGGCCGTCCCCACTATTTGGATTTTGCCGATCTGAACCGCGACGGCCGCGGCGATATTTTGTTGGGCGATTCCGGCAAGGGCACGTTTACGTGGTGGGAGCGCGGCGTGAACGACGCGGTGCCTTGGACGAAACATCTGATCGCGCAGGAAAAAGGCGCGACCAACATCAAGGCGGGCGACGTCAACGGCGACGGTCGCCCCGATGTGGTGGGGGCGTGTGGCCACGGCAAGGGCGTGTTTTGGTTCGCGGGGCCGACATGGACGAAGCACGTGATCGACGCGGACCTCGCGACGCCGCACGCCTTGGCCGTGGGCGATTTTGATGGCGACGGTGATCTCGATGTCGCCGTCGCGGCCTATACGGCGTTTACGGTTCGCTGGTATGAGAACGACAGTCGCGGTGGCTTCACGCCGCACGACATCGATGTCGGCCACAAACAGGAAGCCTACGATCTGAAAGCCACCGACCTCGATGGTGATGGTCGCACGGACTTGATCCTCGCTGGTCGCGAAACGCGTAACGCGGTCGCGTATTTCAACCGGAAGTAGAGCGGCGCCGGCGGACTCGGCGGTTAACTGCGCTGGCGGTAGCCGTCGCGCACGGCCGTCGCGCGGCGGTGCATCTGCTCGTCTTCGAGGGCGCCCACCAGCACGTCGGCCGGTGTCGCGGCGTTGCCGCTGCGGTAGGAAATCATCCAGCGTTCGGGCTCATCTTCGTCTTCGAGGAAGAACGGAGAAATTGAGCCAATGATCAGGTGCCGGGCGCGCAACGCCCCGAGATGGGCTTAGAGCGCGCCGAGAGAAAATCCCAGCACGACCTTGACCGCCGTCTGGGCGTCGACCTGCGGAAAGATTTCAGTCGAAACAAAGGGTGGGCGATGTCCAGGCCAGTCGAGTCGGACAAATTCCGTTGCCCAACCGCCGGTGTGCACGAATTCGACGAACGGCTTGAAGCGGCGCTCAGCGCCCGGCATCGGCGGAACAATCGTCAACAAAGGCATGGCGAAAACGGGTGGTGGCGCTTCGGAAAAGGTCAAACGGGGGTGAGAAAAAAGGTGTCGCAAAGGCTAACGACGCCTTCGCTAGCGAGCGTTCCGCCCGCGGCTTGATCGTGCGCTACCGGCTGCCGCGCGTGCGGCATAGTTGGACGATGCGCGCGACGTATGGGTTCTGATCGGTGGCGGCCGGATTGGACGGTTGTGCCGGAATCAGTGAGAAGCGCGGCCGCGATGCTTCGCGTGGATGCCAATATGGGCTGACCAACGCCGAGTTCCTCGCCCTCGTGCGCGCCCATCCGCAGTGGCAACGCTCACGCGTGAGCCCGCTCTTTGCCGATGTTGGCCACCTGGCCCACTGGGCCGGCGATACCGCGCTCGGTGCACTCGGGCCGGCGGAGGCGCCGGTGGTGCGTGTATCCTGGTTCGCGGCACGCGCCTATGCGGCGTGGGCGGGGAAACGCCTGCCGACAACTGCCGAGTGGGAGCGGGCCGCCGCCGCGGGATTTACGACGGCGGATGGCGCGACCGAGCCGGGCTTCCCGGCTTATGCCTTGGTGTGGTTTTCTCGGCCGCCGCCGGACACGCCGCCCGTCGTCGGGTTGGGTCGGCCGAATTTCTACGGCGCCCGGGATCTGCTGTCGCTCGGGTGGGAGTGGGTCGACGATTTTAACACCGCAATGGTCTCCGGCGAATCGCGCGGGTGCACCGGCTTGGAGCGCACGCTCTTTTGCGGCGCCCGCGACCTCACCAACTATCCCGCCTTCAGGCGCGCCGGACGCCGCAGCTCCCTCCGCGCCAGCTACGTCGTGCCGAACCTCGGTTTCCGCTGCGCCCAATCGGTCTCACGATGAAAACGAAATTTGCCGTCGTCGTCCTCGCTCTGCTCACGGTCCCGACAGGTAGGAGCCTGCTGGCAGGCGATTCCGCCGAGCCATCGCGTGCAGGCACGCTCCCGATCACGGCCGTGCCGAATGCCGGGTGCTGTGCAGCAGCCCCGGTGACCGCTGCGAAAGGCCCCACGCCCTGCTGCGCGGTCGTCGGGAAAAAATCCTGCTGCGATCCACTGCCCGCTGGCGCGCCGCTCTCCGCCCGCTCGCTTTATCAACTCGACGCGACCTGGACCAACGATGTCGGCCAGACCGTAAAGCTCGCCTCGCTCCGTAGTCAGCCCGTCGTTGTCGCGATGTTTTTCGCCTGCTGCGAATACGCCTGCCCGGTCCTCGTGAGCGACCTCCAGCGGCTCCGCGCCGCGTCGCCGGCGGCCGTCCGTGAGCAAACGCGTTTCGTCCTCGTGCGTTTCGCCACCGTGCGTGACACCACGGCGGTGCTCGCCGCGTATCGGGCGAAACTTCCGCTCGACGGCGGCTGGATGCTCCTGCGAGGGGACGCGATGGATGTGCAGGATTTCGCGATGCTGCTCGGCGTAAAGTACACGCAGGACGCCCGCGGTCAGTTCGCCCATTCCAATCTCATCACCGTGCTCAATCCTGCGGGGGAAATCGCGCACCAACACGCCGGACTTCAGGGCGGCATCTCCGAGGCGGCGAAGGCCGTGGTGGCAGTGGCGATACGGGCTTCGTTCGCGGCGAAAGCGTCGGCCGATCTGCCGCCGGCGATCGCCCGCACGAGATTCATGTCGCGCGAGGTGATCCCGCTCGAACCGTGGTCGGACAAGGTTCGCGAGGCGCCGGAGCTCGGGGCGGCGCCGAAGGAAGCCGCTGCGAAGAAATGAAGGCATCGAAACACCGCCCAACCCAGCACAGGCAGTAAAAACGCAGAGGACGCGGAGGACGCAGAGGACGCGGAGACTGCAGAGCCGGAAACCATTTTAGGTTCGCCAGGGAGGTGTCACCTGACCGGTGCGCCGATCGCGCGCCTCATTTCCTCCAGGCCTGCTCCGCGTTCTCCGCGTCTCAACTATCGTGTTTAGGCTCAACGCTCGATGAGCCGAACACGCATCGTTGATGTTTCCAGGGCCGGCGCTCGCCGCCGTGCCGCTGACATCCCTTCCCCTTACACCCTTGCTCGCCGACGCGAGCAGGCCCGACCTTGCCTTTGCTGGGCGCGGTCGCGTTGATCGTCGTTCAACCCACCCCTCATGAAATTATCTCTTGTTCTGCTGGCTGGTCTCCTGGCGGTTTCGACGCTTTCGGCGGTGCCGCCCAATATCATTGTCATCCTCGCTGACGATTTGGGCTACTCGGATCTCGGCTGCTACGGCGGCGAGATCGCGACGCCGAATCTCGATGCACTCGCGGCGGGCGGGCTGCGGTTCACGCAGGCTTACAACACCGCCCGCTGCTGGCCGTCGCGCGCGGCGGTGATGACCGGCTACTACGCCCAGCAGGTGCGGCGCGACATTTTGCCGGGGGTGGCGAGTGGCGGCGGCAACCGTGGCATCCGTCCCGCGTGGGCACCGCTCCTGACGGAATTTTTGCGCCCGGCCGGCTATCGGAATTATCACGCGGGGAAATGGCACATCGACGGCCGTCCGTTGGGCAACGCCTTTGACCACAGTTTTGAAATCGGCGGCGGCCAAAATAGTTTCTTCAACGCGCCGGGTAATACCGACGACGGCGTGCCCAACGTGCAGACGCCCGGCTACTACGTGACCACGGCCACCGCTGATCACTCGGTGAAATACCTGCAGGAGCACGCGGCGAAGTTCGGCGCGCAACCGTTTTTCCACTACTTATGTTTCACGGCGCCGCATTTTCCGCTGCACGCACCGGCGGCGGACATCGCAAAATATCGCGACACTTACGGCCAGGGTTGGAACGCGATCGCGGAGGCGCGTTACGCGCGGCAGAAAAAAATCGGGCTCGTCACCCACGCGCTCCCGGCAATGGAGCGGGAGATCGGCCCGCCGTATGCGTTTCCTGACGACATCGCGAAACTGGGACCCGACGAGGTGAACCGACCTCTGCCGTGGAGCGAGCTCACGAGTTCACAGCGGATCTTTCAGGCCGCGAAGATGGCGATCCACGCCGCGATGGTCGACCGCATGGACCAGGAAATCGGCCGCATCATCGCGCAGCTGAAAGCGATGGGGGCTTACGAAAACACGCTGATCCTCTTCGCGTCCGATAACGGAGCGAGTGCTGAAATGATGGTGCGCGGCGACGGCCACGACCAAGCGGCCCCGCTGGGTTCGGCGAAAACGTTTCTTTGCATCGGCCCCGGTTGGTCGAGTGCGGCGAACACGCCGTTCCGCCGCCACAAAACGTGGGTGCACGAGGGCGGCATCTCGACGCCGCTGATCGCGCACTGGCCCGCAGGCATCGCCGCGCGCGGCGAACTGCGCCGCAGTCCGACCCACTTGATTGATATTCTGCCCACGGTGCTGGAGCTCGCCGGCGTGAAAATCCCGACCGAGATCAAGGGCTTCCCCGTGCCGCCGTCTCCGGGCCGGAGTTTTGCGGCGGCGCTCAAACAGGACGTCGCCGTCGCGCATGATTTTCTTTGGTGGGAACACGAAGGGAACCGCGCGATCCGGGCCGGCGATTGGAAACTCGTGACGGTCAAGCAGGGCGAGTGGGA
>CAMBVX010000426.1 GCA_945871085.1 Opitutus sp. GAS368 | reverse complement strand
AAGGACACCTATATCACCGGCTCCCAAGCCGCCCTCGTCGGCGGCACCACCACGCTCATCGAGATGTGCTGCCCCGCGCGCAAGGACGACGCGCTCGCCTCCTTCGATCTCTGGCACTCACAGGCCGCCGGCAAATCCGCCTGCGATTTTACGTTCCACATGGGCGTCACCAAATTTGACGCCACCACCGAGACGCAACTCCGCGAGATCGTCGCGCGCGGCATCAGCTCCTTCAAAATCTTCCTCGCCTACAAAGGCGCCTTCGGGATCGACGACACCGAACTCTACCGAACCCTCAAACTCGCCCAGGAACTCGGCGTCGTCGTCACCGCTCACTGCGAAAACGAAACCCTCGTCTCCGAGCGTTGCCAAGAACTCCTCGCCGCCGGCAAGACCGACCCCGCCCAGCACCACGAGAGCCGCCCGCCGCTCGTCGAAGCCGAGGGCGTTCACCACCTCCTCACGTTCGCCGAGCTCACCGGTGCCGCCACCTACATCGTCCACCTCTCCTGTAAAGAAGCCCTCGACCAAGCTATCGCCGCCCGCCAGCGCGGCGTCCGCGTCGGCATCGAGACGCTCATCCAATACCTCGTCCTCGATAAATCCTACGCCGAGCTCCCGAACTTCGAAGGCGCGAAATACGTGATGTCGCCCCCGCTCCGCGACGCCCGCAACCAATCCGTCCTGTGGCACGGCCTGCGCGACGGCCTCATCAACACCGTCGCCACCGACCACGCGCCCTTCGACTTCGCCTCGCAAAAACCGATGGGGAAAGACGACTTCACAAAAATCCCCAATGGCATCCCCTCCCTCGAAGAGCGCATCAATCTCCTCTACACCTACGGCGTCGCCCGCGGCCGCCTCGATCTCCACACCTTCGTGAACGTCGCGAGCACCGCCGTCGCAAAACAGTTCGATCTCTTCCCGCGCAAAGGCGCGATCCAGCCCGGCGCCGACGCCGACCTCGTCGTCTTCGATCCGAACTACCGCGGCGTAATCTCCGCGAAAACCCAGCACATGAACGTCGACTACTCTGCCTTCGAAGGCTGGCCCATCGAAGGCCGCCCGAGCGTCGTCACCGTCCGCGGCCAGGTCGCCGCCCGCGACGGCCACTTCACCGGCACGCTCGGCCGCGGCCAATTCCTCAAGCGAAAACCAAGCCATTTCTAATGTGCGCACCCGCTCCGTTCCGTGGTAGCGCGAGGCTTCAGCCCGCGTCCGAAAATCATTCGCCCACCCCATCCGCCCCGAACGCGGGCTAAAGCCTCGCGCTACCCTCCCCCATGTCCTCCAACCCCGGCCTCCGCGAAAACGCCCCCGACGTCGAACTCGATCTCTCCGTCATCGAGCACTCCCACCTCTACAACGCCGACCTCGCGCCCGTCCCGACGTCCGGCCGCAAGTGGGGTCTGCTCAGTTTCGCCGCGCTCTGGATTTCCATGTCGGCATGCATCCCCACCTACATGCTCGCCTCGTCGCTCATCGGCGGCGGCATGAATTGGTGGCAGGCCATTATCACGATCTTCCTCGGCAACCTCATCGTCGTCGTGCCGATGGTCCTCAACGCCCACGCCGGCACCCGCTACGGCATCCCGTTTCCGGTGCTTTGCCGCGCCTCCTTCGGCACCGTCGGCGCCAACATCCCCGCCCTCCTCCGCGCCCTCGTGGCCTGCGGCTGGTTCGGCATCCAGGCGTGGATCGGCGGCAACGCCATCTACAAAATCCTCGCCGTGTTCTGGCCGTCCCTCGCGACCGGCACGCCCCTCGCGTTCCTCGGCATCACCGGCGCGCAGTTCGCCTGCTTTCTCTTTTTTTGGGGCATTAACATGTGGGTCATTTACCGCGGCATCGAAACGATCCGCCTCCTCCTCAACATCAAAGCCCCCCTCCTCATCGCCCTCGGCCTCGCCCTCCTCTACTGGGCCTATGCCAACGCCGGCGGCTTCGGCCCCATCCTCGCGCAACCGTCCGCCTTCGACGTCGGCCAACCCAAGGCCGGACAGTTCTGGGCCTTCTTTTTTCCCGCACTCACCGGCATGATCGGCTTCTGGGCCACGCTCTCACTCAACATCCCCGACTTCTCCCGCTACGCGAAATCCCAGCGCGACCAAGTCATCGGCCAGATCGTCGGCCTCCCCACGACGATGGCCCTCTACGCCTTCATCGGCGTCGCCGTCACCTCCGCCACCACGATCATTTACGGTAAAACCATCTGGGACCCCGTCGACGTCCTCACTCAGTTCAAAAATCCCGTTCTCCTCGTCGTCGCGATGTTCGCCCTGTGTATCGCCACCCTCGCGACGAACATCGCCGCCAACGTCGTCTCCCCCGCCAACGACTTCGCCCACCTCGCTCCGAAAAAAATCTCCTTCCGCGTCGGCGGTTACCTCACCGGCGTCCTCGGTGTTCTCATGATGCCGTGGAAACTCGTCGCCGATCCCACCGGCTACATTTTCACGTGGCTCGTCGGCTACAGCGGCCTGCTCGGGCCCATCGGCGGCATCATGATCGCCGATTATTTTCTCATTCGCCGCCGCTGGCTCAACGTCCTCGGCCTCTACAATCCCGAAGGCGAATACGCCTACAAAAACGGTTTCAGTCTCGTCGCCATCGTCGCGCTCGTCGCCGGCATTTTGCCCAGCCTCCCCGGTTTCCTCGCCACGATTCACGCCATCGACGGCTCGCACGTTTCACCCTTTCTTCTCGGTCTCTACAATTATGCTTGGTTCGTCGGCTTCGGAATCTCGTTCGCCCTCTACGCCCTCCTCCGCAAACTCGCCCCGAACTCCTAAACCGATTCCACCGCAGAGACACGGAGGCACCAAGAAATTTCACCGCCGTTTCTGATCTCGGTGCCTCCGTGTCTCTGTGGTTCAAGATCCCCCTCTCTCTGTTTTCCTTCCCTGTCTTTATCCGTGTTAATCCGTGTCATCCGTGGTTAAAAACTCCGTTCCGTGCTCGTCTCGCCTCTCCGTCTTTCCTCCCATGAAAACCATCCCGCTCCCACCCACGCCGCACACGCCCGCACCCTACACCGGCCCGTCCGCCGCCGCCGTGCTCGCGCAGCGCAAGCAGTTCCTCAACCCCGGCCTCTTCCTCTACTACAAGCAGCCGATCATGATCGTAGAGGGCAAAATGCAGTATGTCTGGGACGACACCGGTAAACGCTACCTCGACGGCCTTGGCGGCATCGTGACCGTCAGCGTGGGCCACTGCCACCCGCACGTCCTCCAGGCCATCAACGCCCAGAACGCCCTGCTCCAGCACTCCACGACGATTTACCTCAACCCCAACATCGGAGCCTTTGCCGAGAAACTCGCCTCGAAATTTCCCGGCGAACTCAAAGTCTGCTACTTCGTCAACTCCGGCTCCGAGGCCAACGACCTCGCGCTCCTCATGGCCCGCCTCTACACCGGCAACTACGACGCCATCGCCCTGCGCAATGCCTACCACGGCGGCAATTCCTCCGGCATGGGCCTCACCGCCCACAGTAATTGGAAATTCAACACGCCCCAGTCCTTCGGCGTCCACCACGCCGTCGCCCCGTATCCTTATCGCGGACACTTCGGCTACGACGACGCCGAGGCCGGCGTGAAATACGCCGACGACGTCAAAGACCTCATCAACTACGCCACGCCCGGCAAAGTCGCCGCGTTCTTCGCCGAGTCCATTCAAGGCGTCGGCGGCTTCGTCGAGTTTCCCCAAGGCTATCTCAAACACGCCTACGAACACGTGCGCGCCGCCGGTGGCCTTTGCATCGCCGACGAAGTGCAGACCGGCTTCGGCCGCACCGGCACCCATTTCTGGGGCTTCGAAACGCAAGGTGTCATCCCCGACATCGTCACCTTGGCCAAAGGCATTGGCAACGGTGCCCCGCTCGCCGCCGTCGTCACCACGCCGAAGATTGCCGCCGTCATGGCGCAGAAAGTTCACTTCAACACCTTCGGCGGCAACCCTGTGGTGAGCGCCATCGGCAAGGCGGTCCTCGAAGTCATCGAGCAGGAAAAGACCCAGGAAAACTGCCTCAAGCTCGGCACCTATATCCTGGCGGGCCTCGAAAAGCTGAAGGCCAAACACAAAGTCATCGGCGACGTCCGCGGCAAAGGCCTCATGCTCGGCATTGAGTTCGTGAAGGACCGCGCGACGAAAGCGCCCGGCCGGGAAGAGTGCGCCCAAGCCGTCGAAAACGCCCGCGAACTCGGCCTCCTCCTCGGCAAAGGCGGCCTCTGGGGCCAGACCATCCGCTTCGCCCCGCCGATGAACATTACGCCAGCCGACGCCGACTTCCTCCTCGCCGTCCTCGACGAGGCCATCGGGGCGATTTGAGTCCCGGTAGCGCGAGGCTTCAGCCCGCGTCGGCCAAGCGATCACCTACGCACCTGCTCCGGGTAGCGCGAGGCTTCAGCCCGCGTCCGAAAGCCCCGTCCACCGCACGCCCTCCGAGGTAGCGCGAGGCTTCAGCCCGCGTCCGAAAAGTCCCACCACACCGCCCCCGCACGCGGGCTAAACCCGCGCGCTACCTCCGGAGCATTACCGCGTCCACGGATCATCTCGCCAGTCGGCCACGATCCCCACCTTCACCGGATTCTGCCGCACATACGCCACGCAGCGTTCCCACTCCGCGTCGTCACGCATCCAGCGATCAAACCACTCGCGTTGCCACAACGCCCCGGCCTTCCCGAGCGCCAGATTGATCGCCCGCGCCGAGCGCCCCTTCAGCCGTGTCATCAAGCCGTGCAGATCGATTGACGCCGCGCCCGTCGGCACCAGCAAGGCATGCCAATGATTCGGCATGATCGCGAAATGCGGCACACCCACGCCTTCCTTCACCAGCCCGTCGAGTGCCTCTACCAACGCCCTCGCCGCGCCGGGATTTCGTAACGGCGCACTCCCGCCGCCCGCATCCAGAAATTTCTCCATCGTGGCAAAATACTGGCGTTGCAGACGCAAAAAATCTGCCGACCGCGCTTCGGTCCGCCGCAAGGTTTCCTGAATCTCCTGCAACCGCGCCACGACCTCGCGCGGCAGGCTGTCGCGACAGCGCACTGTTACGAAATAGCGTCCCCGTTCGACCTCCCAATGCGGCAAACGACCCCACGTAAACTTGGTCGTCTGCAAATGCGCTAGCATGAGGCGAAACCTATGGCGCCGTTCCCCACCCGCAAGCTCCGGGTAGCGCGAGGCTTCAGCCCGCGTCCGAAAAACCCCCTCCACCGCACACCCTCCGAGGTAGCGCGAGGCTTCAGCCCGCGTCCGAAAAATCATCGCACACCGCACGCGCTTCCGCACGCCCACCGCACGCACACCGCACGCGGGCTAAAGCCTCGCGCTACCCGTCACGCGACATCCCGTCCGATCCCGCACCTTTTCCTTGCGCCTCCCCGCTTCGGCGGCCTCTCTCGCAACCTTTCCGCCCATGTCCTCCCACTCCCACGCCCAGCCACCATCCCCCGAAACCGAGGGCGATGCCCCCAAAGCCTCCCTGATTGAGCGCGCCGTCGAAGGCTCGATTTTCTCCAGCCGCTGGCTGCAGGCGCCCCTCTACCTCGGCCTCATTGTCGCGCAGATGGTCTACGTCTGCCAGTTCTTCGCCGAACTCTGGCACATGCTGCACGTCTTTGTAGCGGGTGGAGACGTCGAGACCGTCAGCACGCACATCATGATCGGCGTCCTCGGCCTGATCGACGTCGTGATGGTCGCCAATCTCGTCATTATGGTCGTCATCGGTGGCTACGAAACCTTCGTCTCCCGCCTCGATCTCAGCGGCAAGGCCGACAAACCCGAGTGGCTCAGCCATGTGAACGCCGGCGTCCTCAAGATCAAACTCGGCACCGCTCTCATCAGCATTTCTTCGATCCACCTGCTGAAAACATTTATCCAAGTCCGCGAGCCCGCGTTCAAGATCGTCAATGAGGCCATCGCCTGGCAGGTGGGCATCCATACGATCTTCCTGATCTCCGCCCTCGTCCTGGCGTGGACCGACCGCATCATGATGAACGGCGTGCACGCCGACGCGAAAAAACACTGAAGCCGGGGC
>CAMBVX010000425.1 GCA_945871085.1 Opitutus sp. GAS368 | reverse complement strand
GCTTCGTGCGGTAACGGCAGGCCTGCCTCGGCGCGGCCAAAATTCCGTAGCCCGGTAACCCACGCGCCGGAGTTCAGCAGCGGATCGACGGCGGCACTCGGGCTGGTGCAGGCGGTGCCGATGTGATCCCACCACCCGGCACCGTCGCTCTGCGCAACGAGGAGTCCGGAGTAGGGCTTGTCTTTCGCGAGGCCCGTGGCGACGGCGTCGATTTCGAGCCGCGTGTAGCCGCCGGGGGCGGGCATCGGGCCGGCGACGATGGCGTCCTTCGCCACCTCGGGGCCAAAGGCGGCGGGATCTCCCCAAATCACGCGCTTGGTTTTTTTCTCGCTGATAAACTGGAGGCTCAAGGCGCGTGGCGGTTGAGCAGGGTCGGCTTGAAAATAGGCAAACGCTTTCGCGGTCGTGCGCACGATGAGCAGCAACTCGCCGCCGCCAAAATTGACCGGCCGTTCCTGGCTGCCCTCGAGGTGCAGGGCGCGCTGGCCGCCGATGACAGGCACGCCGGGGCCCGTGCGCCACTCGCCGGCGGGTGCGGTTTTTCCGTAGTTGATCGCGTAGGGTGTATCGGCGTCCTCGGCCCAGACGACTTCGTAGCTGACGGGGGTGGTGCGCTTGGCGGGAGCCTGTTTCGGCTTCGCGGGCGAGAGCGTGTCGGTGTCGTCGTCGGCATCGACCTTGGCCGCATTGGCCACAACTTCGGCGATCTCGTTGGATTTCTCTTTTTCTTTCTGAACTTTTTCGGCGGCCACGGCCTTGGCGGAGAGTGCGGCAGCGAGCGGTGGAAAAGCAGCTTCGATGGCGTTCAATCGGGCCTGCACTTTGGCGTCGCCGAGGACGACCAGTGGGCCGGGCTTGGGGATGTTGCCGTCCCAGACGCGGTCGGCGAGGCCCTTGAAGAAGGCGCCGAGCGAGTAATAGTCGCGTTGCGAAATCGGATCGAACTTGTGGTCGTGGCACTGCGCGCAGCCCGCGGTGAGCCCGAGCCAGACGGTCGCGGTGGTGTTGATGCGGTCGATATTATTGCGTGCTTCGGCTTCTTCCTCGATGGAACCGCCCTCGGACGTGGTGAGGTGGTTGCGGTTGTAGCCGGACGCGACGAGTTGATCGATGCGCGGATTGGGCAGTAAATCACCGGCCAGTTGCTCAATCGTGAATTGATCGAAAGGCAAATTGCGGTTGAAGGCCGACGCTACCCAGTCGCGGTAGGGCCAGATGGTGCGGACGTTGTCGAGATGGAGGCCGTGGGAGTCGGCGTAGCGCACGGCGTCGAGCCAGGTGCGCGCGAAATGTTCGCCGTAGCGCGGAGAGGCGAGGAGGCGCGTGACGGCGCGGTCTAGCGCCGCTTCGCGGCGAGTTGACGTTGAAGCGGTGGGAGTTGAAGAGGTGATAAGAGGGTAGTCGGCGAGAAAGGCGTCGAGTTCGGCGGGCGTGGGCGGGAGGCCGGTGAGATCGAGGGTGAGGCGACGGAAGAGCACTTCACGCGGAGCTTCGGGGGCGAGGGTGCGTTGGTGGCGGCTGAGTGTGGCGGCGATGAAGCGGTCGATGGGATGGGCGGAGAGTTCAGCGCTGAGAGTTGAGGGTTGAGCGCCCGGAACCGGAACGGCGGGGCGGGCAACGGGCTCGAAGGCCCAGTGGTTTTGATAGACGGCGCCCTGTTCGATCCAGCGTTTGACGAGAGCGCGCTGCGCGAGGGAGAGAGGTTTTTTGTGCGAGTCGGGCGGCGGCATGATCTCGTCGGGATCTTGGCTGAGGATGCGTTGCCACGCTTCGGAATTTGCGAGGTCACCGGGCGCGATGGCGCGCACACCGCGGCGGTCGGCGGTCGCGGAGTCGAATTGGTCGAGGCGGAGTTTGGCTTTGCGATCACCGGCGTCGCTGCCGTGGCAGGCGAAGCAGTTGTCGGCGAGGATGGGGCGGATGTGCTCGTTGTAGGTCACGTGGTCGAGGGCGGCGGCCGCGGACGCGGTTGAAACGAACGCCCAAGCGCAGAGGGAGAAACGAAAGAAGGGGAAGATCACGGGGACGAGGGGGAAGGAGTGCGCGAGGATTCGTGGCAATCGTGGGCACGTTAAGCCTAATCTTTCGGGAAATGGTTTCTTTTTTTTGGCTGAGCAAGACGCCGTTTGTGATGCAAACGGTGCCTGAACCACCACAGGTGCAGGTGCGAAGTTTGAAACGCGGAGGGCGCGGAGGACGCGGAGGGCCGAAGCGGCAGGCGGACGCAGATCGTTGGCAGAGTTTGCGTCACACCCAAGAAGGGCAGCGGTCCCGGATTTTCCGTGACGCGTCGACGGGAACGCATTCCGATGTCGCCATCTCCAGTGGCCTTGGTCGGCGTGATCAACGCACGCCGGGGTCGCGGAGTTTCCCCTCTCACTGTTATCCATGATAAAAAATTACGTCTACGCGCTGGTCGCGATCGCTCTCGGGCGGACGTTCGCGATGGGCGCGTCCGACGAGGTCGAGTGTCGGTGGGCGGTGACGCCGCCGGTGATCGACGGGCGGCTCGATGACGCGGCGTGGCGGGCGGCGCAGGTCGTGGAAAATTTTCAAGCCGCGTGGCGACCCGCCGGGCAACGCACGCCGCCGACGAACACCAAGGTTCGGCTCCTGTGGGATCGGGAGTTTTTGTACTTCGCGGCGGAGATGACTGATGCAGATTTGTTCGCCACGGTGACGGAGCACGATGGCGCGCTGTGGACCGGGGATGTGTTTGAGTTGTTTTTTAAGCCGGCGGCGGACCGTCCCGGCTACTACGAGTTCGAGTTTAATCCGACGAATGCGCAGCTCGACATGTTTCTGCCGGCGCGGGATGCGGGCGGATACCAGCGCCACGCGCGGGATCGGGAGTTTCACATCGAGACGGCGGTGCGGCTGCGCGGGACGTTGAACCAGCGAGACGACACCGACCGAGGCTGGACGGTCGAGGGGCGAATTCCCTGGAGCGATTTCCAGCCGACGGGCGGCCGACCGGCGGCGGGTGACAGGTGGCTCCACGCGCTGTGCCGCTATGATTACGCCGTGGGGCGCAAGGAACCGGCACTGTCCTCCAACGCGCCACTGACCAAGGCTAATTTTCATCGTTACGAAGACTACGCGACGCTGACGTTTATCGGTCCGCCGAGGCGAGCGGATACGGTGGCGCGGGTGACTTGGGACGGGTCGCGGCTGGTGGGATCGCCCGAGGTTGCGTCAAAATATGCGGCGGTGCGGGCGTTCCCGAAGCTGGCGGTGAGGCATCCGATCGCGATTGAGCGCGAGCCGGGGACCGAGCGGATGATGCTGCTTGAAAACTATGACTGGCAGGAACGGCGGAGCGTGTTGAAACGATTCTCGGCGCGTCCGGACGCGAAGGAGGCCGAGACGTTGTTGGAGCGGAAAGAACATTTTTACAGTGTGACGTTTCACCCGCGTTACGCGGAAAACGGCTGGCTCTACCTCGGCAGCAACGGGCCAGGGCCGGGCGGAAAACTCCATTCGCGGGTCGAGCGCTTCACCGTGAACCGGGAACCGCCGCAGGGACTCGTGGAAGGTTCGGCGATGACCGTGATCGAGTGGGACTCCAATGGGCACAACGGGGCGGGCGTGGCGTTTGGCAAGGACGGGATGCTGTATGTGACAAGCGGTGACGGCACGAGTCTCTCCGATCTGGACAATGCCGGCCAGGACACGGCTTCACTGCGCGCCAAGGTGCTGCGGCTCGATGTCGAGGGCGCGGTGGCGGGGCAGCCGTATCGGGTGCCCGGGGACAACCCGTTCGTGGGTGTCGCTGGCGTGCGGCCCGAGACGTGGGCCTATGGACTGCGCAACCCGTGGCGCATCAGTGCCGATCTTGAGAGCGGTCAAATCTGGGTCGGGCAAAATGGGCAGGACATACGGGAGAGCGCTCACCTGCTTGCGCGCGGTGCGAATTACGGCTGGAGCGCGTTTGAGGGCACGCGGCCTTTTCTCGCCGGTCGATTGCGCGGTCCGGCGCCCTTCACGCCGCCGACAATCGAGCACAATCACTCTGTCTTTCGTTCACTCACCGGCGGGTTGGTGTATCGCGGCGCGCGGTTTCCGGAACTCGACGGCGCGTATATCTATGGCGACTACGGTACGGGGCGGGTGTGGGCAGCGAAGCACGATGGCGCGCGGTTGCGGTGGAATCGCGAGCTGGTCGATACGCCGTTGGCGATTGCGGGTTTGGGACTTTCACCGGAGGGCGATCTGCTCATCGCCGATCATTTGGGTGATGCGCTTTACCGCCTCGAACGCGCTCCGGAGACGCGGGCGACGCCGCCATTTCCCACGCGCCTGAGCGAGACCGGACTCTTCACGGCGACGCGCGAACTGCGGCCGGCGCCGGGCGTGCAACCCTTCGTGATCAATGCGGGGGCTTGGCATGACGGCGCGAGTGTCGAGCGGTGGGTCGCTTTGCCCGGTGCGAGTGTCGCCGAGCAGAACGGGCCGTGGAAGTCGTGGAATTTTCCCGACGGCACGGTGCTCGCGCAAACGCTCAGTTTGCCACGGCAGGAGGGGAAACCGGCGCGACGCCTCGAGACGCGCGTGCTGCTCAAGCAGGGCCACGATTGGTCGGCTTACAGCTATGTGTGGGACGCCGCGCAAACAGACGCGACACTTGCACCCAATGACGGCCAGCGCCTGACGATCGATGATCGCGAGTGGCTGGTGCCGAGCCGCTCGGATTGTCTTTCGTGTCATTCACGGGAGGCGAACTTCGCGCTCGGGTTGACCAATGCCCAACTCAATCGCGAGGCGACCGCGGATGGTCGTGTGCAGAATCAGATCGCCGCCTTCATCGCGCGCGGTCTCGTGGGGGGCAACCCACCGGGTGTCCGCGCGCCGCGGTTGGCCGATCCTGCCGACGCGAGCGCGTCGCTGGACGAACGGACGCGCGCCTATTTCGCGACGAACTGTGCGCATTGCCACATCCAGAATGGCGGCGGCAATAGCCCGATGGACCTCACGCCGTGGGCGCGGCCCGGGAAACAGCACCTGCTCGACGCGGTGCCGTTGCACGGCGACTTCGGGATGCGCGACGCACGCTTGATCGCACCGGGCAACGCTGGCCGCTCGGTGCTACCGATCCGTGTGGCGACGCGCGGCAACGGGCAGATGCCACCGGTCGGCACGATCGCGAGCGATCCTGCGGGCGTGCAACTCATCTATCAATGGATTCAAAGTCTCCCCCCACCACCATGACCCACGAACAACGCTTCGCCGCCCTGCATCTCGAACTTCCGCCTGCGCCCAAGCCCGTCGCGGTCTACCGCCCGGTCATCGTCGCGCAGGGGCTCGCCTACGTTTCGGGGCACGGGCCGGTGTGCCTCGACGGCTCGTTGATCAAGGGCCGGGTCGGCGCGGATCTTTCCCTTGAGGACGGGCACGCGGCAGCGCGACAAGTGGGCCTCGCGATCCTCGCCACGCTGCGCGCGCATTTTGGTTCGTTGGACAAGGTGGGCCGTGTCGTGAAGGTGCTCGGCATGGTGAACTCCGCGCCGAATTTTTATGATCATCCCAAAGTGATCAACGGCTGCAGCGAACTTTTCGCGCAGGTCTTCGGCGAAGCGGACGGTATTGGAGCCCGCAGCGCGGTAGGCATGGGTCCGTTGCCGGGAAACATCGCGGTGGAAATCGAAGCCATTTTTGAACTCGCACCATGAAGCCCGACGCATGGATGCGGTTGGAAAACGAAGCGGAGGTGCCCTCGCCGGCGCTCGTGCTGCACGTGGAGCGCATCACGGAGAACGTGCGCCGGATGGTCGCGCTGGTTGGCGATCCGGCGCGGCTGCGTCCGCACATCAAGACGCACAAGCTGCCGCAGCTCGTGGTTCGGCAAATGGAGTTGGGGATCACCAAATTTAAGTGCGCGACGATTGCCGAAGCGGAACTCGCCGCGACGGTCGGAGCGGCTGACGTGCTGCTCGCGCTGCAACCGGTGGGGCCCAACGTCGGACGCTTGCTCCAACTGATGCGGACGTTTCCGGCGACGCGATTCTCGACGGTGACGGACTCGGCGGAGGCACTCGCGGCGCTGAGCCGGGCGGCGGCCGCGGCCGGTG
>CAMBVX010000424.1 GCA_945871085.1 Opitutus sp. GAS368 | reverse complement strand
ACCAAACTGAGCGCGAGCGCCAGATTTTCAAACGCCTGTTGATCGATCTTCAACACGAGCTTCCGCCCGAACCACGCCCCCGCGAGCACCACCGGCGCCAGCCAGAGGTTGAACGCAAAGCTCGTCGCATGGATCAACCCGAGATCGACCATGAACGGCACTTTGAAGAGATTGAGCAGCAGGAAAAACACCGCACTCGTGCCGACCCAGTCCAGTTTCGGCAGCCGCATCGCGAGCATGTAGACGACCATGAGCGGTCCGGCCGCGTTCGCCACGAGCGTCGTGAAACCCGCGAGCACGCCGATGGTGGGGGCGAACCACGCGCCATGCTCCGCCTCGTGCCCGCCCCATTTTCGGCGGATGAGTTGCATCACGACCAGCCCAAGAATAATCGCGCCGATGAGCGCCTGCGCCTGCCGGTCGTTCACGTGATCGAAGGCCAGCCAGCCCAGCACCACTCCGGCCGCCGTCCACGGAAACAGCCGCCACACGTGCAGCCACTTCGCGTGCCGCCCGTAGGTCGCCGACGCCACGATGTCGCCGAAGCACAACAACGGCAGCACCGTGCCCGTCGCCTGCTTCGCGGGCATCATCAGAGTGAAGAGCACCACCGCGAGAATCCCGAGCCCGCCGATGCCGGATTTCGAGATCCCCACGATCAGTGCCGCCAGCACCGCCAGCGCCCATTGCCACGGCTCCAGCGTCACGCGCTCACCTCCGTGCCCGTCGCTTTTTCAGTAAAAGCTCCATCCGCCACCGCAAACACCTGCCACGTGCCCAACTCCGCATCCGGCAGGCTGGTCCCCGTCGCGATCACCTGCGATTCCGGATCGATCGCGCCCCAAAATCTCCGCCGCCGCGCCGGATCGAGTTCGCCCAACACATCGTCCGCGAGCAGCACCGGCCGGATCCCGCTCTTGTCCTGAAACCACGCTGCCTGCGCCAAGCGCAACGCGAGCACCAAGGAGCGTTGCTGCCCCTCCGACGCAAAATCCTTCGCCGCGGTATGCCGCACCGTAAAACAAAAATCGTCGCGCTGCGGCCCCACGAGCGTCGTGCGAAACTGCGCATCGCGCGCCCGCCCCGACTCCAGCCGCGCGAGCAGCGACTCCGCCGAGGGCTCCGCAAAACTCGGCTCATAAGCGAGCCCGGCCGGCTCGGCCTCGTCACACAACTTCCCGTAGTTCGCCCGCAACACGGCACCGAGCGCCTTCAGCCCTTCCGCCCGCAACCGAATCAACTCAGCCGCCGCCGGCGCGAGGGTCTGTTCAAAGGCCGAGAGCTGCGCGTCGTCCGCCACCCCGCGTTTCAACAACGCATTCCGCTCCGCCAAGGCGCGTGTGAACGTTTGCAAGGCCCGCAAATACCCCGCGTCCATGGCCGCCAACGTCAGGTCCAACCAGCGTCGCCGCCCCGCCGGCGAGCCCCGCACCAACTGCAAATCCTGCGACGAAAATACCACCGTCGGAAATTTTCCGAGGTAATCCGCGAGCCGCGTCACGCGCGCTTGGTCGCACCACAGCTCCTTGCCGTCGTGCCGTAGCTTGATCGTGACCTTCGTCTCACCCTCGCGTTCGTGCTCCAGCTCACACGCGATCGCCGCCGTGTGCTCCCCGTGACCGACCAGCAGTTTGTTCTCCGCTGCACGAAACGAACGCAGCGCCGTCAAGAACCCCGCCGCCTCCAGCAGATTCGTTTTCCCCTGACCGTTCGCCCCCACCAAAAACTGCTGCCGCCCCTTCAGCTCCAACGCGGCAAAGCCCACGTTGCGAAAATGCCGGAGCGTGAGTTTACGGAGGCGCACGCGCAAAAGGTGTGCGGTGCGGTGAGTGGGTAGCGAGCATGATCCGCCGAATTTCACCCGCGCATCGCGGCCGCCGTTTTTCTCCTCGCTACCCGCTACGCACTCCTCGCTACTTTGCCCCCGCCACCATGCGCTCCTTCGAATCTTCCCTCGCTGAAACCGTCCGCACGTTGCAGTCACTTTCCGCCATTCGCCCGGAGATTGATCGTGCCGGCGAAATGATCCTCGCGACGCTGCGCCGCAACGGAAAACTGCTCATCTGCGGCAACGGTGGCAGCGCCGCCGAAGCCGCCCACTTCTCGACCGAGCTCGTCGGCCGCTACGCAAAAAATCGCCGGGCGCTCCCCGCCATCGCCCTTTCCGCCGACGGCTCGCTCCTCACCTGCGTCGTCAACGACTACGGCTACGAACACGCCTTCTCGCGCCAAGTCGCCGGCTTCGCGCGTCCCGAAGATCTCCTGGTCGTGCTGACCACCAGCGGCAATTCCGCCAACATCCTCGCCGCCCTGCACGAGGCGAAAAGAATGAAACTCGAGTCCATCGCCTTCCTCGGCCGCGGCGGCGGCCAGGCCAAGGGTCTCGCCACCTGCGATCTGATCATCCCCGGCCAATGCGGCCCGGCCACCCAGGAAGCCCACCTCTTTTTGATTCACCATTTCTGCGAGCTCATCGACGCCGAGTTCAATTAAGCGGGCTGCCCTCTGCCCCCTCGCCCCGCCGATGCCCACCCCGCCTCGCCACTTCCTCGCGTTCGTCCTCGCTCTCGCGCTCAGCTGCCGCGCCGCGACGGTCGCGCTCACCGATGCCACCGTCATCGAACTTCAAGCGGCGATGACCTCCGGCGCGCTCACCGCCGAAAAACTCACGACGCTCTTCCTCGCGCGCATCGACGCCTACGAAAAATCCGGACCGAAACTCCACGCGATCATCACAGTCAACCCCCAGGCGCTCGACGAAGCTCGCGCCCTCGACACGGAGCGTAAAGCCAAGGGCCCGCGCGGACCGCTCCACGGCATTCCAATTTTGCTCAAGGACAACATCGACACCGTCGACCTCCCGACGACCGGCGGTTTCTACGCGCTCCGCGATTCTTTCCCGCTCCAAGACGCCGAACAAACCCGCCGCCTCCGTGCTGCCGGTTGCGTGATTATCGCCAAGGCCAACCTCAGCGAGTTCGCGAGTGGCGCCGCCCTCAGCACCCTCGGCGGACAAATTCTCAACCCCCACGTCCTCACTCGCTCACCCAGCGGTTCCAGCGGCGGCACCGGCGCAGGCATCGCCGCCGGTTTTGCCGTCTTCGGACTCGGCACCGACACCGGCGGCTCCATCCGCGGCCCGTCGTCAGCCAATGGCATCGCCGGCCTCAAGCCCACGCTCGGCCTCAACGGGCGCGGCGGCATTATCCCCCTCTCGCTGGCCCTCGACACGGTGGGACCGATGGCGCGTCACGTCGCCGATCTCGCCGCCGCCCTCAACGTCATGGCCGGACCCGACCCGCGCGATCCGGCTACCGCAGCCGCGGCCGGCCACATCGCCCCTGAATACACCGCCGGCCTAAAATCCGACGCTCTGCGCGGCGCTCGTCTCGGACTACTCCGCGACTTCATGAAACACGACGCGGGCGTCGACGCCGTCGTCGAAAGCGCCGTCGCGATCCTTCGCGCGAAGGGCGCGACCGTCGTCGACATCAAGCTCCCGACCTTCGTCCTCGGAGTGAACAGCGGGCTCTATCTCGCCATCCGCGACCCCGAATTCAAAACTCAAGTCGAAGACTACCTCGCTACGCTCCCGCGCAAAGAGCTTCCGAAAACACACGCCGACATCGTCGCGCTGTCCGAGAAAATCACCGCACCGACCAAGGAAGGTTGGGTGCCCAACAAAAATCGCCTCACCGCCTACGCGCGCGAACAGAAGGCCGGCACGATCCACGATCTACCCTACCGGAGCGCCATGGACGACGGCCGCAAGATCGTCCGCGAAAACCTGCAGTGGTTCATTGCCCAGGAAAAATTGGACGCCTTCATCGTCCCCACCGCGTCGCGCCCACCGCGCCTGATCAAGGACGAGGGCGTCACGCTCCCGCACAACATCTACTCCGGCACTGCCATCCTCGCGAACGTCACCGGCTGGCCCGACTTGATTGTCCCGGCGGGCTTCACCTCGGACCCGGCGTTGCCGGTCGGCCTGTCGTTCATCGGCCCCGCGTTCAGTGAAGCCCGCCTGCTCGCCCTCGGCTACGCCTTCGAGCAAGCCCACCCCGCCCGCGCGTTGCCTGTCACGACGCCCGTGCTCCCCGGGGAGATGATCGAGTATTGAGGCTCCTCGCTGTTGTGAGTGGGTAAATCCGGCGACAGATATGCTCGGGGTCCCCTGCAATTCCGCGTGGGAGGACATTGAGTTCCTCTGGTCGGTGTAGCGGCAGGCGTCCCTGCCTGCCGGTCTGGCGGGCGTGTCGCCGAACCCCACAGGCACGGAGGCCTGTGGCTACCGCAGGCCAGATCGCCGACCCATCGGAAACAGCGAGGAACCAGTATTGATCTCAGGCTCGAGGCAGACGCGTCACTTCTTCGGGATTTCGTTTTCGTAGCGCGCCCAGTTCTTCACGAGTTCGTGCGCGACGGCGCTGCCCACGCGATGCGCCGCTTCGAGCGACGGGAGATACGCAGAATATCCGGGCCCGAGTTTTTCACCGCTCAGGCTCTCCGCCGCGTCGCCACCCGGCCATTGCATATCAAAATTACTGGCCGTACGCAGCACAAGCACGCGCTGCACGTCGACGCGTTTGGCCCGCGCGAGGAAAGTCAGCGATTGCATCGTGCCCGTGTCTTCCATCGCCGTAGTGACGTAGTTGCCCGTGCCTTCGCTGTAATACTTGACCCAATCATTCGCCCACTGATTGAGGAATTTCCCGTGCCAATAGGTCATCGACGACAGGTTATCACCTTTCATCACGAGCGGGGGCCGCTGCGCTTTCGGATAGCCGGTGTAAAGAGCCCGACGACGCTGCATCGCCTCCGTATCGGCCAACGGGATATCCTTCGTGAGCTGGTAGGCCCACTCCACGAGACCGGGGTCAAGCCGGTAGGCCTCTCCTTCACTGCGGTCCACGGGCAGTTCGTAGGGTTTCTTTTTTCGCAACGGAATGTAGCCCGTCGTCCAACCCGCCGGCATCTCGCGTGGATCGATCTCGTGCCCCAGATCGCCGTCGACCAACCACTCGGCCCACACCGCTGCACCGAGCGGACCGTCGTGGGGATCGATGCCGGCAATCCCCGCCACCAACCAATAGCTCTTCGTCAAATCAAAGCGCGGATCGAGTCCCAGCGCCATAATCGTCGCCGTGCTCTTGGCCGTGCCCACGCCGGTGACCACCCCCAAAACGCTCCCCTCCACGTTCGTCCGCAAATCTCGGTAGCCCTGCGGAAACGCGTGCACCTGCGTGAGTTTTTCACGTTCCACCCAGAATTGAAACTCACCGGGCCGGTCCCCCGTGTCGTTGCCTGCCTCGAACATCGTCACGACAACAACTTTAGGCCGGATGACTTCGGCCGCTGCGGCGACCAACGGGAGGAAAAACAGGGAAGCCAGTAAACGTGAGCGAAGTATTGATCGGCGCATTTCTGACCGTGAGCAGGTCCCACGCCGTGCGCAAATTGGTTCTTGCGGCACCGGAGCGCGCCCGGTTCGCTCCGCCTTCCATGAGCACTCCCGCACCCGCCGAACACGCCATCATCAAGACCTCCTTCGGAGAAATGACCCTCGCCTTCTGGCCCGACGTCGCCCCGAAACACGTCGAGAATTTCAAGAAACTCGCCCGCGAGGGATTCTACAACGGCACCGCGTTCCACCGCATTCTTAAGGGTTTCATGATCCAGGGCGGTTGCCCCAACACCAAAAAGGGCGCCCAGGGCATGCCCGGCACCGGCGACCCCGGCTACAAAGTCAAAGCCGAGTTCAACAAAAAGCCCCACGTCCGGGGCGTACTTTCCGCCGCCCGCTCCTCGCACCCGGACTCCGCCGGCTGCCAATTTTTCATCTGCCACGGCAACGCGGGATTCCTTGATGGCCAATACACGGCCTACGGCCAACTCGTGAAGGGCGACGACGTGCTCGAGCGCATCGCCACCGTCCCCGTCGGCGGCAGCGAGAAGAGCACGCCCGCCGACCGCGTCGAGGTCGAGAGCGTGACGATCGTGCCCGCGAGCTAACCTCCCGGCGCAGCGATTCCCAGCAGGGCGGTGTCTTTGACCCGCCCTTTTTTGTGCCCG
>CAMBVX010000423.1 GCA_945871085.1 Opitutus sp. GAS368 | reverse complement strand
CTCGACCCCGGAGCCTCCGGGTCGAACTGCTCGAGTTTCCGCCACAGCACCAGGCTGGTTTCCTGCATCACATCGTCCACGCCTTCCCAGTTGGGCAGGAGGGAGGTGATGAAAGCGCGGACTTTGCCTTCGTTCTTGGAGAACAGGCGAATGAAGGCCTCCTGACGGGCGGCGATGGGGTCGTGCGGCATGCGGCGGGGGTGGTTGTCGGCGTCAGCGGGGCCCGGCGGAACCCGGCGTCCCGGCCGCTCGTTGTTGAGCGTTCTTGAAATTGTCCCCGTTGGTCCCGAAGGGGATGATCGTGTAGGAGGTGTCCGTCTGCTTGATTTTCATGAACTCATCAAGTCGCGACTGCAGCTTGACGCGGGCCGCCTCGTGCGGTCCCGCCGCCTCGGCCTGCCTCATGCTGTAACGCGCCTCGTTGCTGGTCACCGGGACGTCATACAGACGTCCGTCCTCGTGCAGACGGCGGTGCCGGTCCCGGACAAAATACACGTCTCCCTCGAAGGCCATGAAGCAATAATCCCGGTCCTTCCCCGCAGTATTGAACAGATTGTGCGACAAATCCATGCCGTCGACCTCATGGCGGAGCGGAATCTTGGCCACGGAGACGAGGGTGGGAAGCAGATCCATCAGAGTGATGAAGGCGTCGCGCCGCCCGGGAGGAATCCGGCCGGGCCACCTCCCGATCAAGGGGACCCGGGTGCCGGCTTCGTTCATGGTGCGTTTGCCGCCTTTCAGGTGAAAATCGCCCAGCCGGCTGGTCAGGTCGCCGCTGGTACCGTTGTCGCCCGTGAAAATCACCAGGGTGTTCTCCGCCAGCCCGAGCGCCGCGAGTTTCGCCAGCAGCCGTCCGACCACGGCATCCATGTAGGTGATCATGTGTCCGATCCGGCGCTCCTTCGCCCCGAGATCCGCCGGGTAACGGCTCTCCGCCAGCGCGTGGTCGCCGGGAGGTGCGATGATGGGACTGTGAATCAGGTTCATCGGGAAATAGGCGAAGAACGGACGCTCCCGGTTGCGCTCCATGAATTCCATCAAGAACCCGGCCTCGTAGTCAGGACCGAAGACCTGCTGGTCCTCGACGTGATATCTCCCGTTCTCCCAGAAGTGCGGGCCGTAATACCGGCTCTGGAGCACCCCGTCCCAATATTGAACCCAGAGGCAGTACTCACCGAAACCGTGCGAGCGCGGCTGGTCCGGATGGCGCTGAAAGTCGCCCAAGTGCCACTTGCCCGCGATGGCGGTGGCGTATCCGGCAGACTGAAACACGGTCCCGAGGGTCTTGAGGTGAACGGGAAGGCGGTTGTTCCGCCCGACATCCTTCGGGCTGTCGAGTCGCTCCATGAATCCGGTCCGGTTGGGATAGAGCCCGGTGAGAATCATCGCCCGGCTCGGCGAACAAACCGGAGTGGCGTAGGCGTTCTCGAAGCGCGCGCCTTCCGCCGCCAGGCGATCCAGATGCGGCGTGGAGTAAACCGTATTGCCGTAACCGGCGAGAGTCTCCGCCCCCAGATCGTCGGCCATGATGAGGAGGATGTTGGGCGGCCGCGGTTCCGCCGGAGCCGGAATCGCAATCGACGCCGACACGATCCAGCCGCAGGCGAGGAGGGCTTTGCGGCCCATGGAAGGGAGGTTCATTCGATTGGTGTGGGTTGCAGCCGTTTCACGGGAGGGTTCGCCGGGGCGGTCGTCCGCTCCGGAGCCCGCGAGGATGGCCGCGGCGCCTCGCAGGCCAAGACCGGACCGGCGCGGGCGGCTGAATCCAGCGGAAGGCATCGCGGCCTAGAACCTGAAATTGTTGGTGAGCAGAAACTGCCGCGGGGTGACGGAGCGCACGCGGGCGTACGAACCATCCGGCTGCGCGCGGATGGGGACGACGCCGTTCATGTCGGCATTGAGGTTTCTGACGTTGAACTGGACGGTCCACGCGACCGAGTCGCGGAAGATCCGGCGCTCATAGCTGACGAAGGCGTCGATGTTGGTTTCCGTCGGGCCTTTGTAGCCGTTGGCGATGTCGGGGAGGAACGTGTTCCGGCCAGCGACCACTCCGGTTACGGTGGGAAAACCGATCACGCCGGCGTCCTGCCAGCGGAGAGCGCCGCCGACGGCAAGGCCCCGGATCCGGCCCTTCAGGAATTTGTAGCGGGTGACGGCGTTGAACCGCCAAGGGCGGAGTTCCGCGGACGGGCGGCCTTCCTGCAGTTTGCCGGAGAGGTAGGTGAAGCGCTGGACATCCACCGAATTGGCGAACGTGGCACCCGGATTGATGATCTGCGCGGGACTGCCGTTCTCCAACGTTCCCCACTTGGCCACGTAGGCATCGAGGAAGTTGGCGTAAAACGCGGTCAAACCCGGCATGTAATTGTCGAGCACGGCCTGCTGCTTCGCCGCGTTCACGGCGATGCGCCAACCGGGCGTGGGGTTGAGGATGACTTCGGCCTCGAAGCCCTTCGCGGACCGGCTGGTCGTGTCGCCGATGTTGTTGACGGTGATCTGGCTGATGGAGCCGTCGGCGAGAAACGAAACCTGCTTCCGCTCCCACAGGTTGCCCTGGGCCCGCAGCAGAGTCTCCATCTCGGCGTAGGCCTGCCGCGCCTCGTTGATGCGCGGATAGCGGCTGCGGTCGTTGGCGGGATTGTTGTACGCGACGATGTTCTGGTTCAGATTTCCGAGGAACGCGAAGGCCGTCGTGTAGACCTGGTTCAGGAAGAGGTCGAAATTGCTCTCGCTGGAGTTGTCGAGTCTCCCCTCGTACCAGTTGAGCCGGGCGATGACCTTGCCCTGCAAGAGATTCAGGCTGACGCCATAGTCCTGGCTCCGGCCGGTGGGACTCGGAATGGCGGCGCCCTGGGGGGTGTTCTGGCCGGCTACCGGGACGAAGTTGTCCGACTGGTTGTAGTGGGCGGACGGATTCAGCCAGCGCGCCAGGGGATTCCACGATCTGGGCAGGGAGCCGACCGCCCCCCACGCGAAGATCGACTTGGAGGCTTCGGCGCGCTGGACGTTGCCGCTGTGCAGGTTGAAACGGGAGCGATCCATCACGATGGGGATGTTGTCCGAGTCCCGCGGCGGCGTGCGGTTCGCCACGTCCTTCACCCTATCCTTCCGGTAGCCCGTATTGACGATTAGGTTACCATGGGAGAACTCGCTGCTGAGGTTGAGCGCCTGGGATTCGATCACTACTTTCTGCAGGTTGGGATCGCGCTGTGGGATTTCCCGGACCGTGAAGGTGCCGCGCTTCCATTGCTGGGTGGGAATGTCCCAGTACATCGTTGCATGCTCGCCGGCGATTGAGTCGAACGACAGGTCGTAGCCGTTGTTCGCGGTCAGGACGAAGTCCTTCAGCTGGAAATTGGGATTGGTGAACGCACCCAACTGGGGCGGTCCCAGGTACATCATGAAAGGAATGTCGCGGGAGAAAATCGTCGGATCGGTCGAGGCGCCGGGCAGCGTGGGGACGACCCGGAAGGAACCGTCAAAGGACGAGGGCCGGGAGCCGTGGCGGAAGATGTCCTGCTCCTCCCGATCGGCGAGGACGGTAAACGTATGGTTGCCGAGCCACTTCATCCAGCCGTCGCGCCCGGCCAGGTTAAGCTTGTAGAAGAGGGTCGCGCGGGCGGTCTGGCGGGTGGTATCCGCGAATTCATGGGTATTGAACCGCCGGGTCATCATGACCGGCCGCCCGAAGTTGGGGTTCGGCGCCGGCACCAGGCCGCCTTCCTGTGTCGGAAAGAGCATGTGCGTGTTGATGTCCAGGGCGATGGCGCCCGCCCCGTCGGGATCGGGTCCGACCGTATAACTCGCCCGGTCGAAGCTCTGGTAATCGAAGCTGACGTTGATCCCGGCGGTGTTGCGCAGGAAGAGCTGCTCCAGCGCGACGTTGTAGTTGGTGAACGAGTTTTTTGTACCACTGGCTGTCCCAGGCCAGATTGTACTTGGAGAAGTTGAAGGTATCGAGATTCACGAAACCCTGGTTGGCCCAGGCGGCGTTACCGGTGGCGGTACGCAGGATCTCCCCCTAGTTGCCGTTGAAGACGTAGTCCTGGTTCGGGCTGCCGATCCGGTTGGGATCGAAGTAGGCGTTTCCATTCGCATTCTGCGCATCCTGCACCTGTCCGTAGAAGGCCAGTGGGTTCATACCGCCCCGGCCGCTGCCGTCGAATCGCAGCGCATACGCCGACCGAATGGCGAGGTCGCGGAGGGTGGGGCTCGTCTCGACGTTGAAGTAGGGGCCTTCGTTCCGGCCGTACTGGCGCGCGAACTCCACGGGATTGATCGAAACCCGGGCGACATCGGGCAGCGCGGGAAACAGATCCGGCTGGTTGATGAATCGGGAGAGATTCTCCACGGGCAGAATCCGGCTCGGCGGACTGCCGTTGATTTTCCCCGTTTCGTAATGCAAGCGCAGCGTGGGCCCGCCCTTCTGCCCGAACGGCCGGAACGTGACGGCGGAGTAAAGGCGCGCGTCCTTGAGGTAAGTCGGGCGCTGGTAAAAATTGGTGTGGTCCTTGAGGCTGGCGATCCGCACCGCGAGCACGTCCTTCACTACGACCCGGTTCAGGTCGACACTGCCGCGCGCCGATGGATTGGCCCCGCCGCTGTCGATGCGAAATTCCGTTTCGCCGAAGTTTTTGAACTGGGCCTTGGCGAGACCGTTGTTGATCAGGCCAGCCGGCGAGCCCAGTCCAAAGAGGAAGGAGTTCGCGCCGCGGTTGATGTCGACCCGCTCCGTGTTGTAGGCGTCAAAGGGGATTTCCGTCTTGAAGAAATCACGCGTCCGGTCGGGCGCGGCCATGCCGCGGATGCGGTTCGTGCCGCTGGGATTGCGCATGGCGGCATCTTCTTCCGTGACGCCGTTGGCGGCAAAATCGGCCCCGGTAAAATTGCCGAAGATCCCGGCGGTTTCTGTGCCGGTGGTGTATTGCAGCAGGTCATTAATGTTGGTCGAAGCCACATCCCGCATGAAATCCTTGGTGATGACCTGGATGGAGGCACCAGTTTTGCCGATTTCGGTGTTGAGGCGTCCTCCGGCCATCGTCTGCGACGCCACGTAGCCCTGGTCCTTGGACGCATCGACGGTAAACGGCGACAGCACCAAGATCGATGCCTTGGCGGGCTCCTGTGCCGATGTCTGCGCCGCCGCAGCGGAGGTGAAAGCGAAGAGTCCGCCGGCGAGAATCCGGAGCGCGACACGCTGAAACGGACGCTGGACGATTGCTGAGATGTGGGTTGGGGATGTCATGGGTGGTGATGGGGAATTTGCTTCTTACTACTCCCTTTCCCGGAGGAATTGCCCGGAAAATTTATCGGCGGACCGCGAAATTCCGCGACGCGTGGTGCCGCGCCCGACAGGGCGCTCTCCGTGCCCGCGCCCGGCCGCTCTCCTGCGGCCGCGGCGTCGGCGAGATTGGACGGGGAGTGATTTCAGCCCCGCGGCGGCCGCACGTGGCCTGACCGCTTCTGCTGGCGGCTGTTTCCTCAGATTCCTTGGTGATTTTGTGGTGCGATCCCTCGGGCGGAATCCGAATGTGCGCCTTTGGGCGAAAAATTCCCGGGCAATTTTCGAGGATGACGGAGTATCCCTGCGAAGCTTTGCTCCCGCCCTGCCCAGGTATCTACACCCCATCTTCTCATGAAAACCTTGCTCTCGCTCTCTCTTTTCCTCGTCGCCACTGCTGCGGCCCTAGCGAAGCCGACACGTGTGTTGGTCTGGGACGAACGCCAGCCGCGCCAGGCCGATGCGTACGACAACTGGCTGGGCAATGAAATCGCCCAGCGGCTCAAGGCCGCGGCCAGCGATCTCGAACTGCGCTCGGTCGCGCTCGACGACCCGGAGCAGGGCCTTTCCGATGACAACCTAAAGTGGGCGGAGGTGGTCATCTGGTGGGGCCATGTCCGGCAGGGCGAAGTGACCGAAGCGAACGTCAAGCGGATCACGGACCGTGTGCTCGCCGGCGAACTGGCGTTCATCGCGCTGCATTCCGCCCATTGGGCCCGGCCGTTCATGGCGGCGATGAACTGGCGGGCGCAGGAGGACGCGCGGATACACTTCACCCGGACGCTGCCGGGCAA